>JASLAX010000085.1 GCA_030146875.1 Longimicrobiaceae bacterium
GCGCGCCGGGCCGTCTCCGGCGGGGACGGGGCGCCCGGCGGGCGCCGGGGCACGCGAGCACGACGCGGCCACGAGTACGGCCGCCAGGACCGACGAAGCTCGTTTCATGAATCCAGGGGGAATCCGGGTAGTCACGGGAGCGGGCGGCCTGTCGTCCGTACGCTCGTTCGGCGGATGAATCCGCAATCTCTCACCATCCCTCCCGACAAGTCAAGCGACATACGTTTATGCGCTTAGACCTCGTGCACCAGCACGCCCTCCACCCGGCCGCGGCCGGGGTCCCGCGGGTCGCGGCGGAAGTCCCAGCGGCGCACCTCCAGCTCGAACCGGTCGATGCGCTTCCCCGGCGGAAGGCCGGCGTTCGCGCGGGCCGCACACGCGTCCAGGAACTCGCGCAGCCGCGGGATCCGCTCCGGGTCCTTCTCCCAGTCCAGCAGCAGCCAGCGGTACCGCGAGTCGGCCATCGCCCCGATCCAGCGGTCGAATCGCGCCTCCTCGGCGGTCCCGTCCTCGTACCGCACCACGGGGTACACCCAGCGCACCGGCTGCGACGGGTGCAGGCGCGAGAACATCTGCATGGCCGTGAGGGGGAAGCTCTCCGAGCGCGTGATCCACGCGACCGTGGCCACCGCCAGGAAGGTCCGCGCGACGACCGCCTGCCGCCGCGTGGCGCCGTCCGGCGCCGGCCCTCCCTCCACCGCCGCCCGCGCACCCTCCACCGCCCGCGCCGTCGTCCTCCGCGCTCGCCCGAAGGCGGCTGCCGCCCTCTCCCGCAGCCCGCTCCATTCGTAGAACACGGCCTGGATGGCGATCAGGTCGGGGAACAGGATGTTCTGCAGCAGCAGGATCCCCACGTGCATCCCCGCCATCACCAGCGGCAGCAGGCGGCGCCAGAAGGCGCCGACCAGCACCAGCACGAAGGTGGCCTCCCCCAGCACCGCGGCCAGGCCCAGGGCGTCGAAGAACCACGCCGGGGCGCCCAGGAGCAGGAACGAGAGCTCGAAGTCGAAGTGCATGGGGTCCAGCGAGGTGGAGACCAACATCTGCTTCATGTGGTCCCCGCGCCACCAGCCGAACCCCCCGTTCCGCAGCTTGCTGAGCCCCGCCATGGTGTAGGGGAGGGCGATCCCCATCCACACCAGGTAGCGTCCCAGCCCGTACCGCGGGGCCGGCGTGCGCGCGTCCTGCACCGGCAGCCCCTTCCTGCGCCGCCGCCAGCGGTCCAGCGAGAAGGCGTCGCCGCAGGGGGTGAAGGAGAGCAGCGCCAGGCAGTACAGCGGCACCAGCCCGGTGTGGTAGAACCAGGCGTAGCTGCGCAGGATGCTGGCGAGCAGGAGGTACGCCACCGCCGCCAGCGGCACCGTCCAGCGGGTGAACAGCCCCGCCATGGCCATCAGCAGCAGCGCGATGGTGACGGCCTCGTACACCTGCAGGCCGACCACGCTCGCCATCAGCCGGTCCACGCCGATGGGCAGGCCGTGAAGGGCCTCCACCAGGTACTGCTTGTCGAAGCGCAGCATCCCGCGCGGCAGGTACGCGGTGCTGGGCAGGTCCTCCCAGAGCACGCTCGCCAGCAGGATCAGGGCGATCCACGCGCGGATGGCGCCCAGCCCCTCCGCCGTCGCCGCGGGCATCCACGCGCGGACGCGCGCGGCGCCCAGCCGGGCCCACGCGAGCGCGGCCGCCGCGGCCACGGCCAGGATGAAGACGCCGTCGCGCCACGCCCCGCGGACCCCGCGGGCCGCCTCGGCCGCGGCGGACCCCGGCGCCAGACGCGGCTCCAGCAGCGCGGCGGCCAGGATGATCGCGAGCCACGCCGCCATCCCGGCCGCCGCGAGCCGCAGCGTCGGGCGGACGGAGGGCGCGTCGTCCGCGGAGCGTGCGCGAGACGGAGGAGCGGCGTCGGTCGGGGTCATGCCTTCGGGGGAGAGGCGTCGGACGGATCTGCGCTTCGCAGGCGTTACGAATGGCGGCGGACGGGCCGCGCCGCAAGGAGACCCTGGAGGCGGAGCCCCGCGCGGCGTATCCTTCGCTCTCCACGAACGGTGAGAACGAACGAGGGGGTGCGAGGATGACGCTGGCGTTCTTCCATGCCGACGGGTGCGGCGTCTGCCACGAGAAGGCCCCGCTGGTGGACCGCCTGTCCGCCGACGCCGGGCTGCCGCTGGAGCGCTGGGACGTGGACGACCCCGCGGGCGCGGCGGAGAAGGCGCGCCGCCGCATCCGGACCGTGCCCACGCTGGCGCTGGTGGACGGCGAGCGCGTGCGCTTCCGCCTGGCCGGCGCCATGATCACGCCGGAGAACGTGCGCCACCTGCTGAAGCAGTCCGGCGCGACGGCCCGGGCGGGGGAGGGCGGCGCATGACCGCGTGCCATCAACGGCGGAGGGGGGGATGACGACGGACCAGCTCGGGCGGGTGCGGGCCATCTGCATGGCCCTGCCGGAGGCGACGGAGAAGGAGGCCTGGGGCGAGGCGACGTGGCGGGTGCGCGACCGCATGTTCGCCATGTTCGCGGCCAACCACCACAAGGACGGGCGCATCGCGCTGTGGTGCCATGCGCCGCTGGGCACGCAGGAGCTGCTGGTCCGCTCCGCGCCGGAGACGTTCTTCGTGCCTCCGTACGTGGGCGTGAAGGGGTGGATCGGCATCGTGCTGGACCAGGTCTCGGACGAGGACCTGCGCGAGCAGGTGGCGGTGGCGTACTGCATGGTCGCGCCGAAGAAGCTGAAGGCGCGGGTGGAAGGCTGACCGACGCGCTTCGTGGCACGCACCCGGCCCGTGGCTTGCCGATGTGGGGCGGCGGTGCGGCCCCGGCGGCCGCGGAGCGGGAAGGTCACCGAACCGGCGAGGGCACATGACGCAGGAGAGGAAGCAGGGGCCGTTCGAGCAGCTCGGCGAGACGGTGGGAGGGGTGGTGGGGAAGGTGGCGGGGCGGGCGAACGACATGGCGATGAACGCGGCCGGGTCCGTCCTGGGCGCGGCGCTTGACCAGCTCGGGCAGTGGTGGGGCTCGCCCGACGCGAAGCGCGCCGCGGGCTCGTGGAACGAGGACCACGACCGCGCCTGCCGCACGCACTTCGAGTCGAAGACCGGCGTGGGCGCCGCCGGCTACGAGAACGCCCGGCCCACCTACCAGTTCGGGCACCTGGCCGGCCAGAACCCCGACTACCAGGGGAAGCCGTTCGACCAGGTGGAAGCGGAGCTGGAGCGGACCTGGGAAGCCGCCGGCAAGGCGCAGTACGGCGGGTGGAGCGACGTGCGCGAGCGCGTGGGCTTCGGCTACGAGACCGTCCGCACCCCCGGCGCGCCCAACCCGACCTGACCGCGGACGGACGAGGACGGACGAGGGGCCCTCCCGCGGCGGGAGGGCCCCTCGTCTGTTCCGAAGCTCAGCAGGCGACGCTACCAGATGCGGTGAACGGGGTAAGCGTCGAACGCCTCATCGGCTCCGATGATCGGAAGGTCCTCCTCGACCGCCTGGGCCACGAGCAGGCGATCGAACGGGTCGCGGTGATGGAGCGGCAGGTCCGTGAGTCGCAGTAGGTGGCGAGGCTCGATGGGAAGGAGATGGATGCCGTTCTCCTCCACCTGTCCGGTCACCAGCGCCTCGTATCCGTCGAGGAGCTTCAGCTTGCCGATCGAGTGCTTGATGGCGATCTCCCACAGGCTGGCCACGCTCAGCAGCACATCGACCGAAGGTTCGTCGAGGATCTCCACCGCCTCGGCGTCGAGGCGCGGATCCGCCGTGATGAACCAGAGGAAGACGTGCGTATCCAGGAGAACGCGCGTGGGCATCTGCACCGGACTCACACGTACTCGCGGAAGTCGTCCAGCGGAGCGTCGAAGTCGTCCGCGATGATGATTCGTCCGCGCGCGCTTCCCGGAGCCCGCCGCCGACCCGTGCGGCGTAGCGGAACGATCTTGGCGACGGGTTCGCCGGCCTCGGTCAGAACGATCTCCTCCCCGCCGCCGTTCGCCTGGGAGACGAGCTCCGGGAGACGCTCCTGGGCGCGGTGCAGATCGATGGCTCGCGAATTCATGGCGCATCCTCCGGGTGAGTCTCTCGGCCTCCCCAAAGATAACGCGGAAGGCGACCGAGGCCACACCGCCTGCCGAGAGTCCTACCGCGCGGCGCGGCGGATGGTGACGTTGCCGTTCGTCGTCCGCACGGTGATCCGGTTGCGCCCGCCGCCCACGCGGCCGGTCGCGCGGACGTAGCGGCGGGCGGTGCCGTCGCGCGTGACCCACCCGGCCGGGGCGGTGCGCGAGAGGGAGAAGTCGCTGTGGATGGTGGTGGCGGCGCGGCCCCGCGTGTAGGCCGTCTCCACCTCCACCGTGGCCGAGGCGTCCGCGGGGAGGATCAGCGTGACGTCGCCGCTGCCCGACGTGATCTCCACGTCCCGGCCGGCCGCGTCGCCCTCGCCCACCATCACCACTCGCACGTCGCCCGCGCCGCTGGTCGCGCGCACCGGCCCGTCCAGCGCGTCGATGCGGATGGTCCCGCCGAGGGTGGTGGCGATCACGCGCCCCCCCGCCGAGCGCACGTGGATGTCGCCGCCGCCCGTGTAGAGGTTCGCCCCCACGGGCGCCGAGCCCACCACCACCGCGCCGCCCTCGCGGGCGATGGCGACCACGCGGGCGCCGTTCGCGGTCGCCCGGGTCGCCCCGCGCACCGTCACCGCGCCGGCGCGGGCCCTGGAGACGACGGGCACCGTGTCCACGTGCACGCCGGCGGCGACGGTCGCCGTCCGCCCGCCGCCCACCGACACCGCCCGGGCGCCGGTGACGGTCACCGGCGCGCCCGCCGCCCCGCGCCCGCGGACGGTCACCGCCGAGGCGTCCCCGACGCGGGTCCCCCGGATCGTCACCGCCCGCGTCGCCGCCGGGAGCCCGGCCCGGCGCGCCGGGCGCACCGCCCTTCCGTTCACCACCGTCGCCCGTCCGCGCGCCGGAACCGTGTCCACCTCCGCCACCGTGGGCACCTGCCCCGCCACCACCGCCGCGTCGCCCACGCGCGTCACCGTGGGCGCGACCCGCACGATCTCGCCCCGCGCGTTGCCGGTGAGTACCGAGCCGCGCGGCGTGACCGAGACCACGCTCGCCCGGCCCGGCACCGGCACCGTGTCCACCTCCATGTACGCGGCGCGGTCGCCCGAGGTCGCGGTGATGCCGCCGGAGACGCCCGACATCCGCACGATCCCGCCGCCGGTGGAGACGCCGCCCTCCAGCCGCGAGTCGCTGACGCGCACGTCGCCGCCGCCGGTGATGAGCAGCGCCTCGCCCTCCAGCCCGCGAAGGTCGATGCTCCCGCGGCCGGTGGTGCCCACGAACCGCCCGGTCACGTCCGAGATCCGCAGGCCGCCGCCCGCGGACCGGAGGTCCACGTCGAAGCGCCGCGGCACCCGGATCTCCAGCGAGTGCGCGGTGGAGTGGCTCCCGCCGGGACGGTGGACGGAGTGCACCCGCACGCCCTCCCTCACGCGCTCCACCGTCAGCCGCGTCGCGCGCCAGTCGCGGCCGCCCAGCCGCCCGCGGACGTGCACCTCGTTTCGGTCCCACCCGGTGATGCGCACGGTGGCGCCCGTCTCCAGCGCCAGCACCAGCGTCTCGCGGGCGCGCGCGGGGAGGGTGCGGTCCACCACGCTCTCCTGCCGCGCCTTCTCCGCGGCGGCGGCGGGCGTCGCGTGCGCCTGGCCGGCACGCGCGGCGGCGAGCGGCACCAGCAGCACCAGCGCCAGCGCCGCCGCCGCCATCCCCTCGCGCCGGGTGAGCGCGCGGCGGGCGCGCAGCACGTCGAGCACCGCCAGCAGGCGCCCCTCGAGCTGCGACGGGCGCGCCATGCTCACCGCCACCGGCACGGCCAGCGCCGGGGCCTTCAGCGAGCGCGCCATCTCCAGCAGGTGCAAGGCGTAGAGCGCGCCGTCCGTGCCCGCCGCCAGCACGCGGTCGTCGCACGCGGCCTCGCGCTCCACGCGCAGGCGGCGGGCGGCGTACCAGGCGCCCGGGTGCGGCCAGTAGAGCGCGCAGGCCAGCCCCGCGACGAGCTGCGTGAGGCAGTCGTTCCGCGCGACGTGCGCCAGCTCGTGCATCAGCACCACCCGGCGCCGCTCCGCCGGCCAGAGGTCGGCCTCCTCCGGCAGCAGGATCACCGGCCGGCGCGTGCCCCAGGTCATGGGCATGGCCGCGCGCGCCGAGCGGAGCAGGCGCACCGGGCGGTCGATCTCCATCTGCCGGCGCAGGTCCGCCAGCAGCTCGTCCCACGACGTGCCCTCCACCGGCACCGAGCGGCGCGCGATGCGCCGCAGGGCCCAGCGCCCCGCGCCGATCCACGCCAGCACCGCCGCCGCGCCGGTCGCCCACACCAGCGCCGCCAGCGGAAGCGCGCCGCGTCCGCTCGTCCAGCCCGCGCCCTCGCCCCCGGCGATCGAGGGGGACGGCGCGGCGGGGACGGGGGAGGACGAAAGCGACGCGGGGCCCGGCTGCGCCGCCACGACGTCGGCATCCGCGGCCGGAGCCGCCGGCGTCCGCGCGGGGAGCAGCGGGAGCTCCCAGGCGGGGAGGACGGCCGAGGCGAGCGGGAGGGCCAGGAGGACGCCGACTGCGGCCGTCCACACCAGGTGCCGCGCGGCCGCGGGGGCACGGCGCAGGGCCAGGGAGACCAGGCATGCGCCCAGCAGCAGGAGGGTGGCCTTCGCCAGCACCTCCGCGGTGAAGGCGGAAACGGGGAAGCTCATTCGGCACCTCCCGGGCGGCGGGCCCGCTCGATCAGGGTGGACAGGCGCTCGTACTCCTCGTCGGTCAGCGGCCGGTCGGAGGCGCCCAGGATGGCCGCGACGGCGGACGCCGCGGAGTTGTCGAAGAAGGTGCCCAGAAGGTGCCGCGCGGCCGAGCTGGAGACCTGCTCGCGGTCGCTCGTGGCCAGGTACACGTAGCGCGGCCCGTCCTGCTCGTGGCGCAGCAGCCCCTTCTCCTCCAGCAGGCGGAGCATGGCGCGCACGGCGGAGTACGACGGGGGATCGGGCAGGTCGGCCAGCACCTCCGCCGCCGTGGCCCGGCCGCGGCGGTACACGACGTCCATGAGCTGCCGCTCGCGCCGTCCGAGCTGTGGATGGGGGGGGATCGCTGCCATCTCCTGTGCGCCTCCGCGCTGCGGGGACCGGCGGGGCCGGCGGGTTCATGCTAGTACACTAGCACTATGCTAATAGACTAGCACCACTTCTCCGGCAGGTCAAGCGTCTCGTTCCCGCCCCCCGCACGGCGCGGCCGAGAGGTGTCGCGGCGGCGTTCAGAGTACGGGCCGCGCGCTTCCGCGGACGGCCCGTTCCCCCGCAGGAGGCGCCGGATGGACCTCTGGACCTGGCTGGTGATCGGGCTCGCGGCGGGAGTGGCCGCGACGTACCTGGTGGGAGGGGTGGGCTTCGGGCTGGTGGGCGACGCCGTGGTGGGGATCGCGGGGGCGCTGCTGGGGCGCTGGATCGTCGGCGCGCTGGACGTGCGCGTTCCGGGGGAGGGCGTGCCGGGGAACGCCCTGGTCGCCTTCCTGGGCGCCGTCTTCCTGCTGCTGCTGGTGAGGGTGGTCCGCGGGCCCGTGGTGTGGCGCGGCGGCTGGCGGCCTCCCTGGCGGCGGCCCTGAGGCGGCGCGCGTCCGCCCTACCGCCCGTCGGGAGATCTCCCACGCGCGTGGGGTAGCTTCCCCTCTCACGGTCGCCCTTCGCCGGACGCAGATTCCGGCCAGGATCGAGAAGTTCCCGACGGGAGGCTCGCGACCAGGGCGGAGGACGAGATGGGATCCAGAGCGGAGGCGATGCCCGTGCCCACGGCGCAGGTGGTCCTGGGCGGGCACCAGGGAAGGCCGGCGAGGCTGGAGGTGATGCGGTACTCCCACGGGTGGCGCTTCGCGCGCACCGTGGCCGCGGTCCTGGCGTGGTGGGGCTCCACCGTCGCCACGCTGGTCTTCACCTTCGACCCGTTCGTGGCGTCGTTCCCCCTGCTGCTGGGGTGCGGGATGGTGTGGAAGAGCTGGCGCGGGCGATTCCGGGTGGAGGCGTTCGACGGCGCCTGCCCGCGCTGCGAGACGCGGCTGGAGGTGAAGTCCGGGAGCCGCATCTCGCTGCCCCACCCCCTGGTCTGCTACCACTGCCACCACGAGCCGGTGCTCGTCGCCTGAGGCGGCGGATCCGGCGACGGCGGCGCCGGCGAGGACGTTCCCTCCCGGCGCCGCGTCACGCCGTCGCCCGTCGGCCCTCAGTCCCCCGGCGCCGGGGCCTCCCGCGCGTAGCCCTCCATCCCCAGCCCCAGCACGATCGTTCCCGCCACCAGGGCGGCGGAGGACCAGAAGGGCACCCCCGTCCCCAGGTGCTGGTACGCCCACCCCGCCCAGAGCGGCCCCACCACCCGCGCCGCGCCGCCGAAGCTCTGCTGCACCCCCATCGTCACCCCGCGCTCCCGCGGCGGGATCACCCGCGAGAGCAGGGCCGAGACGCAGGGGAAGGTGAACGCCGTGCCCAGCGGCACCAGCGCGATCACCAGGGCCAGCGCCACCCAGCGGAAGGGCACCACCCGGCCGAAGGCGGCGATCTCGCCCGGCACCAGCCAGGTGAACGGGAGCAGCGTGAGCCCGGAGGCGAGCAGCACCTGCCCCAGCCGGCAGACGCGCGCCTCCCCCAGCCGGTCGAGCGCCTTCCCCAGCAGGACCGCCCGCGCCAGCACGGAGATGGCGCCGTTCCACGCGAAGACGAAGCCGATCGTCGTCTCCGTCACCCCGAAGCGGTTGGCCAGGAAGAGCGCCAGCACGGTGGTGAAGCCCAGGAAGGCGCCCATGCCGATGGCGTAGATCCAGATCAGCCGCGGCGCCGGGTCCGCCGGCCGCGTGAGCACCGCCGTCACGATCTCGTGGGTACGCACGGGCGGCCGGGTCTCCGTGGGATCGGCCGCGGGCGCCGTCTCGCGCAGGTACATCCACGCGAACACCATGTTCCCCGCGCAGAGGCCCGCCGCCAGCAGCCCGGGCGCCGCGTCGCCCAGGCCCTTGCTGAGCGACCCCAGCGCGGGCCCGATCATCACCCCGGCGCTCGTGGCGGCGGAGAGCCAGCCCAGGCTCCGCGCCCGGTCCTTCGGCTCGGTGGCGTCGGCCACGTACGCCTGGATCACGCCCGCCATCCCCCCGCCCGCCCCCTGCACCACGCGGGAGAGGAGGAGCAGCCAGAGCGCGTCGGCGTAGGCGAACACCAGGTACGCCACGGCGGACGCGCCCAGCCCGATCAGCAGGGCGGGGCGGCGTCCGTGGCGGTCGGAGAAGCGCCCCCAGAGCGGCGCGCTCAGGAGCTGCGCGATGGCGTACGAGGAGACCAGCACGCCCACCACGGTGGCCGATCCCCCCATCTTCATGGCATAGAACGGCAGCAGCGGGAGCACCATCAGGAGCCCCACCATGTCCACGAACGCCGTGACCATCAGTACGACGAGCTTGCCCAGGACCCACCGCTTGCCAGGGGGACGCGTGCGCGGACGGGGTCCGCCGGGGAGAGACTACGGCCGGATGGGCCCGGACGGGTTGGGCGGAAGGGGCGGCACGGGGTCGCCCAGCACGCGGGCCAGGAACTCGCGGGCGCGCCAGCTCTCGTCCGTCTGCCCCAGGCGCACCACCACCAGCCCCTCCGAGGGGATCACCCACAGGTACTGGTTCCCCGCGCCGATGGCCATCACCAGGTCGGGAAGGCCGCCGCGCCCGTCGTACAACGCGCGGCGCCGGTCGGGGAGCGCCGCGTTGACCCAGAAGCCGATCCCGTAGCGCGGCTGCGCGTCCGTGCCGCGGAAGCACTCGCGCAGCGGCGCCTCGGGCAGCACCTGGCGCCCCTCCCACCGCCCGCCGTCGCGCACCAGCCGGCCGAGCTTCGCCCACTCGCGCGCGGTCAGGGCGGCGCCCGAGGCCAGGAGCGGGTTCCCCGCCTCGTCGCGCTGCCAGAAGCCCACCCGCAGCCCGATGGGGACGAAGACGCGCCTCTCCAGGTACGCCAGCGGGTCCTCGCCGCGGGGGGCGAGCTTGCGCCTCATCACCTCGCCGAACAGGTCCATCTGCGCGTCGCCGTACGCGAAGCGCTCCCCGGGAGGCGCCTGCATGGGGAGCAGCGAGGCGTTGTGGTAGCGGTCGCGGGGTACGGAGCCGTCGGGCGCGGCGTTGGTCCGCGCGAGCCCGCTCGTCAGCGTGAGCAGGTGCCGCACCGTGACACGCGCCGCCAGCGGGTTGTTGCGCACCTCCGGCAGCGCGCGGGAGATGGGCTCGTCCAGCTCCAGCAGCCCGTCGCCCACGGCCGCGGCCATCAGCGCGCAGGCGAACGCCTTGGTCCCGCTCTGCAGCGGGTGCGGCGTGGAGCCGCCGTAGCCGTTCTGGTACTCCTCGAAGACCACGGAGTCCCCGCGCACCACCAGCACCGCGTCGCCGTTGTGCGCCCGCGAGTACGCGGCGGCGTCCGCGTACGGCGACGCGGCGGGTGCCGCCGCGCCGCCCCCGACCGCCGCGGGAGCGCACGCGGCGAGCAGGACGAGCAGGGACAGGGATGGGGTCGGGCGCATGCGTGCGGCTCGGCCGGGGGTACGCCGGAACGGGCCGGCGCAACGTAGCGCGCGCGGAGACGCGGCGTCAATCGACGCGCGAAAAGGGTGCCGCATGGTGCCTGTATTCTTCCGCGGGAACTCTCTATCTTCAAACCGCACCCTCTCATGCCCCTGCCTTCACCGCTCGTGGCAGGATCGTCACATGATCACCAAAGCCGCTCAGGCCTATTGCACCGCCGTCGTGCCCGACGCCGTGCAGACGTCTCGCATCAACGCAGCGCTCGATCGCATTGCGGCGCGTGGATACTCCTGCCCTACACTCGCGGCCGCCGGCCGACGGCTGCTCGCAGCGGGACAGCTGAGGCTGTTCCCGTTCCGGGACGATCTCCACGGAGGCTACGCAGCCCTTGGGGGCGACTATCTCATCCTGCAGGACGACTGGGTGGACGATTATGCGACGGGAGCCCTCTCCCCCGACGGCAGGAACCTGGACCAGGCTCTTGCACACGAACTGGATCACCACCTCCGGGTCGTGTTCCCCGGGGTAACGGAATTCGGATGGTCACCTGATCCTCGCGCCCGGCCTCGTCGATGACGCACGGACCTACAACTCTACCTGTGCTCGGGCATCCCATGAGGCGCTCGCGGACGACTCGCGCTTTTTCGTGGGGCTGTAAGCCGGCTCTCCTCCTCTGGCTCTGCGGGGCCGGATGCCTTCCGAGGGTGACGAGCCCGAGTCCGGCGCCGGGCCGAGACCCGGCTGTCGACGCCTCGATCGTCGCTGCTGTGCTGCGGCACGCATTCCCCGGCCGGGGCCCCGGTCTACGGTTCGATCCTCGACCGCTCGCGAAGGATCCGGCGGTGCTCACGCCGGCCGCCTCCTCCATCTCGATCGCACACCCGGAGATCGAGCGTGGCCGTCGCGCGATGGCAGCGGCGCTCGGTGTGACCCTGGCCGATGCCACCCTGGACTTCCGGTGCAAGGAGACGGGGGGCCTTCCCGCCACTCCTCCTGTCCCGCCGCAACCCGCCGTGGTGCCCCCCGAAGCCGAGCGGCGGCTTGCGCAGGAGTGCGCGAGGCTAGGGCGGTTCTCCAGCGTGATTCTGAGTCTCGCACGCCCCGGCGGCCCGTGGCACCCGGCTGGCGGGATCGATCGGCGTTCGGAGGGTGTCAGGAAAGGGCATCGGACGATCAGGATGATCGTCTCGAGCTACTCCGGGTACCAGGTGATGGATGTGGTGCTCGCGCCCGAGATCGGGACCGGATGGCGGGTAGTGGACGAGGTAATGCTGTTGGGGTCTGCCTCTTAGCTCGTTCCACGGCGGGTGAATCTTAGCCCCGCGGCATCGACCCGGGCTCGCGAACGCTCCGCACGTCTGGCTCACTCCCGGGCCCTTCACCACCTCGGACGACGTGGTCGTCGCGTCGCGTCGCTCGTTGAGAGGGGTGAACGGGGGGTCAGAGGCCGAGCTGGAGGGCGTCGCCTCCGGACCGCGGCCCTCCCTCCCCCGCCCTACCGCACCGCCTCGTGCGCCCGCAGCACCGGCGCCGTCTTCGTCCCCGCCAGCGCCTCGTCCATCAGCCCCCAGCTCAACAGCCCCTCGTCGGAGCGCGGCTCCAGCAGGCTGAAGACCAGGCGTCCCAGCGGCTGGTCCACCGGCACCACCAGCGTTCCCGCCGGCACCTCGCGCTCCGCCGGGCCCCAGCGTCCCGTCACCGTGCGCTCGCGGTGGCCCTGGAACGGCTGGGGCGCCTGCCAGGTGGAGTCGATGGCGAACTCCTCCGCCCGCACGCGCGTGGCCCTCTCCAGCACCGTGAAGCGCACCCCGTGCGCCTCCAGCCGGTCGCGCACGGCGCCCAGCGCGGCGGGCACCAGGTAGGCGCGCGGTGCGCGCTCCGTCTCGGTTGGCGCGAACGAGATGTACTCGGGCATCATCTCCGGCCGGCTCACCTCCTTGCGCCGCAGCATCGTCTCGCCCGTGTACGGGTGGCGCAGCTCCTCCACCTCGCCCATCAGGATGCGCACCGGCCGCGCCGAGCGCTCCGGCCGCGCCCGCAGCGCCAGCGTGCGGCCCACCACCGAGGCGCGGTCCGCCGCCAGGGTGGCGCGGCGGATGGCGGTGGCGTGCGCCGCCGCCCAGTCCAGCGACTCCTCCACGAAGCGCCGCGTCACCTCGATGCGGCGCTCGAACGTCAGGTACGCGTACGCCTCGCTCAGGATGGCGAAGCGGTTCCGCAGGCCGGCATAGTTGGTCCCGAAGCGCGGGCGGTGGTCGAAGGTGTACCAGCCCCGCTCGGAGCCCTGCGGCGCCGCCCACGTGGACTCGCGCTGCGGCACGTTGCCGTAGTGGTAGAGGTCGAAGCCGCCGCGCCGCTTCATACCGCGCGTCACGTCCGGCAGCCACTCCTCGCGCAGCGTGCGGACGATGGCCGAGTCGGTGTTGGGGTGCAGCGGCGGCGCGTAGGTCAGGTGGTAGGCGTGGAAGGTCCCGTTGGTGGTGTGCAGGTCGATCAGCACGTGCGGGTCGTACTCGCGCAGCATCGCCGCCAGCGAGCGCGCCTCGGGGGAGTCCAGCTTCAGGTGGTCGCGGTTCAGGTCCAGCCCCTGGGCGTTGGGCCGCTGCCCCATCCCCGCCACGGGGCCGAGCTGGTGCGGCCGGTTGTCCATCCGCACCCGCTCATTCCCGTCGGCGTTGTAGATGGGGGCCACCAGCAGCACCAGCGAGTCCGCCCACCGCGGGTGCGCCCCGCCGGCCAGCGCCCGCAGCAGCTCCAGCGTCGCCTCCTTGCCCTCGACCTCTCCCGCGTGGATGTTCCCCTGCACGTACACACGCGTCCGTCCGCTCGCCCGCACCGCCGCGGGCGATGCGTCCGCCACCCTGCCCACCACCGCCAGGGGCAGCGGACGGCCCTCCATCGTGTACCCCATGGTGGCGAGGTGCACCAGGGGAGAGGCGCGGTCCACCGCCTCCACGAAGCGCACCACCTCATCGTAGCGCGTCGTCTCGCGGTACGCGGAGCGCTCGGCGCGGGTGCGCAGCGTGTCCGCCCGCCCGCCCTGGGCGGCCGCGGGCGCGGCCAGGGCGAGCAGCACGGGGACGAGAAGGCCGGCTGCGGAGAGGCTGGATGGGCGCATGGCCACGTCTCGGGCGCGGGTTGCGGGGCGGCGGTGGATGCGGAGAAAGCGTATGGACAACCTAGCGTGCCGCGATCCGTGCCGCACGCGGCTGAGAAGGAGCGGCACTACGTGTCCGCGCTTCTGGGGCCTTGCGCGGAGAACGGACGGGACATAATATCTCCGGTGACTACCGAGACCTCTGGACAGAATGGACGCGACCCCACTGAAGGTCGCCCCGAGCACCAGTACGAGACGGCCGAGCAGAGGCACATGCTCGAGCGCGTACGGGCATGGGTGCTCTATCGGCTCCGGGAGACCTCCCTGCGCAAGCTCGCGGGCGAGACCAAGATCTCCAAGAGCTCGATCGAGAAGTTCTCCAAGGGCCTGGCCCTCCCCCAGAAGAACTGGCCGAAGCTCCGTTTGTGGTATCTCAAGGACCGGCGAGCGAGGTACGGGTTGGAGGAATCCGCCGACATGGTCCTGCTGGTGATCGAGACGCTCTCCGCCATCCCGGAGGAGGAGCGCCCCGACGCGATCCGCAAGACCGCGGCCCACTTCGAGGAGATCCACCGCAAGGCGTACTCGCCGCGGCCGGAGTGGGTGGATGCCCTCCTGCAGTACGCGGACGAACTGGAGAAGGAGCAGGGCCAGCCCCGCCCGAAGAAGGAGGCGACCTACGAGACGCCGAAGAAGCGCGCCGCGAGCCGCCGCAAGAAGGAAGCGGAAGAGGGCGGCGAGGCCTGAGCCCGCCGACCCCGACCGCCCGCCGCTCCCCCACGGGACGGCGGGCGGTTCTCATTCAGGGTCAGAAGAGGACGACGCGGGGTCCGAACGCCGTCGGAGGCGAGCCGGCGCGTCGACAACTGACCATCGGTCATCTAATATGTGACCGCCGGTCAGCTACGAGACACGGATGGGGAGGGGCGGGATGCGGAGAGCCCGGTCGATGGAGGACAAGGCGGAGCGGCGCGGCGCGATCCTGGACGCGGCGATGGCGGCGTACGAGGCGGAGCCCTCGTTCGCGGCGTTCACCATGTCGGCGCTCGCGGAGCGGAGCGGGCTCGCGAAGGGCACCCTCTACCTCTACTTCCGCACCAAGGAGGAGCTCTTCCTGGCCCTGGTGGAGCGGATGCTCCAGGAGTGGTTCGACGAGATCGACGGGCGGCTCGACCGCGCGCGGGGCGAGTGGATGGCGGCGGGGGCGGCGGACGCGCTCCTGGACACCATCCGCGGGCGCGAGTCGCTGGCGCGGCTCCTCTCCATCCTGCCCACCATCGTGGAGCACAACGTGGATGCGGCCGCGGCGCTGCGCTTCAAGCGCGGGGTGCTGGAGCGGGCCACCTCCACCGGCGCGCGACTGGAGCGGCGTCTCCCCTGGCTCCGCCCGGGCGAGGGCGCCCGCCTGCTGGTGCACCTGCACGCGATGGTGATCGGCGTGTGGCAGCTCGCGGACCCCAGCCCGGTGATGGAGCGGGTGCTGCGCGAGCCCGGGATGGAGGCGGCGCGGGTGGAGTTCGGGCGCGACCTGCGCGACGTGCTCCGCCTGCTGCTGCGGGGAATGCAGGCCGAGGCGGCGGAGCGGGGCTGAAGCGGGAGAGGAGCTCGACGGCGGACGACGGACACCCAACGGACGGAGGCGGAGCGATGGAGCGGACCCGGCAGGGGCGAGACACGGTGGTGGTCACGGGAGCGTCGGCGGGGATCGGCGAGGAGCTGGCGCGCCTGTTCGCGCGCGACGGGCACGACCTGGTGCTGGTGGCCCGCGACGAGGCCCGCCTGCGCCAGGTGGGCGAGTCGCTGGCGCGCGACCACGGCGTCCGCTTCGAGGTGGTGGTGGCGGACCTCTCCGACCCCGCCGCCCCCGAGGAGGTCTTCCGGCGGGTGCGGGAGATGGGGGTTCAGGTGGACGCGCTGGTGAACAACGCCGGCTTCGGCGTCTACGGCCCGTTCGTCGGCAGCGACGGCGAGCCCGCCACGGACCTGGCGCGCGAGCTGGCGATGATCCAGGTCAACGTCTCCGCGCTGGTCCACCTCTCCAAGCTCTTCCTGCCCGCGATGGTGGCGCGGGGCGTGGGGCAGGTGCTGAACGTGGCCTCCACCGCGGCTTTCCAGCCCGGCCCCACGATGGCCATCTACTACGCCACCAAGGCGTTCGTCCTCTCCTTTTCGCAGGCGGTCGCGGTGGAGCTGGAGGGGACGGGCGTGACGGTCACCGCGCTCTGCCCGGGCCCCACCCACACCCGCTTCGCCGCCTCGGCGCAGGTGGAGGGCTCGCGCCTCTTCAAGCAGGCCGGCGTGATGAGCGCGGAAGAGGTCGCCCGCATCGGCTACGACGCCATGCGCCGGGGGAAGACGACCATGATCGCCGGCACCATGAACGCGGTCATGGCCCGCGCCACCCGCCTGGTGCCGCGAACCTTGGCCGCCAGGCTCGCGATGAAGGCGCAGGAGCGGGCGCAGAGGAGGCCCGCGGGAGGACGAGCAGCCTCGGCGCCATCGCGTCGTCGTTGGTCGCGGAGGGACGTCTGCCGCTCCTGGCCGGAGGTTCTACACCCCCGGACGGCGGACGCAGCCCGATGCCTGCCGGCGACCGTCGCGTCAGCCCTTCCCGCGCAGGCGAGTCCCCACGCGGCGTGCGGAGCCTCCCGACTTGAGCAAGCGGTGCGGGGGGATTAGGTTGGGAGCATGCGCACTCGTCGTCCCGTCCTCACGCTGCTGGCCCTCGCGGCGCTGCTCCTCTCGTGGAGCGGCGTGGTGGAGGCTTCGTGCATGAGCGCGATGCCGGCGTCCGCCGCTCCCGCCGCGGACGATGCGCACGCGCACCACGGTACGGGGATGGCGGGGCACGGCCACGGCGGGCACACGCCCGCTCCGCCACCGGCGGACGACGACGGGGCGCCGGGACTCCCCCTTCCCGCGGACTGCCCGTTCGCGCTCGGCAGCGCGGGCTCGTGCCTGGGCGGCTTCGTCACCGCCGCGGCGCCGCAGCACGCGGACGACCTGGCGGCGGCGCTGCCCTTCCCCGCCCCGGTTGCGGTGCACGACCTGCTGATCGCCTCCTCCCTGGAACGACCTCCGAACGCCTGACCGCCGGCCGCCGCGCCGGCTCCATCGTCAGACCGTACGCGCGGGCACCTTCCGGTGTCCGCCCACACCTACAGGCAACGGAGATCGACCCATGAGGACCCTGATCACGCGCGGGCTTCCCCTCGCGATCGCCGCGCTGGCGCTCGCCACCGGCGCCGCGGCGCAGCAGCACGGCAACCACGGGGCGGCGGCCGGCCACGGGGCCGGCGGGCACGCGGGCATGCAGCACGGGGCCATGAAGCACGCCGGGCCCATGCACCACAGCCTGGCCGGGATGGCCGAGGAGCACCGCGCCGAGCTGGGCCTGACCGACGCGCAGGTGACCCGCCTGGCGGCCATCGAGGCCGCGGCCCGGGCCGCGCACGAGCGCCACCAGGCGGCCATGCGCCCGGTCCACGAGGAGATGCAGCGCCTCCACCAGGCCACCGGCCCGGTCGACGAGGCCGCCATCCGCGCCGCTCACCAGCGCATGGCCGCCGCGAACGCGGAGATGATGATCGCCGGGATGAGCGCGCACCGCGAGGCGCACGCGGTGCTCACCGCCGAGCAGCGGACCAAGATGGAGGCGCACCACGCCGGGATGGCGCGCGGCCACGGCGGCGGCGCCCACGCGGGCCACGGCGCCATGCCCTGCTGCCAGGGGGGCAACGCCGACTGCTGCAAGGACGGCGGCTGCTGCGCCGCCATGCGCGGCGGACACGCCCCGGCCGGCGCCACGCGGTCGTAGCCCGACCGCGGCGGCATGAAACGGAAGGGCCCGCCTCGCGACCGCGAGGCGGGCCCTTCGTGCGTCCCGGGGGCGGCCCACGCCGCCGTTCGTTTCCCTCCCAAGTGATTGCAGGCACGCTAGATGCAATTCCCCATCACACCCCGTGACCCACGAGAGGTTCTCCAGGGCGCGGCCGGAGAAACGAACCAGGAGGGCGTGATGACCGCCAGAAAGAACCTTCTCCTCTCGATCCTCGCCGCCGGGCTCCTCGCGGGCGGGACGGCGGCGTGCGACGGGCGCACGCCGTCCGAGCCGAACCTGCAGTTCCAGCCGGAGGAGCCCATGGACACCAGCGGGCTGATTCCGCCCGACCGCTTCCGGCTGTAGGCCGCGCCGACGCGGGAAGGGGCCGCCGGACCAGGTCCGGGCGGCCCCTCCGCTTCGTCGGCTCCCGCTACGCCTCGGTTCGGCGCGGGGTGCGTGGAGGCCCTCGCCCGGCGCGCACGGGCGTGCGGGAGAGACGTGGCCGGGCCCCTCCGCGAAGGGTGCGTCGCGCGGCCGTTGCGGCGGCTTCAGCCGCCGGTGAGGGGCCGGCTCACGCCGCCGCAGGCGACGGCTCGCCGTCGGGCTCCGCGCCGGCGTCCTCCGTCTCCACACCCGCTTCGCCCGCGTCGCGGACGTCGCTCCCCGGCGCCTCCTCCACCGCCCCGGCATCTTCCACCGGCGCACCCTCGGCCGGGATCGTATCCTGCTCTCCCTCCGCGGAGATCCCGTCCCGCGCCTCGTTGGGCGGCTCCTGGTCCTGCCCGTCGCCGTCGCTGGCGGGCGGGAGGAGGTGGTCCACGCGCAGCGGCTCCTCGACCATCCCCTTCCGGTGCGGGTCCGCGACCCATGCCGCCAGCGTCTGCATGAACCGCCAGACGCCGCCCTCGCCGGGGTTCATGTAGGCCTCGGCGGTGGGGTCCGTCCCCATCTTCTCGAACACGCCGGTCAGCCACTCCGGCCCGTGCCCGCCCACCTCCAGCTCGGGGAGCCAGCACTCCAGCTCGCCGATGGGGACCACGAACAGGCCGTACTCCGCCAGCGAGTCCAGGAGCATCTGCGCGGAGGGGCGCACGTCGCGGCCCAGCGTGTGGAGGCCGCCCTGCTTGTAGTCCTCGTTCCGCAGCTCCTTGTGCAGCCGGTTGCGGATCTCCTCCCAGGCCTCCCAGAACACGCGGGGAACGAAGCCGGCCTTGAGCAGGTCGCGGAAGTCCTCCTTCCCCTTCAGCAGGTCCAGGTCGACCACGGCCGCCGCGGGGATCCCCATCTCGCGCAGGGGCTTGATGATGCGCCGGATGGTCTGCTTGTTCTGCGCGTTCAGGAAGATGCACCCGTCCGCCCCCCGGGCGCGCGCGGCCAGCAGGCGCTCGTTGACCTCGGAGTAGAAGACCCGGTCCGCGTCCGCCTCGCAGACGATGGCGCCCTCGTGGAAGAGCGCGCCCAGCACGCCGGTGGAGCGCAGCAGCGGGTCGCGCATCATGGTCTCCACCTTCTCGGCCGCCAGCAGCTTGGCGCTGGCCACCCCGCGCTTCCAGGTCAGGCGCACGATGTTCACGCGCTTCCCGGACTGGATGCACCCCATCACGAAGTCGGGGGAGTGCGTGGCCGCCAGCACGTTCGCGCCCCGGTCCGCCGCGAGCTGCGTCAGGCGCTTCCCCAGCTTGCGCGTGAGGGGCGGGTGCAGGAACGCCTCGGGCTCGTCGATGAGCATCACCCGGTAGTCGGCGCTCATCACCGCGGCGGTCAGCCCGGTGAACGCCTTCACCCCGTCGCTCAGCTCGGAGATGTCGGTGGCGGCGGCGTGGAACGCCTGCGCGCGCGCGTCCAGCGACTGCTCCTCGCCGGGGTCGGCGGGGGCGCGGTCGGCCATGCGCACGCGGAAGTGGGTCACGCCGGTGGGGTCGATCACGAAGTAGAGGCCGAACGCCTCGGCGGTGATCTCGCGGATGCGCTCGCGCGCCCCGTCGTCGCGGAACAGCGCGGCCAGGTGGTTGGCCGGCTGGCGCTGCAGGTCACCCGCCAGGCGCGGGTGCGTGAGCGCCAGGCGCGTCTGCCCGTCCAGCCGGATGGTGAAGAGGGCGAGGAAGTCGCGGCAGAGCAGCGCCCTCTCGGCCGGGGACAGGTCGGCGCCGCGGGCGATGGCGGCCTGCACCGCGCCCACGTTCACCAGGTGCTCGGGGACGGGCTCGGAGACGTCGGTGGCGCGCTTGCGCGGGTGCTCGCTCAGCGAGCGCAGCCGCGACACCCAGATGGACCCCTCGGGGGCCGGGGAGTCGACCCGGCGGGAGAGCAGCATGTCGCGCGCCTGGTCGGGATCGGGAAGGTACGGCTCCACCCGCGCAACGATGCGGCCGGGGGCCTCTCCCCCCGTCTCCAGGTAGTCCTCGATCTCGGTGAGGGCCAGCGACTTGCCGGAGTTGTTGGGCCCTACGAACACCGTCATGGGGCCGGGCTGGAACCCCAGCGGCTCGCCGCCGTCGGCGGCACCGAAATGCAGGTCGAGGGATCTGAGCATCGTCCGTCCTGGCGGTGAGCCGGGAAGCCCATCCGGGGTCCCGCGGCCCCCCGCCGGATTGCGAAAAGTGCGCCACCCGCGGCAAACGCATAGCGCCCCGGCGCGTCCACGGCGGAAAACGACGGAGCGGACCGGGCGCGGGGCCCGGTCCGCTCTGGCGGACGCCCGGCACGGCCCGCGGGGTCAGCTCACCCGCGTCCAGATCACCACCACCCCGCAGAGCGCGCTGCCGCGGTTGAAGGCCGGCGGCACCGCGGACGCGCCCGAGTAGATCTCCACGGCCTCCACCTGCTCCGGGCGGATGTCGTCGATGTGGAAGCCCGGGAGCGTGAAGCCGTCCACCACGTACGACGGCGGACACGAGTTGGGCCCGCGCCTCACGCGCCGCCCGCCCGTGGTGGCCGAGTAGGTGTTCGTGCTCACCTGCACGCGCGTGTGGCGGCGGACGAAGGCCCCGAGCGACGAAGGGTTCTGGCTCTCGATCTGCTCGCGGGTGAGGAAGGTGCCCATCCCCGTCCGCTGGCGCTCGTAGAACCCCTGCGCGTCCAGCATCCGCCCGCCCCAGCTGGAGCGGTGCGCGTCCGTGGCCACGCCGGCCACGGCGATCGGCGCCACCACCAGCGCCACGGTCAGCTCGCGGGTCGCCCCCCGCTCCAGCGCCAGGGTGAGGCGCTGGGTCTGGTGCCCCAGCAGCCGGATCTCCACCTCCCGCTGCCCGTGGGGGATCCCGTCCAGGCGCAGGAACCCGCGCTCGTCGGTGGTGCCGCGTCGCCGCACGCCGTAGACGGAGACCTGCGCGCCCCGCAGCGGCTCGCCGGTGGAGGCCGAGGTGACCGTGGCCTGCAGCACGGCCCGGTCGTCCTGGGCCGCCGCGGGGAGTGCCCCGGCCAGCAGGGCGAGGAGCGCGGCCGACACGGTGGCGCAGGCGCGGCGGGAGGGGAGGGCGTTCATGACAGGCTCCCGGTGGGGAGGTTGGGTCGCGGGCGGGCGTCGTACCCGCGCGCGTCGGATCCGGGTCGGGTCACCGCAACCCCGCGCCGCGCGCGGGGCCACGGAAGGTGTGCTGCAGGATCACGCCGCGGCCCCCGTGGGAGCCGAGCCGGATCCCGGCCTCGATCGGGGAAGGACCTCCACCCGCTCGTCCGGTCCAGCCGCAGCCAGGCTCGCGGTCGGGAAGGCGGCGGGCCCTCGCCCGGGGACGACGGCGCTCACCCGCACCCCGGGCACGCCCCGCCCGCTCTCCCTCTCACCACCGGGCAGGCGACGCGAACTTCGCGCCCGTCCAGCCGCAGGGAGTGCCGTCCCGCCGCGCGGCGGCCGGACCCCGGGAGAGAACGATCGAAGCCGCCGGAAGCTGACGGGCACCAGGGACGCGCACGTGCCCCGCGTTGGAGCCGAATCGGGTCCCGGCCTGCATGGGATCTCCTCCAGCGCGTACTCGCGGCGGGGAAGGCGCAGCGTGAAGGTGGCGGGTCCCTCGTCCGCCACCATCACGCCGAGCCGGCGCGGCCCGTGGGTGGGGTGGGTCACCTCCAGCTCGCTGCGCCCCGGGAGCAGGGAGAGCGACACGCGTCCCTGCGCGTCGCTGGTGACCGCGGCGGCGTCGTCCCCGCGGGCCCGAGCCTGCGCCAGCACGTTGCGCCGCGCCGCGCCCGTTCCCACCGTCGCGTGGCCCACCCGCTCCACGCGGAGCTTCCAGCGCCCGCCGCCGGCGGCTGGCCGGAGAAGCGCCCCGCCTCGTCCCAGGCGCGCCGCCCTGCGCGTGCTCCCCGCGTCGTGCAGCGAGACCACCGCGCCGGGACCGGCGCGGCCCGTCCCCCGCTCCACCACCTGCCCACGCACGGACTGCGCGGCCGCGGGGGCGGCGGCGAGAAGGAGGAGGGCCCGGGCGAGGGAGAGGCGCCTCACCGGTTCGCCGGGGCCGGAGCGGCGCCGCGCCGGGTGGTGAAGAGCAGCACGCCGCTCTCGCCGAGGGGGCCGTAGCGCGCGCGCGCCTCCAGCGGGGGCAGGTACTCGATGCTGGCGAACTGCTCCAGCGTGAGGTTGATGAGGAAGACGGAGGGGTCGGAGATGAAGACTCCGTCCAGGAACACCTGCACGCTGTTGCACACCAGGTTGTTGCCCGGCCCCATTCGCGACCGCAGCGAGGCCTCCACGCAGGTGATGGGGTTGCGCTGCCCGGTGGGGTTCACCTGCGTGACCGACAGGCGCAGGCGGGTGCGGAACAGGTCCAGCGCCCGTCCGCCGGTGGTGGCGAAGCGCTGCAGCTCCTCGCCCGCGACCGTGTAGCGGGCCGTGCCGCGCGAGCGGTTCGCCGCGCGCTCCGTGCTGCTGGCCACCACGGTGATCTCCGCCAGGGCGTACTCGCGGCGGGGCAGGCGCAGCATGAACTCCGCCGGCCCCTCCTCCGCCACCGCCACCGTCACCTTCCGGCTCCCCAGGGTGGGGTGCACCACCTCCAGCTCGGTGGGCCCGGGAACCACCCCCGCCAGCGCCACCCGGCCCATGGCGTCGCTCACCCCGCTCGCCCCGCCCTCCCCCGCCACCCGCACCGTCACCCCCGGCACCGGGCGCCCCGTCTGCACGTCCACGAGCTGCCCGGCCACCGTGCGCGGCGCCGCGGGGGCCAGGGCGAGCGCCACCTCCGCCACCCCGCTCCCCCGCACGTGCACGCTGTCGGTGGCCGTGGCGCGCCCCTGCCGGACCGCGCGCACGGCCGTCCGCGCCCCCGCCGCCACCCCGCAGATGCGGAAGCTCCCCGCCTCGTCCGTCTGGGCGCGGCCGGAGCGGGTGGAGCGCCCCGACGCCCACGACACCGTCACCGTCGTCCCCGGGAGGGGCTGCCCGGTGGCCGCGTCGCTCACCGTCCCCGCCACCGCGGCGGGGCCCACCGCGCGTTCGGTGGCGGAGCAGGCGCCGGCCAGCACCCGCCCCCAGCCCGGGATCCCCAGGTCGGCCCGCGTCTCCTCGCGCAGCTTCAGCGCCACGGGAACCGCGGGCGGGTCCACACCCAGCGAGGCCAGGCGCCGGTGCGCGAAGGAGAGGGTGTAGCTCCCCTCCGGCAGGTCCTCCATGCGGAAGCGGCCGGCGGAGTCGGTCTCGGCGCGGTAGGCCGTCCCGCTCAGGAACACGGAGGCCCCCGCCAGCGGGCGCGCCGTGGTGCTGTCGAACACCGCGCCCGCCAGGGTGGCGCGCTGCTCGCCGCCCAGCCGGCGCCCGCCGGGGAGCACCACGTCGCGCACCTCGCCGCCCGTCTCCAGGAACGAGGCCACGCGCTGCACCTCGCGGCTCCCCACGGCGCGCCACTCCTCCCGGTGCAGCACCATCTTCGGGACGCGGATGTGCCACCGCCGCACGATCCACGAGCCCGTGGGCAGGCGCTGGAACTCCACCCGCCCCCCGGCGCGGTCCACCGGCCCCTCCGCCTGCAGGTTGGTGTAGACGTAGTCCAGGTGGCGCAGCTCGGCGGTGGCCGGGTCCAGCCACAGGGTGCCGCGGATGTCCACCACGCGGGTCCCCCGCACGGGGTCGAAGGCCAGCCCCACCAGCCCGGGCTGCTCCGGCCTGTCGGCATCGCCCGAGACCACGCGGAAGCAGTGCGCATCCAGGAACTCGTCCGAGAGCAGCGCCTGCGCGTCGGGGGCCACGTAGTAGCTCCCCTCGCCGCGGGTGCGCAGGTAGCCGCCCAGGGCTAGCTCCGCCGCGGGCACGCTCTCGAACGGGCGCACCCCCTCGATGACCGAGCCCTTCCGCTCCTCGCCGGTCAGGCGCAGCTCCAGGTTCAGCTCGCGCTCGTACTGGGTGATGGTGAAGCGCACCCGCCCCTCCGCCTGCGCGAGCGCGTTGGCCTCCAGCGCCTTGCGCGCCTCGTCCCACACCCGCGCCGCGTCGCCGGAACCCGGCCGCACCTCGCACCGCGAGCCGCGCCGCCGCCCGGTGGAGACAGTGATGCCCTCCAGCCCCAGCGGGGCGATCGGCACCTCCACGCGCACCGCGAACGTCTCCCCCGCCGCCAGGGTCACGTCCACCGACACCGTGCGGTGCCCCACCCGCTCCACGCGCAGCACGTGGCGCCCGGCCGCCGCGGCGCGGAGCGAGAATCGCCCCTCGGCATCGGTAAGGGTGCCGCGCTCGCGGCCGCCGGGAGCGACCAGGGACACCACGGCGCCCGCCACGGGGCGGCCGCTCCCCTCCTCCAGGACCTGCCCCTGCACCCTCTGGCCCGACTGCGCGGCCAGGGACGCGGCGAGGGCGAGGGCCAGGAGGGCCACCAGGGCCGGGACTGCGAGGAGGGAGCGGAGCCGGGGCATCGCGCTGGGGGGACGTGGGCCGTGAGGGGCGGACGGGGCGGGGAGGCCCGTCCGGGGGGAACGGTCAGATGCGCTCGCGCTTCCAGATCAGGACGACCGCGCAGGTGTCGCCGGCGCGGCGGAACTGCGCGGGGGCGGTCGCGCCGCGGTACACCTCCACCCCCTCCACCTCGGAGGGGCGCAGCCCCATCCCCATCACCCCGCCGCGCGAGGCCTCGAGCGGGGTGCCGTCCAGGAAGTAGCGGGGGGAGCAGCGGTTCATGCGGGCACCCGCCGCGGCCGCCAGGGAGACCTCGTTCTGCTCCGACTCGCGGTCCTCGTCCGCGATCATCAGCATGCCGGGGACGGTGCGCAGCAGGTCGGTGAGGCGGCGGGGGTTGATGCGGTCGATGTCGGCGCGGGTGAAGTAGGTGCCGCTCCCGTTCTCGGCCCGCACGTAGAAGTCGCGGATCTGGAGCGAGGCGGGCGCGCCGGCGCGGGCCCGCACCTCGGCCATGGCGATGGGCGCCACCGTCAGCACCGCGTCCAGCCGCGCCACCGGGTCGGGCGCCACCTCCACCGCCACCCGGAGCGGGTGGTGCCCCATGGCCGAGACCTCCACCATCTGCCGCCCGGCCGGGATCCCGCCCAGCCGCACGCGGCCGAAGGCGTCGGTGGTGCCGCGGTGCCGGCCGCCCACCACGACCCGCGCCCCCCTCACGTGCGTGCGCGAGGAGGCCTCGGTGACGGTCACCTCCACGCTCCCGGTGGCCTGCGCGCGCGCGGCGGGGACCGCCAGCAGCAGGGCGGCCAGGGCCAGGGCGGCGGGGTGCCGCATGCGGGCGAGTGCGGACATGGGCTCCTCCCGGAGAGGGAAGCAGCGTCCCGGTGCGGGGAGCCCCCGCCCCGGGGACCCCGCCTGGTGGCGGCGACGCATGGAGCGTGCGCGCCGGCCCGCCACCGTCAGCGCAGCGCGGAATCCTGCAGGTTGATGGTCCAGATCCACTCCCGCTTGCCGCGGGCCAGGCGGATCAGCGTCTCGGGCCCCTTCCCCACGCGCACCCGCAGGTAGCGGTAGCGCGAGGGAACCACGATGGCGTAGTCGGCCTGCGAGGCGCGGAGGTTCCGCACCTCCAGCCCCTCCGCCGTGGCCACCAGCTTCTCGGCGCCCGTCCCGCCCACCACCCGCGCCGTGGGGATCTCGGCGTCGCGGATGGTGACGGTGGCCTGCCCCGCCCGCTGGCGGCTGTCGAAGGTCAGCGCCACCACCGTGCCCGGCACCGCGAAGCTCACCGGCGGCGGGCCCTGGTACGCCGCGGACGGCTTCGCGCGCGGGGTGCGCGCGGCGGCGGGCGCGGCCGAGTCGGCGGCGGCCGCCGCCTCCCTGCCCGCGAGCGCCGGC
>JASLAX010000193.1 GCA_030146875.1 Longimicrobiaceae bacterium
GGCCTGGCTCGCGTCGGCGACCGCGGCGGGACGGCCGGCGCTGGAGGCGGGCGCGCGGCGCTTCGCCCTCACCCTCGGCCGCGCCGTGCAGGTGGCCCTCCTCGCCTTCCACGGGCAGTGGTCGCTGGACGCGGAGGGCGACGGGCGCGCCGCCGCCGCCGCGCGCCGCCTGGCCTCGGAGGGCATCGACCTGCTGGCGGAGGTGGACGCCGCCGACTCCGCCGCGCTCGCCCGCGACGAGCCGCTGGGGACGCCGACAGGGGGCTGAGGCGCCCGCCGCGGCGTCTCACGCGGAGCTTGCGCCGTCGGGCGCAGGGCGCAAGCATGGGAGCGGCGCGCTCCGATGGCGAACAAACCTGGGCGCGTCCATCCAACCTCCTGCGGCGTGGCGCCGCCGCGCCCACCCATCACCCGCGTGCGGAGGACGTCCCGATGCTCACGACGATCCAGCTCCGAAAGGCGTGGCCGCACGCGTGCGGCGTCCCTCTCACCCGGGTGGACCTGGTGCAGGGGGTGCGCATCGAGTGCCACGAGCGGATCGTGACCGCGGTGCGGGCCCTGGGGCTGGTGATGCAGGCCCACCGGTACCCCGTGCGGAAGGGCGACACGGGCGCGTACAACTGCCGCGCGATCACGGGCGGGAGCGGGTCGAGCCTGCACTCCCACGGCATCGCCATCGACGTGAACTGGAACACCAACCCGTACCGCGAGGACAACGTGCTGGTGACGGACATGCCCAGGGCGATGGTGAAGGCCATCCTGGCGATCCGCACCAACGACGGGAAGGAGGTGTGGGGCTGGGGCGGGGCCTACCGCTCGGTCAAGGACGCCATGCACTACGAGATCGTCTGCGCCCCCGCCGACCTGGCGACCGGGATCGACTGGAAGACCGTCGAGCAGCCCACCCTCTCCCCCGCGGAGTTCCACCTCTGGCCGCTCGTCCAGCGCGGCGACCGCGGACCCGCGGTGGAGAGCCTGCACGAGATGCTCGGCGTGGCGAAGCGCGGCGACCCGGGGTTCGGCATCTTCGGCCCGGTGACGGAGGCGAGGGTCCGCGAGTACCAGCGGACGCACGGTCTGACGGCCGACGGCCGTGTGGGGCGCCAGACGTGGACCGCGCTGCACACCGGCCAGCCCGAGGTGAAGGCCGGCGCGCCCGGCCCCGTGAAGCGCCTGGCCTCCAACGATCCCATCTGACCGTCCGGACATCGCTCCCGCCGGCGGACGGCGCGCGACGGCCGCTCGGCCGACGCGATCACACCCGCAGGTCCGGGCGGTCCAGCGGAGCGTCGACGTGCCCGCCCTCCGGCCGCGCGAACAGAGCCTGGTACGCCGTCGTCCGTCCGGTGCGGAAGCGGCGGAGGGCGGCGGAGTAGTAGAGCGTCCACGCCCGGTACGTCTCCTCGCCCACCAGCGCGACCGCCTCCTCCCGCCGCTCCGCCAGCCCGCCGAGCCAGCGCTCCAGCGTCAGGGCGCAGTGCTCGCGCATCCCCTCCACGTCGCGCACCTCGAACCCGGCGTCCTCCGCCCCCCGGATCGCCTCCGCCAGCGTCAGGGCCTCCGCGTCCGGAAAGACGGAGCGCGTGAACGGCGCGCCCTCCCCCACGATCCACCTCGCCAGGCGCGGGCGGCGCTCCGCCGTCGAAGCGCGGGAGGAGACGGCCTCGTGCAGGAAGAGGCCGCCGGGGCGGAGCAGGCCGCGCACCGTCGCGAAGTACTCCGCCATCCCCGCGCGTCCGACGTGCTCGAACACGCCCGCGCTCGCCACGCGGTCGAACGTCTCCCCGGGCAGGTCGCGGTAGTCGCGCAGGAGGACGTCGACCCGGTCGGAGAGGCCGGCCTCCGCCACCCTGCGCGACGCCTCCTCGTGCTCCCTCTCGCCGAGCGTCACGCCCACGGCGCGGACGCCGTAGTGGCGCGCCGCGTGGACCAGCAGCCCGCCCCACCCGCAGCCGACGTCGAGCAGGCGATGGCCGGGCCGGAGGCGGAGCTTGCGGCAGACCAGGTCCAGCTTCCTCTCCTGCGCCCCGTCGAGGTCCTGGTCCTCCTGCGCGAAGTAGCCGCAGGAGTACACCATCCGCGCGTCCAGGAACAGCGCATAGAAGGCGTTCCCCACGTCGTGGTGGTAGCGCGCCGCGGCACGGACGCGCGCGCGGCTCCGCGCCTGCCCCGGCGGCGCCGGCGCGCTCCAGGCGGACGTTGCGGCGGGGGAGGACGGGAGGGAGAGCCAGGCGGAGACCAGCGCCGCGAGCCGCCAGGGCGAGGAGACGGCGGAGGCGCACGACTCCAGCGCCTCCTCCACGGCGGTCGGGTCGCCCTGCACCTCCAGGTCTCCGCGCGCGCAGGCGTCGCCCAGCGAGGCGCCCAGCGGGGGGACGAAGGCGCGGCGCAGCCCGTGGGCGGAGGGGACGACCAGGGTGAAGGCGGGCTCGCCTTCGGAGGGGAGGACGGAGCCGTCGGGGAGGCGCACCGCGAAGCGCCGCGGCGGTGGAAAGACGCGCTCCAGGAAGCGGCGCGCCGCCCGGGCTCCGGGAGGCTCGCCGGGCGCGGGGCGGGGGGTGCTGCTCGGCATGCGGTACGCGGGGTGCGGAGCGGGCGGGGGGGCCCGCGCGGGAGGGGTCCCGCAGGATTGCGACGGGTCCCCCCTCGGGGTATGTTTGGTGGCCCCGGACCCGGGCCGTGGCGGGGAAAACCCGCCTGCGCACGGGCTTCGGGCACCAGCGCGGGGAAGGCTCCCGCGGCGCTGCAGGCGCATGAGCACAAACGAGCGGCGGGCACCTCCCGCCGGGGAGACGGATATGAGCGGCACCTCCACCCCCCCGCCCGCCGGCCCCTACGGCTACACGCCGGCGGGGAAGGACACCGGGGTCGTGAAGAGCAAGGGCAAGCCCACCCTCCACCTGGCCGAGGGGCGGGAGGGCATCCCCATGCGCGCCCGCAAGCCCGAGTGGCTGAAGGTGCGCGCGCCCGGCGGACCCAACTACCTGCGCCTGCAGCAGATGATGCGGGAGCAGCGGCTCCACACCGTCTGCGAGGAGGCGCACTGCCCCAACATCGGCGAGTGCTGGGAGAGCGGCACCGCCACCTTCATCATCCTGGGCGACGTGTGCACGCGCGCGTGCAAGTACTGCGCGGTCGCCCACGGCATGCCCACCGATCTGGACGCCGACGAGCCCCGCCGCGTGGCCGACAGCGTGGAGCTCATGGGGCTGGAGCACGCGGTCGTCACCTCGGTGAACCGCGACGAGCTGGCCGACGGCGGCGCCGCCATCTTCGCCGAGACCATCCGGCAGATCCACGCGCGCGTTCCCGGCTGCTCGGTCGAGGTGCTCACCCCCGACTTCCGCGGCCGCGAGCACGCCGTTCGCACGGTGGTGGAGGCGCGGCCCGAGATCTTCGCGCACAACATCGACACCGTGGAGCGGCTGATCCGCGCGCTGCGCCCGGGCGCCCGCTACTGGCGCTCCATCTCGGTGCTCGGCGCCGTCAAGCGCATGGACCCGGGAATGCTCACCAAGAGCGCCATCATCCTGGGGATGGGCGAGACCGGCGACGAGATCTACGCCGCCATGCGCGACCTGCGCGAGGCCGCCGTGGACATCCTTACCCTGGGCCAGTACCTGCGCCCCTCCGCCCACCACGTGCCGCTGGACCGCTGGGTGACCCCGGAGGAGTTCGCGGAGTGGAAGCGGATCGGCGAGACCGAGCTGGGCTTCCGCCACGTGGAGGCGGGGCCGCTGGTGCGCTCGTCGTACCACGCCAAGGAGCAGGCCCGCACCCTGGAGGCGGGCGGCCCCGGCGCCATCACCGCCATCCTCGAGGCCGACGAGGACGCCGCGGTCGCGATCGACCCCGCCGAGGCCGCCGCCCGCGCCGCGCTGGTGCCCGCCCCGCGGCAGCTCGTGCAGCTGGGCAGCCTGTAGGACCGGCGGAGAGGAGAGGAGCCATGGCAGACGTGCTGGAGCCCC
Source organism: Longimicrobiaceae bacterium (assembly GCA_030146875.1). Classification (GTDB taxonomy): domain Bacteria; phylum Gemmatimonadota; class Gemmatimonadetes; order Longimicrobiales; family Longimicrobiaceae; genus JASLAX01. The sequence continues at coordinate 3,969 of JASLAX010000193.1, forward strand.
GCGTGTCCCGACGCGAGTACCTCGTCCGCGAGCGGGCGGCCGAGTACAGGAGCGAGTGGTGGGACGGGGAGGTCGTGGCGATGACCGGCGCCTCCCGGCCCCACAACCTGATCGTGGGCGACCTGCTCGTCGCGCTGCACCACCAGCTCGGGGACGGCCCCTGCGAGGTGTACTCCTCGGACATGAAGGTGTGGCTGGACCGCGCCTACGTGTACCCGGACCTGGTCGTGGGCTGCGGCTCTGGCTTCCAGGACGCCGAAGAGGACGTGCTGCTGGCGCCCACGGTGCTGGTCGAGGTGCTCTCGCCCTCCACCGAGCGCTACGACCGGGGCCGGAAGGCCCGCGCGTACCAGGCGATCCCCACGCTGCGCGAGTACCTGCTGATCTCGCAGGACACCCTGCGCGTGGAGCACCACCGCCGGGACGACCTGGGCGGGTGGTCGTCCCTGCTGCTCCAGGGTCCGGACGCCACCATCGAACTCCGCTCCATCGGGTGCACGATCCCCCTGGTGGATGTCTACCGCAGGGTTTTCCGGCGTCGGCGGCCCGCCGAGGGCGGCGAGCCGTACGGCCCGCGCTGAACGATCGAGCGACAGAGATGCCTGAGACCGAGACCAAGACCAAGCCCGGCGACGCCCCGCGTCCCGATCCCCGCGCCGAGGCGCCCGCGCCGGCCTCCGAGGCCCCCGACCACCAGGACGAGGGGCAGGCGCCGCCCGCGCCCGATCCGGCGTGGCAGCAGGAGCAGAAGCCCCGGCTGAGCGACGAGGAGCGCATGCAGGGGCTGGAGCCCGATAAGCTGCGCGCCATCATGCGCGACATGCTGCTGGCCCGCCGCTTCGAGGAGCAGGCCGCCGAGGCGTACGCCCTGGGGAAGATCGGGGGCTTCTGCCACCTGTACATCGGGCAGGAGGCGGTGGCCACGGGCGCCATCCACTCGCTGACGCCCGACGACTACGTGATGACCGCCTACCGCGACCACGCGCACGCGCTGGTGGCGGGGATCACCCCCAACGCGGTGATGGCCGAGCTCTTCGGCCGCGCCGACGGGTGCTCCGGGGGGAAGGGCGGCTCCATGCACATGTTCAGCGCCGAGAAGCACTTCCTGGGCGGCCACGGCATCGTGGGCGCGCAGATCCCGCTGGCGCTGGGCGTGGCGTGGAAGATCAAGTACCGGAACGAGCACGCCGTGATGCAGGTGTACTGCGGCGAGGCGGCCGTGAACCAGGGCGCCTTCCACGAGTCGCTCAACATGGCGGCGCTCTGGAAGCTGCCGCTGGTGCTGATCGTGGAGAACAACCGCTTCGGCATGGGCACGGCGTGGGAGCGCGCCTCGTCGCTCTACGACATCTACCGCAAGGCCGGCGCGTACGACATGCCGTCGGCGGTGGCGGACGGGATGGACGTGCTGGACATGTACCGGGTGACGAAGGAGGCGCACGAGCGCGCCCGCGAGGGCGGCGGCCCCACCCTGATCGAGGCGCGCACCTACCGCTTCGTGGGGCACTCCATGTCCGACCCGGTGCACGGCGTCTACCGCACCAAGGAGGACGTGGAGAAGGAGAAGCTCAACGACCCCATCCGCATCTACGCCGACCTGCTGGCCCGCGCCGGGATCCTGTCGCAGGAGGAGCTGGAGGCGATGGACGCCGAGGTCAAGCGCCTGGCCGAGGAGTCGGTGGAGTTCGCGGACAGGTCTCCGGAGCCCCAGGCCGACCGCCTGTACGAGGACGTCTACGCGAACCAGGACGTGAACGGGCGTCTCTACTTCGACATGAGGGATCGCTGACATGCCGGTGATGACCTACCGCGAGGCGCTGAACCTGGCGCTCGCCGAGGAGATGGAGCGCGACCCCGACGTCTTCCTGATGGGCGAGGAGGTGGGCGTCTACAATGGGGCGTACAAGGTGTCCAAGGGGCTCCTGGACCGCTTCGGCGAGATGCGCGTGGTGGACACGCCCATCACCGAGCTGGGCTTCGCCGGGCTGGGCGTGGGCGCCGCCATGACGGGGCTGCGCCCGGTGATCGAGTTCATGACCTGGAACTTCGCCTACCTGGCGACCGACCAGATCTGGAACGCGGCCGCGAAGCTGCTCTCCATGAGCGCGGGGCAGTTCAAGGTGCCGGTGACCTTCCGCGGCCCCAACGGCGCCGCGCTGCAGCTCGCCGCGCAGCACTCGCAGGCGCTCGAGGCCATCTACGCCCACTTCCCCGGCACCAAGGTCGTCGTCCCCGGCACCCCGGCGGACGCGAAGGGGCTGCTCAAGGCCTCCATCCGCGACGACGACCCGGTCTGCTTCTTCGAAGGGGAGATGCTCTACAACCTCAAGGGCGAGGTCCCCGAGGACGACGACTTCGTCATCCCCCTCGGCGTGGCCGACCTCAAGCGCCAGGGGGGCGACGTCTCCATCATCACCCACGGGAAGATGGTCCACACGGCGCTGCAGGCGGCCGCATCGCTGGAGAAGGAAGGGATCGACGCGGAGGTGCTGGACCTGCGCACCCTCCGGCCCCTCGACGTGGACGCCATCCTCGCCACGGTGGCGAAGACCAACCGGGTGG
>JASLAX010000032.1 GCA_030146875.1 Longimicrobiaceae bacterium
CCGAGCCCATCGACGTGGTGCTGCTGGACATCATGATGCCGTACGCCACCGGGCTGGAGGTGCTGGCCGAGGCGCGCCAGCTGCCGCACCGGCGCGACACGCCCATCATCATCCTCACCGCCAAGGGCCAGGACGCCGACCGGCGGCAGGCGCTGGAGCTGGGCGCCACCGACTTCTTCACCAAGCCCTTCAGCCCCAAGAAGCTGCTGGCGCGGGTGGACGAGCTGTTCGGGGGCCCGCCCGCCGGGGAGGACGACGAATGACGGCCGGCGGGCCTCACCTGTGGACGGTGATCCTGGCCGGGGGCGTGGGCTCGCGCTTCTGGCCGGTCAGCACCCCGCGCCGCCCCAAGCAGCTGCTTCCGCTGGCCTCTGACCAGCCGCTGATCCGCGACACGGTAGACCGCATCACCCCCCTGGTCCCCCCCGGGCGGCTGCGCATTCTCACCGGCGCGCACCTGGCGGAGCCGCTGCTGTCGGCGCTTCCCGAGCTGGACGCGCGCAACCTGCTGCTGGAGCCGCGGGCCGCGGGAACGGCGCCGGTGCTGGCCTGGGCCGCCGCCGAGCTGGAGCGGATGGTCCCCGACGCGGTGATGGTGTCGCTGCACGCCGACCACGTGATCGAGCCGCCGGAGGCCTTCCGCGCGCTGATCTCGCGCGCCGCCGCCATGGCCACCGAGCACCGCCGCCTCTTCACCATCGGCGCGGTCCCGGACCGCCCGGAGACGGGCTACGGCTACATCCGCGTGGGCGCCGCGCTCACGGGGGAGGACGGCGCGGAGCAGGAGGGGCACCAGGTGGCCGAGTTCGTGGAGAAGCCCGACCGCGCCACCGCGGAGCGATACGTCGCCTCGCCCGACTACCTGTGGAACACGGGCCTGTTCGTCTGGCGCGCCACCGACCTGCTGGACCAGATCGAACGGCATACCCCGGAGATGGCCGAACTGGTCCCGCTGCTCCGCGAGGGCGGGACGGAGGAGTTCTTCCGCCGCGTGCCCAGCCTCTCCATCGACGAGGGGCTGCTGGAGCGCTCGGACCGGGTGGGCGTGCTGCGCGCCACCTTCGCCTGGGACGACGTGGGCGCCTGGGACGCGGTGGCCCGCACGCGGCCGGCGGACGCGGACGGGAACGTCGCGGTGGGCGAGGCGTATGCGGTGGAGTCGCGCGGCACGGTGATCTACGCCGACGGCGGCCCGGTGGTGACGTTCGGGACCGAGGACCTGGTGGTGGTCCGCACCGGCGACGTGACCTTCGTGGCCCCCCGCGACCGCGCGCCCGACCTGAAGCGCCTGCTGGAGCGGCTCCCCGAGTCGCTGCGCACCCTGGGCTGAAGAAGAGAGAAGGATGTCCGACCCCACGCTGGTGCTCTTCGACGACGCGGTCGCGCGCGGCTGGGAGCCGTTCGCCCTCACGCGCCCGGCGGGGGAGCTGGTCTTCGGCGCGCTGACCTTCCGCGAGCGGGCGGAGCGCGTCTTCGGCGTGCGCTGCGCGGCGCACATCTCGGGTCCCCACCTCGTCGGCTTCGAGGAGGCGGGGACCCCGCCCGTGCGCACCCACGTCGAGGCGCCGCAGGACGGCGACCGCCTCTTCCTCTCCTCGCGCGCGGCGTTCGCGTGGGGGGCGGGCGACCGCTGGCGCGCGCGCCGCGGCGGCGCGGGCCCGGTGCTGATCGGAGGCGAGACGGTGGGGTGGTTCGCCCCGGCCGGCACCCCGGCGCCCGACGAGGCCTTCCTGGCCGAGCCCAACGCGGCCGCCGACCGCACCGGCGCGGTGGAGCTGGACGGCCGGCTGGTGGGAGCCATCTGGGAGCTGATGGCGCGCAGCGCCGACCAGGTGGCGCTGGACGTCTCCGCCCTCTTCCCCGCCCCGCCGCGCGCCGACCTTCCCGCCGGCGTCTGGCTGCAGGGCTCGCACCCGCTGGTGATGGGCGCGGGCGCGCGCGTGGAGCCCGGCGTGCTCCTGGACACCTCCGGCGGGCCCATCTGGCTGGACGACGGCGCATCGGTGCGCGCCTTCTCCCGCCTGGCGGGCCCCATCTACCTGGGGCGGCGCAGCACGATCCTGGGCGGGACGGTGGAGGCGGCCAGCATCGGCGCGGTCTGCCGCATCCGGGGCGAGTTCGCGGAGAGCGTCTGCCTCTCGTACGTGAACAAGGCGCACGACGGGCACATCGGGCACGCGTACCTGGGCGCCTGGGTGAACCTGGGCGCGGGGACCACGAACAGCGACCTGAAGAACAACTACGGCACGGTGCGCGTCTGGACTCCCGCGGGCGAGGCGGACACGGGAGAGATCAAGGTGGGGAGCTTCCTGGGCGACCACGTGAAGACGGGCATCGGCCTCCTGCTCAACACGGGCACCGTCGTAGGAGCCGGCTCCAACCTCTACGGCGCCGCCATGCCGCCCAAGCACGTCCCCCCGTTCTCCTGGGGCACGGGGAGCGATCTTTCCGCGTACCGCGCGGACCGCTTCCTGGAGGTGGCGGAGCGGGCGATGGCGCGCCGGCAGGTGCGTCTCTCCGACGGCATGCGGCGCCAGCTCCAGGGTGCGTGGACCCTCTCGCGGGGGGAGGACGGCGCGTGAAGGTGACGGTGCTGGGCAGCGGGAGCCGCGGCAACGCGATCCTGGTGGAGTCCGGGGACACGCGCCTTCTGGTGGACGCGGGCTTCAGCGGCAGGGACCTGGAGCGCCGGCTGGCGGCGGTGGACGTGGATCCCGCCTCGCTCTGCGCCCTGCTGGTCACGCACGACCACGGCGACCACACCCGGGGGATGGGCGTGGCGGCTCGCCGTTGGGGGATCCCCCTCTACCTCACCCCGCCCACGCGCTCGGTCTGCGCGGAGCTGCTGGACGGAACGGAGACGATCCGCGAGTACACCTCCGCGGCGCCGGTGGAGGTCTGCGGCCTGGTGGTCACGCCCTTCCTGACGGTGCACGACGCCGTCGACCCGGTCGCCGTCACCGTGACGGAGCCGTCCACGGGGGAGAAGCTGGGCATCGCCACCGACCTGGGCCGCGCGACCGCCTCCGTCCGCCACGCCCTGGCCGGCTGCGACCTCCTGGTCCTGGAGTCCAACCACGACGAGGTGATGCTGCGGGAGTCGCCGTACCCCTGGTCGGTGAAGGCGCGCATCGGCGGGAGCCACGGCCACCTCTCCAACCGCGCCGCGGGGGAGCTGGCGGACGAGCTCTACCACGACGGGCTGGCGGCCGTCGTCCTCGCGCACCTGAGCGAGCAGGCGAACGATCCCTCGCTCGCGGCGGAGGTCGTCGGCAGGGCCCTCTCGCGCCGCCGCTACCGGGGCTCCCTCACCGTGGCGCCGCAGGGCACGCCGCTGGAGCCGATCGACGTCACCCGCCTCCGCGGCCTCCGCATGCCCGCGCAGACGTCGCTCTTCGGCTGACGCGCCGGCGGACGAACGAGAGCGAGGGCGGGTCGGGGAGGTTCCCCGGCCCGCCCTCTTTCTCCTTCCCCCTCCTTCGTCGTCCCTGCCGCTCGCGACGGGAGCGGCGGAACGGTACGGAGCCCGCGCGCCGTTGCAGTTCTCCGCGTCTCCGCGCCCTCCGCGTCTCCGCGTGAAAAACGTCCTCGCGGATCGCGCCGAGAGCTGCTACTTCGCGCCCCGCAACGAGAATACGTAGGCGGAGACGGCCCGGACCTGCTCGTCGGTGAAGGTGCCTTCTCCGCGCGGGGGCATCAGGGTCTGGGTCTCCTCGCCCGGCCTGTGCTCCGGCTCGGTGACCGGCGACCCGTCGCGCACGACGCGGATGATGTCCTCGAAGCCGCCGGAGCCCGCCATCCCCCAGTCGTCGTCGCGCAGCGAGGTCCCGAGCTGGGTCCCCTCCGCCTGCTCGCCGTGGCAGGCCACGCAGGCCTTCACGTAGAGCTCCCGGCCCATCGCCCCGGCCTCCTTCGACACCCCGGGCGGCAGCGTGCCCGGCGACGGCGCGGCGTGCTTGTGCGCCCCCACCGAGGCGGCTTCCGCCGGCTCCTCGGCCTCTCCACGCCCGCAGGCGGCCACGCCCAGAGCGGCGATCGCCACCAGGACGGGCCACTTCCCTCTCCGCATTCTCAGTCCTCTCCTCGCGTGCCGCGCGGCGGCCTGCCGTGGGGACGGAGGCCGCGGAAGAGACGTCGTCACCGCAAGCGCTGTTCCGGGGGAGGAACGGCGACCGCGGGAGAGGTGCGGCGAGGCCATCCGCAGCTCGCGCAGAAGGCCCACTCCGGCTCGATCATGGAGCTGCACTCGGCGCAGGGCACGGGGCGCAGGCACTTCCCGCAGAAGGGGCAGAAGCGCACCTCCCGGTCGGCGGGGAGGTACGTCCGGCACGCGGGGCACGAGTCCGGCTCGCGCCGCTTCCCCGCCGCCGGCTCCACGGCCGCCGCCACGGCGGAGGACGGGAGGACGGCCTCCGCCGACTCCACCGGGCTGGGCGCCGAGAGCAGCGGCAGCCCCGCGTCGGCGTCGGCGGCGCGCGGCGGGGGGGCGGGGTCGGTCTCGTCGGGCGGGGGACGGCGCGTCAGGCGGACCACGGCGTCGGCGTGGTCGCGGTAGACGCCCAGGATGGGGTTGGCGGCCGACAGCTCGCGCCGCAGCTCCTCGAGGATCGCGGGCTCCTCCACGTAGGCGTAGTCGCGCTCGCCGGTGATCAGGCGGAGCAGGGCGTGCTCGTACTCCGCCAGCTCCGCGATCTTCAGCTCGCCGCGCACGGCGCGGTATGGCACCACCGACTGGTACAGCTCGCCCACCGTGGTGAACGAGCCGATGCCGGTGCGGCCGGCGGTGTCCAGCACCCGGCGGTAGAGCCGGTCCAGTACGTCCATGGAGCCCGCGCTCAGGGAGGGGTCGGTGCGGTGGAGGGGGCGCGGGTGAGGACGGCGCGCACCTCGCGCGGGGCGGTGAGCAGCACGCGCTCGGCGGCGTCGGGGCGGCCGGACGCGCGGAGCGCCCGCACCAGCCCCACCCACGCCCGCTCCGACTGCGGGTCCAGCCCCACGGCCGTGCGGAAGCGCTCCGCCGCCTCCGGGTTGCGGCGGGCGTCCAGGAGCAGGTTCCCCAGCTCCACGTGCAGCCGCGGGTCGGAGGGGCTGGCGGCCAGCGCCTCGCGGAGCGAGCGCAGCGCGTCCTCCTGCCGCCCGGAGCCGCGCTGGATCTGCGCCAGGTGCAGCCGCGACTCCACGTCGCCGGGGTGGGCGTCGGCGTGGCGGCGGAACAGCACCTCGGCGGCGGCCACGTCGCCGCGGCTGAAGGCGGCCTGCCCGCGCGCCAGGTCGCCCCCCGCGCGGCCCCTCCACCAGAGCGCGCCGGCGACCAGCACCACCAGCAGCGCGGCGAGGGTGGCGCCCAGCGCCAGCCGCGGGCGACGGGAGGGCGGAACCGGGTGCGCGGGGACGTCGGCCTGCGACTCGGGGGAGAAGCGCGTCTCCTCGTCCTGCACCACCGGGTCGCGCAGCGGCGTGGCGGCGGGAAGGGAGAGGATGTGGCGCTCCAGCCCCTCGGCCACGGTGGAGGCGAGCTGCGCGTCGCGGGGGGAGGGGGGCATCCCCTCGCGGATGCGCTTCTCCACCGACTTCAGCTCGTGGACGCCGGCCGCCAGCTCCAGCGGCACGCGGTCCCGCTGGCGCAGCTCGGCCAGCAGCCCGTCGGTGGGCAGGTCGTCGGGGCTCAGCGCGCGCAGGCGCAGGTCCACCGGCGCGGTGGGATCGTCGCGCAGCAGGCGCCGCAGCGTGGTCTCCACCGCCCCGGCGAGCCGCACCACCGCCGCCGCCTGCATCCCCTCCCCCCCGGTTCCCCCGCGCAGCAGGGCGATCTCGTCGCCACACGCACGCAGGGGCCGGAGCGTCGACTCGCGGTCCACGCTCATCGGCCCCCCTCCTGTTCGATCCCGTCGCTCCACCCGCCCATGCGGCCCCGGTGCGGCAAGAGCGGTGCCGCCGCCGTCAGACCTCGATGCGCAGGATTCCGAGGCGCGCGCCGGCCCGCACGAACGCCTCGGGCGTGTCGCAGGGCAGCTCCGACCCGGTGCGCTCGCGCAGGGCGCGCGCGGCGCGGCGCATGTAGGCGGCCAGCGTCTCGCCGGCCACCCCGTCGCCGGAGCGGTCGCGCATGTCCGCCACGATCTCCTCCCAGCTCCCCTCGAACACCAGCCCCTCGGCGGTGCGCACGCGGTGCACCTCGCCCTCGGGCCGGCCGGAGGCCCGCGCCTCGGCGGAGCGGTTGAGCATCTTCATGATGAAGTCGATCTGCGCCGACAGCTCCAGCGCCTGCTGGGCCTGGTCGTCCACCGCGCTCTCGAACGATGCCTCCACCTCGGCGAGCAGGTGGTCGATCTCGTCGGGCTCCGACTCCAGCTCCGCCAGCCGGGCGCGCCAGGGGGCGAAGCGCTCGTCCTCGTCGGGCACGCCCTCGATGGACGACTTCAGGTCGATGTAGCGCCAGAGCGAGACGGTGTCCCAGTGCTCCGCCGGCGGGACCCGCTCCAGCTCCTTCAGCGCGGCGGCCTGGTCGCCGCGGTCGTGCAGCAGGTGGGAGAGGTAGATGCGGGCCTCGTGCAGCTCGCCGTCCAGCCGCACCGCCCGGCGCAGCTCGCGGCGGGCCCCCACGTCGTCGCCCAGCGCGTGCAGCGTGTACCCGCGCGCCGCCGCCACCTCCGCCGAGTCCGGGTGCGCGCCGGCCAGCGCGGCGAAGCGCTGCCGCGCCTCGGCGAAGAGCCCCTCGCGGTACAGGGCGCGCCCCACGGTCAGCCCCAGCTCCAGGTCCTCGGAGAGCCCCATGGCGTCGATCCGGCCGAAGGCGCGCAGGGCGTCCTCGACCCGGCCGAACTTGAGCATGGTCTCGCCCAGCCCCACCCAGGCGTCCTCGTACTCGGGGTCGATCTCCAGCGCCTCCTCGAACGACCGGCGCGCCCAGGCGTACTCCTCGCGGGCCACGCGCACGTAGCCCAGGCCGACGTGCAGGAGCACGGACTCCGGGTGCTGGACCAGCCCCTCGCGGAGGAGCTCCAGCGCGGCGTCGTAGTCGCCCGCGTCGTAGAAGCGGTGCGCCTGCTCGTCGAACTCTTCGGAGGAGAGGAACGGTGTCATCACGGGGATAGCCTCGCCGATCGCGCGGGGCGCCTGCCGCCGGCACGCGCGCGGGTGCGCGAGGCGGAGGGGAGGAGCGCCGGGAATACGCTGGAATATAGCGGGACGTCCGCCGCCCTACCACCCCCGCGCCCGGCGGCGGCCTTGCGACACCCCGCCCGTTCGCGGCATCTTTCAGCGACGCCCCGAACCCCGAGAAGACGCAATGTTCAACTGGCTCCGCCGCCGCCGACTGAGCTCCGAGGCCCGCAGGAAGCTGCTGATCGCCGCCGCCCGGGCGGAGGAGGCGATCGTGGACACGCACGTCGAGAACATCATGGACCTGCTGGACCTGGTGGGCGACGAGATCGACCTGGACCGCGGGATCGAGCTCTACCAGGAGATGATGGCGCTGGACGAGACCATGGCGGCCACCGTCACCAACCGCGCCCTGGCCCGACACCAGGCCCCGGCGCCGCGCGCCGGCTCCGCCGCGGAGCGCCGCTTCGAGAACGTCTTCCGCAACGAGGGCCCGCGCCGCTGAGCCGGCCGGACGCCGGCGTCCGCCCGGGTCCGAACGACGGAGCGGCGGCGGGGGAGGGTCCCGGCCGCCGCTCTCGCGCGTTCACACCAGCCGCGTCAGCCCCCTGGCGGCGCGGCGGCGACGGGATCGGGCCGCGTCAGTCGGACGACGGTGACGCGGCGCTCCTCGGTCTCCTCCACGCGCAGCGCCATCTCGCCCTCGGGCCCCGCCACCGGAACGACGTCGCCGGGAACCGGCACGCGCCCCAGCGCGCCGAAGATGAAGCCGCCCAGCGTGTCGAAGTCCTCCTCCGGGAGCTCCAGCCCCAGCCGCTCGTTCACCTCGCCGATGGCGGCGCCGCCGTCGATCAGCACGTCGCCCTCGGGGGTGGCGGCGAACTCGGGCTCGGCCACGTCGTACTCGTCGTGGATCTCGCCCACGATCTCCTCCAGCAGGTCCTCCATGGTCACCACGCCGTAGGTGCCGCCGAACTCGTCCACCACCACGGCCAGGTGGCCGCCCGCCCGGCGCAGCTCGGAGAGGAGCACGTTCACGGGCTTGGTGTCGGGGACGAAGTAGGCCTCGCGCATCACGTCGCGCACGTCGAACGCGGGGCGCTCGCCCGCCTCGCGGGCGCGGAGGACGGGGAGCAGGTCCTTGACCAGCAGCACGCCGACCACGGTGTCGATGGTCCCGTCGTAGACGGGGAGGCGCGAGTGGCCCTCCTCCGTCGCCACGCGGACCAGCTCGTCCAGCGGCACGTCCACGGGGACGGCGATCACGTCCGTCCGCGGCGTCATCACCTCGCGCGCCACCGTCTCGCCGAACTCGAAGACGCCGCGGATCATGTCGCGCTCCTCCACCTCGAACTGCGCCTCCTCGCCCGCCTGCTCCACCAGGATGCGGATCTCCTCGGGGGTCTGGACCAGCGGGGAGAAGCCGGTGGCGTGGACGCCCTGCAGCCGCACGGCGGCGCGCACGCCCCTCATCAGCACCCACGAGAGGGGCTTGAGGACCAACGCCAGGACGGCGAGGGGGCCCACGGCCAGGCGCGCGGCGATCCACTCGGCGCGGTGGATGGCGACGAGCTTGGGGACCTGCTGGCCGAGCGTGGCGTGGAGAAGGGCGACGGCGGCGACGGCGGTGACCGTCGCGACGGTCTGGGCCGGGCCGACGGAGAGGCCCAGCACGGTCACGTTCCCGGTGCCGAGGCGCGGGAGCAGCCAGGAGCGGCCGAGGGAGACGGCGAGGACGCCGAGCGTGACGGAGGCGGCGCTGCGCCCGAGCTGGGCGGCGAAGGCGAGCTCCTCCAGCCGGTCGAGCGCGGGAAGGACCCGCGAGGCGCGCGCGTCGCCGGAGCGGATCACGTGCTCCAGGCGGCTGCGGCGGGCGGCGATGAGGGAGAACTCGGCGGCAACGAGAAAGCCGTTTACGGCCACCAGGAGGAGGGCCGCTACGGCGGTCAGGGTGCCTGTACTGTCAGGATCCATGTAGGCGCGGGGGGTGGCCGGAGGCCCCGGGTCATCCGGGGCCTCGAACGCGGAGGCTTACGCCGCCGTCGCCTCTTCGGCGATGGCCTCGTCCTCCGTCTCCACCTCTTCCGCGTCGGGCGCCGCGGGAGCGGCGTTGATCACGGGACGGCAGAAGCGCAGTCCGATGGAGCGCAGGTCCCCCAGCTCCTCCTCACCGAGCGACGGGAACCGCTCGCCCAGGAAGGCGATGGTGTCCTCCATCCACTCGATCTGCTGCTCTTCCGTGGCCCGGATCACACCGCAGCGGTGGATGTGGCTGAACAACTCGTTGCGCGCGTCGTCCAGTTCGGTCGAGCGCGGCGCGCTGGCGCGGGGCTTGGTTCGGCTCAAAGACTCCTCCTAGTGAGCGGTAGTGACTGCCCCCACGCGGGGGGCGGGATCACTCCGTCGGTTCCGTTTGAGTATAGCGAGGAAATATAACACGTTTCCGAGCGTACGGGAACCCGCCGAGGGCGGTCCGCCCCTTGCGGAGCCGCAGCGTGCCGTCCCCACACGGGGGAACGCCGTCCCGGAACCCCCGCAGATGCGACCGGAAGCCCCGAGAAAGCCGCCCGATCCCACGCCCGCGCGCCGGAGGTCCCCCGCGCCGCGGTGGCGCGCGCTGCCCCTGCGCCGCTCGCGGACGGAGGTGGGGCCCTTCCGCGTTCACGCGGTGGAGATGGGCTCCGGCGACTCGTGCGTGGTGCTGCTGCACGGGCTGGCGGGCTCGGCCCGCTGGTGGCACCGCAACGTGGAGGCCCTGGCCGCGTCGCACCGCGTGATCGCCCCCGACATGATCGGGTTCGGGCGCAGCCGCACGCGCTCGCGCCTGCTGCCGGACGTGCCCGGGGTGGCGGACGTGGTGGCGGCGTGGCTGGAGGCGCGCGGCGTCCGCCGCGCCCACGTGGTGGGCCACTCCATGGGCGGCCAGCTCGCCGTGCACCTGGCCGCGCGCCACCCCGACCGCGTGGACCGGCTGGTGCTGGTCTCCCCCGCGGGCATCCCGCGCCCCATCACCCCCAGCGGCGCGCTGCGCTTCGCCCGCGAGATCGCGCCGCCGCACCGCTGGGGAGACCCCGCCTTCCTGCCGGTGATCGTGGGCGACGCGTTCCGCGCGGGGGCGTTCGTGATCCTGCGCGCCATCACCCACATCGTGCGCGACGACGTGCGCCCGCTGCTGGCCCGGGTCCAGGCGCCCACGCTGGTGCTGTGGGGCGAGCACGACCGCCTGACGCCGCTGGAAGACGCGGAGGTGTTCCGCCGCGGGATCCCCGGGGCGCGGCTCGCCGTGGTGGGCGGCGCGGCCCACAACTGCATGGTGGACCGGGCGGACGACTTCAACCGGATGGTGCTGGCCTTCCTGCGCGGCGAGGAGGTCGGCGCGTGACGGACGACGTCGCCGTCTCCGGCCGCGCCATGGGCGAGGCGGCGGCCGAGTGGTCGCGCTCGCGCCGCGTCCGCGCCGGCGGGTGGGACGTGCGCTACCGCGAGGCGGGCCGCGGCCCTCCCGTGGTGCTGGTCCACGGGCTGGGGATGTCGGCCGACTACTGGCACCGCAACGCCCCCCCGCTCGCCGCGGCGGGGTTCCGCGTGCTGGCGCCGGACCTCCCCGGCTTCGGGACGACGGACGGACCCCGCCGCGGCCTCCGCATCGAGGACCAGGCGGCCGCGACGGCCGACTTCGCGGACGCGGTGGGGATCGGCCCGGCGGCGTTCGTGGGCCACTCGCTGAGCTGCCAGTCGGTGCTGGAGCTGGCCGCGGCGGACGGAGACCGCGCCGCCGCCGTCGTCCTGGCCGCGCCGACGGGGGACCGGCGCCGCGGGCGGAGGCGGCGGGAGGCCTGGGGCCTGTTCCGCGACTCCTTCCAGGAGCCGTGGGCCCTGCTGGTGATGGCGGGGCTGGCGTACGTGCGGACCGGCCCCCTGCGCTACTGGGGCACGTGGGCGGGGGCGCGGGAGCACGACCCGTTCGTTCCGCTCGCGAAGGTGCGCTGCCCCGGCCTGGTCGTCGTGGGAACGCGCGACCCGGTGGTGCCCGTCGAGTTCGCCGGCGCGCTGGCCGACGGGTTTCCCACGGGGCGCCTGGTCGTGGTGGACGGCGGGACGCACGCCATCTCCTTCTCCTGCCCCGACGCCTTCCAGCGCGCCGCCGTCCCCTTCCTCCGCGAGACGCTGGGCGGGTAGACGACAACGGGGCGGCCGAGGTCGTCGCGAGCCCCGGAACGGCCTTTTCACGCGGAGACGCGGAGAACAGACATGAGAGACGCGGAGGGTGCGTCGGCGGGCCACGCTCCGCTGGTCCCCCGCACGAACGGGGGCACCCTTTCATCTCCGGGAGAGAAAGGATGCCCTTCCGACGAAGCCGATCCGAGCGAGGATCCCGTCCCCGCACCTCCGCCCGAGCCCCGCCGTTGCAGTTCTCCGCGTCTCCGCGCCCTCCGCGTCTCCGCGTGAAACCCGTCGCCCGCCCACGCTCCGTCCGCTGACGACGACCGACGGACGGTCAGCCGCGCGGCGGGAGGCGCTCGGCGAGCGCCCAGGCGAGGAGCGGGACCATGATCTCGTGGTGGCCCGTGATCTGGTAGCCCTTCCCTCCCCCGGTGCGCGTGGGCCGCTCTACGACGTTCACGCGCGGGCGGTAGTGCCTCTGCATGTCCAGGTCGCACGCCACGAAGCCCCGGGGACGGCCGTCGTGGAGGTTGCGGGCGACGGTGAGCGCCTTGAGGAAGACCTCGGGCATGATGACGGCGGAGCCCACGTTGATGACGACCCCGCCCCCGTCCAGCCCCACCAGCGCCTCCGCGAGACGGCGGAAGTCGCGGTGCCCCACGTCGCCGATGGCGGCGCCGTCCGCCTGGGGGTGCTGGTGGATGATCTCCGCCCCGATGGCGGGGTGGAGCGTGTACTGGATGCCGCTCCGCCAGGCGGAGAGGAGGAGCGAGAGGTCGGGGTACGCCAGGTCGTCGCGCTCCGCCAGGTCGCGCGCCAGCGACTCGCCCATCCCCCACCGCTCCCGCATGCCACGGCGGAAGGCGGCGCTCATGTCGCGCCCGGTCTCGTCCGCCATGCCGAACGAGCCGTCCGCCAGCCCCGCCTCCACGTCCTCGCTCGTCCCCCCCCACCGCGCCATCTCGTAGTCGTGGATGGACGCGGAGCCGTTGGACGCCAGGTGCGTGACCGCGCCGCGCCGCATCAGGTCGACGAGCACGGGGCCGAGGCCCGTCTTCACCACGTGCCCGCCGAGCATCCACAGCACGGTCCGCTCCGCCTCCACCGCCC
>JASLAX010000044.1 GCA_030146875.1 Longimicrobiaceae bacterium
GGGGGAACGGCTCCGCTCCCCGGCCAGGGGCCGCGGGAGCGGGGCGCCGGAAACATATCATGGCGGCGGGCTTACGCAACCCGGGCGGCGGCGGCGGCGTCCCCCGTCGCGCGGCGCGCTCGCTCGCTGGCGGCCGCCGCGCCGGGGGACGCCGCCGCCGCCGCCCGGGTTGCGTAAGCCCGCCGCCATGATATGTTTCCGGCGCCCCGCTCCCGCGGCCCCTGGCCGGGGAGCGGAGCCGTTCCCCCGCCACCCGTCCGAGGGATGACGACCTCGCCCCATCTGGCCGCCGCGGAGCCGCGCGCGGCCCGCCACGCCACCCCGGCGCGCCGAACGGCGGCCACGCCGCGGTCCGCGCGTCTCCCGGCCGCCGGCCGCCCGCGGGGGAGGCGCGCATGACGGCGCACGGAGGCGCGTACGCACGGGCGCGCCAGGCGCTGCGGCGCGCGCCCAGGCGCTGGCTGCTGACGGGGGCGGCGGGCTTCATCGGGTCGTCGCTGCTGCAGGCGCTGCTGGAGCTGGGGCAGGAGGTGACGGGGCTGGACGACTTCTCCACCGGGTCCCGCCGCAACCTGGACGAGGCCCTGGCCGCCGCCGGGACCGCGGCGGCCGGGCGCTTCCGGCTGCTGGAAGGCGACGTCCGCGATCTCGAGCTCTGCCGGGCGGCCTGCGCGGGCGCCGACGTGGTGCTGCACCAGGCCGCGCGCGTCTCCGTCCCGGCCTCCATCGCGGATCCGATCGGCAACCACGCGGTGAACGTCGAGGGCTTCCTGTCCGTGCTGACCGCCGCGCGTGACGCGGGGGTGGGCCGCTTCGTCTACGCCTCGTCGAGCGCCGTGTACGGCGAGGCCGAGGGCGGCGTGCGCTCCGAGGACGAGACCCCTCGCCCCGTCTCGCCCTACGGGCTGTCCAAGCAGGTGGACGAGCTCTACGCCGACCTCTTCGAGCGCATGCACGGCATGCGCACGGTGGGGCTGCGGTACTTCAACGTCTTCGGACCCCGGCAGGACCCCGACGGGCCGTACGCGGCGGTGATCCCGCGATGGTCCGCGAACCTGCTGGCGGGCGAGCCGTGCCGCGTGTTCGGCGACGGAGAGAGCGTCCGCGACTTCTGCTTCGTGGGGGACGTGGTGCAGGCGAACCTGCTGGCCGCCACCGTCGACGCGCCGGGCGCCGCGGGAGCGGTCTACAACGTCGCGCGGGGCGAGTCGACGTCGCTCAACCAGCTCTTCGGGCTGCTGCGCGACGGGCTGGCGCCCTATGCGCCGGCGGTGGCCGGGGCGCGTCCCACCTATGAGCCTCCCCGCTCGGGCGACATCCGCCGCTCGGTGGCCGACGTGTCGGGGATCCGCGAGCGGCTGGGGTTCGCGCCCTCCCGCCCGCTGGCGGACGACCTGGCGCAGTCGCTGGAGTGGTACGCCGTGCACCTGGCCCCCGGCGCGCCCCGGTGACCGTGCGCGCGGTGGTGCAGGCGCGGATGAGCAGCCGCCGCCTTCCCGGGAAGTCGCTCGGGCTCGTGGCCGGAACGCCGCTCCTGCAGCACGTGGTGGAGCGGGCCGCCGCCATCCCCGGAGTGGACGAGGTGGTCGTCGCCACGTCCGACGACGCGTCCGACGACGCCATCGCGCGCGCGGCGCGGGACTACGGCGTCTCCTGCACGCGCGGCAGCCTGGACGACGTGCTGGGTCGCTTCGTGGCGGCGGCGCGCGGCCTCCAGGCGTCCGACACGGTGGCGCGCGTCACGGCGGACAACCCGCTGTACGACGCGGAGCGCTCGGGCCGCGCCTGCGCCCTGCACGTGGACGGCGGGTGGGACTACACCTACGTGCGGGGGCTCTCGCACGTGGTGCCCGAGCTGGTGCGGGCGGGCGTGCTGCGCCGGATGGACGCCGAGGCGCGGGACGCGGAGGACCGCGAGCACGTGACGCCCTGGCTGCGGCGGAACGCGGAGAGGTTCCGCGTCCGCGCGATCGAGCCCCGGGAGCTGGGGCTGGACCCCGCGCTGGAGAGCCTGCTCACGGTCGACTCGGCCGCAGACCGCGAGCGGGTGGAGCGGATGCTCTCGGAGCTCTCCGCGGGTGGGTGCGTGCCGTCGCTGGAGTCGGTCTACGGCTGGTTGCGGAGGAGCTTCGGGCCCCCGGCCGCAGGTGAGCACGGGTAATGGCCCCCACGGCTGTTGCGCGACTGTGCAGGTCTTTCCGTTCCATGGGAGCAAGAGGATGCCGATCAACGACAAGACGATTCTGATCACCGGGGGCACGGGCTCGTTCGGGCGCAAGATGGTGGAGGTCGCGCTGCGCGACTACGAGCCCAGGAAGGTGATCGTGCTCAGCCGCGACGAGCTGAAGCAGTTCGAGATGCAGCAGACGTTCAACGACCCGCGGATGCGCTACTTCATCGGCGACGTGCGCGACTCCGAGCGCCTGCTCCGCGCCTTCCACGGGGTGGACGTGGTGGTGCACGCGGCGGCCATGAAGCAGGTGCCGGCCTCGGAGTACAACCCGTTCGAAGCCATCAAGACGAACGTGATCGGGGCCGAGAACGTGATCAACGCCGCGATCGACTGCGGCGTGGAGAAGGTGGTCGCGCTCAGCACCGACAAGGCCGCGAACCCGGTGAACCTGTATGGTGCCACCAAGCTCTGCTCCGACAAGCTGTTCGTGGCGGGGAACGCCTACGCGGGCGGCGAGAAGACGCGCTTCGCGGTGGTGCGCTACGGGAACGTGGTGGGGAGCCGGGGCAGCGTGGTCCCGCTCTTCAAGCGCCTCCGCGAGACCGGCGTGGTCCCCATCACCGACGCGCGCATGACGCGCTTCTGGATCACGCTGGAGCAGGGGGTGAAGTTCGTGCTCGACTCCCTGGAGCGGATGCACGGCGGCGAGCTGTTCGTGCCGAAGATCCCCAGCATGAACATCATGGACCTGGCCCACGCCATGGCGCCGGGCTGCCGCTACGAGATGGTGGGCATCCGCCCGGGCGAGAAGCTCCACGAGATGATGATCTCGGAGGACGACGCGCGGCACTGCCTGGAGTTCGACGACCACTACGTGCTCACCCCCGAGTTCCAGTGGTGGAGCAACGGCAACCACGAGGGCGGGCGCCCGGTCGCGGAAGGCTTCTCGTACCGGAGCAACGTCAACGACCTGTGGCTGACGGCGGACGAGCTGCGCGCCCTGGTCTGACCCCCGCCCTTCGCGTCCTGCTTCGCCCCGACGCGCGCGCAGAGGCGGGGCTGGGGCACCTGGCCCGCTGCACCTCCCTCGCCCGCGCGCTGGCCCGGGCGGGGGCCGTCCCCGTGTTCCGCGTGGAGGCCGGGGCGCTCCCGGCCCTGCGCGCGGCGGGGTGGGAGGCGGAGGAGGCGGTCCCGGCCGAGGGGGACGCGCTGGGGGTGCTGGAGGAGGCGGGCGCCTTCGCCGCGGTCGTGGTCGATTCCTACGTGCTGCATCCCGGCCTGGTGGAGCGGCTCTACGCGTCGGCCCGCCGGCTGGTGCTGGTGGACGACCTGGCCGAGCTGTACGCGCCGGCGGACCTGGTGGTGAACGGCGCCGCGCACGCCGCCTCGCTGGCGTACGACCCCGCGCGCGTGGGCGCCCTGCTGGCCGGCACCCGCTACCTGCTGCTGCGCCCGGACTTCGCCGAGGCGCCCGCGCCCCGGCCCGTGCCGCCGCGCCCGGAGCGGGTGCTGGTGGCCATGGGCGGGGGCGACCCCCTGGGGCGCATGGCCCCGGTGCTGGAGACGGTCCGCGCGGCGGTGGGAGAGGGCCCGGTGCTGGACGCGGTGGTGGGCCCCTTCTTCGGCGCGGAGTGGGGGGCTCGGGCGGACGCCGCCTGGGACGCGCGCGGGGTGCGGCTGCACCGGGGAAAGGCGGACCTGCGGCCGCTGATGCTGCGGGCCGACCTTGCCGTCACGGCGGCCGGGCTGGCGCTGTACGAGCTGGCCGCCTGCGGGGTCCCCACCGTCGCCTTCTCCATCGCCCCCAACCAGCGCCCGCAGCTCGCCGCGCTGGCGGGGGCGGGCGCCCTGGTCAGCGCCGGCGACGCCGGCGAGCCCGGCTTCGAGGCGCGGCTGCGGGACGCGGCCGCGTCCCTCGCCGCCTCCGCTCCCGCGCGCGAGGCGGCCGCCCGCGAGGCGCACCGGGCGGTGGACGGGCGCGGCGCGGAGCGGGTGGCCGCGCGTCTGCTGGCCCTCTGCGCCGCCCCGCGCGGGACGGCCCCCCTGGTGACGAGCTCGCGACCACCTGACACCGGAGCGCAATGAAGATCGTGGTGACCGGCGCGGCCGGGATGCTGGGCTCCGTGCTCGTGCGCGCGCTGGCGCCCGCGCACGAGATGACGGCCGTGGTGAACCGCACCCCGCTGCCCCCCGGCGCCGCGCCTGCCCGCACGGTGGCGTGGGACCTGGCGGGCGAGCCCCCGTCCGAGCTGCAGACCCCCGCCGACGCCTGGGTCCACTGCGCCGCCTACACCTCGGTGGACGGCGCCGAGGCCGACCCCGCGGCGGCGCGGCGGGTGAACGTGGAGGGAACCGCGGCGGTGGCGCGCGCCGCGGAGCGGGGCGGGGCGCGCCTCGTCTACGTCTCCACCGACTCCGTCTTCGACGGCGACCGCGGCCTGTACGCCGAGGACGACCCCACCGGGCCCGTCAACGTGTACGCACGCACCAAGCTGGAGGGCGAAGCGGCGGCGCTCGCCCTTCCCGGCTCGCTGGTGGTGCGCACCAACCTGGTCTCGGCCGGGGGCGGGCTGGTGGAGTGGGTGCTGCGCACCGCCGGCGAGGGGCGGGTGGTCCCCCTCTTCCACGATGTCGTCTTCAACCCCCTGCCGGTGGGGGCGGTCGCCCCGGCGGTGCTGGAGCTGCTCGATGCCCGCGCGGAGGGGACGGTGCACCTGGGGTCGCGCGAGGTGCTCTCCAAGGCGCAGTTCGGGCGGCTGGTGCTGGCGCACGCCGGGCTGGGCGACGCGCCGGTGCGCGAGGGCGCCCTGGCCGATGCGGGGCTCGCCGCGCGGCGGCCGCTGGACACCAGCCTCTGTACCCTGCACGCCCGGCGGCTGGGGCTGCGCATGCCCAGCCTCGACGCGCTCTTCGCAACCCTTCGACCCGCATCGGAGCATGGCCGGTAGCCCGCAGATCCAGATCGGCGAGCGCGTGGTCTCCGCCGCGCACCCCACCTACTTCATCGCCGAGATCGGCGCCAACTTCAACGGCAGCCTGCAGCAGGCGCTGCACCTGGCCGACCTGGCGAAGGCGTCGGGCGCCGAGTCGGCCAAGTACCAGACCTTCCGCGCCGAGACGCTGGTCTCCGCCCCGGCGTTCGGGGCCATGAAGTCGAGCGCGCACCAGGCCCGCTGGGACCGCCCCGTGGACGAGGTGTACCGCTCGGCCGAGTTCCCGCGCGAGTGGCACCGCGAGGTGGCGCAGTACTGCCGCGAGATCGGTGTGGACTTCCTCTCCTCGCCGTACGACCATGCGGCGGTGGACCTGCTGGAGGAGATCGGCGTACCCGCGTACAAGATCGGCTCGGGCGACATCACCTACCTGGAGCTGGTGGACTACATCGCCCGGACCGGCAGGCCCGTCCTGCTGGGGACGGGCGCCAGCGACTGGGACGACGTGGCCCGCTGCGTGGAGGTGATCCTGCGCCACCACGACCGGCTGATGCTGATGCAGTGCACCACCAGCTACCCCGCCCCCTTCGCCAGCGTGAACCTGCGGGTGATCGCCGAGTTCGAGCGGCGGTTCGGGCTGCTGACCGGGTTCTCGGACCACACCCCCGGGCACGTGGCGCCGCTGGGGGCGGTGGCGCTGGGCGCGCGCGCGGTGGAGAAGCACTTCACCGAGTCGCGGGCGCAGGTGGGGCCCGACCATCCCCACTCCATGGAGCCGCACGAGTTCGCCGCCATGGTGCGCGACACCCGCGACCTGGAGGCGGCGCTGGGAAGCCCCGAGAAGTTCATCGTCCCCGAGGAGCGCGAGACGGTGGTGGTGCAGCGCCGCAGCCTGTGCGCCGCCCGCGACATCGCCGAGGGCGAGGAGATCCGCACGGAAGACCTGGTCGCGCTGCGCCCCCAGACCGGATTTCGCCCCTACGAGACGGACGCCGTGGTGGGGCGCCGCGCCCGGCGGCCCCTGGCCCGGCACGAGACGGTGACGCCGGATGCGGTCTGAGGCGGCCGGGGCCTGGGACCTCTCGGGCCCCCTGCGGCAGGGGGGGTGGAGCTACGCCGACCTCCCCGCGCTGGCCGGGTCCATGGCCCGCTTCGAGCGCCGGCTGCAGACGGCGGTGGACCCCGACGGGTTCGAGACGGAGCGGCTCACCCTGGACACCCACACGGGGACCTACCTGGAGACGTCGGCGCACCTGGTGCCGGGGGGGCGGCGGCTGGACTCGCTCCCCGCCGGCGCCTTCTTCTTCAGGGCGCGGGTGCTGCGCCTGCCAGCCCTGCCCCCCCGCGGGTGGGTGGGGGCGGAGGACCTGGAGCGGCACGCCCCCGCCACGGAGCCGGGCGACGCGCTGCTGATCGACACCGGGTGGGGGGCGCGCTGGAACGCCCCCGGCTTCGTCGGCGACACCCCCACCTACCGGCCGGAGTGCGCGGAGTGGCTGCGCGGGCGGCGGGTGGGGCTGCTGGGGGTGGACGTTCCCTGCATCAACTCCCCCCGCCCGGGCGACCCCGGCACCCGCATCCTGGACGACCTCTTCGCGGCGGACGGGGTCCTGCTGGCCCCGGTGCGGCTCCACCACCTGCCGGACGGGGCGCTGGAGGGGCCGCTGGAGCTGGTCGCCCTTCCCCTGGCGGTCGAGGGCGCCTGCGCGGCCCCCTGCCGCGCCGTGCTGCGCCGCGCCGCGTGACCCGCGGCCGCGCGGATGTGCCTGGACGGGTTGCGGTTGGGCGCGATCACCGGCTACATTTCAAGGCTATCCTGCCGCCCCGCGCGGCGAACCTCCCGGCCATCGCCGCGGCTCCTCCGACGGCGGATCACCATGCCTGAGAACCCACACGAGCTGCCTCCCGCGAAGGGCGTCCACTGGAAGTACCGCGCCCGCCTGGCCCTGGTCCCGCCCGCCGCGCGGATCCTGCGGGCCGGGGGGATGGCGTGGGCGGAGATCGGCCGGCGCCTGGGGCGCGAGTCGCTGGTGGCGCAGGTGCGCGACCTGGCGTCCGCCCCGCGTCCGCCGGCCGCCTGCGCGCGCCCCCTGGACGTCGTCTTCCTCACCATGATGGCGGGGAACCAGCGCATCGTGGGCAGCGAGGTGGTGCTGGCGCGGGCGCTCCGGGCCCGCGGCCACCGCGTGCGGATGGTGCTGTGCGACCAGGTGCTCCCCATCTGCGAGGTGCGCTTCGACGGGCAGGAGGGCGCCTGGGACAACGCCTGCGGAAAGTGCTACGCGTTCGGCGGCGCCGTGCTGGATGCGGCGGGGCTGGAGGTGCTCCCGGCCTCGGCGCTGGCCGCCGCGGCCGCCGGCGCCGAGGCGGGAGAGGACGAGCGCTGGCGCGACACGGTGGACGCGGCGCTGCTCAAGCACTACCGGGTGGGCGTCCTTCCCGCGGACCCGCGGGTGGAGGAGCGGCGCGAGCTCTACCGGCAGTCGGCCCGGGTGTCGGCCTCCGTGGGGCGGGGGCTGGCGGCGCTGCGCCCGGACCTGGTGGTGATGAGCCACGGGATCTACTGCACCTGGGGTCCGCAGCGCGACCTGCTGGAGGAGGCGGGGGTCCCCATCGTCACCTACTCGGAGGGGAAGAAGAAGGAGGCGGTCAAGTTCAACTGGACCACCTCGGCCGACTGGTGGGACGTCTCGGCGGAGTGGGCCCGCGTGCGCGACGTTCCGCTCACGGCCGAGCAGGAGGCCCGGCTGGACGCCTACCTGGACTCGCGGCGCTCGCACGCCAACGACGTGCGCGTCTACAACTTCGGCGGCGAGGAGCCGCCGCAGCGCACCCGCGAGCGGCTGGGGCTGGACCCCGACAAGCCGACCTTCACCCTGTTCACCAACGTGCTGTGGGACGCCGCCAGCGCCCAGCGCGAGATCGCCTTCGCCAACCCGGTGGAGTGGGTGATGGAGACGATCGCCTGGTTCGCGGCGCACCCCGACCGGCAGCTCGTGGTCAAGATCCACCCGGCCGAGGTGGTGATCGGCACCCGGCAGCCCTTCGCCTCGCTGATCGCGGACCGCTTCCCGAGCCTTCCGGCCAACGTGCGCGTCATCGAGCCGCACGAGACGGTGAACAGCTGGTCCATCCTGCGGGTGACGGACCTGGGGCTGGTGCACACCAGCACGGTGGGGATGGAGCTGCCCCTGGAGGGGGTGCCCTGCGTGGTGGTGTCGCGCACGCACTTCCGCGGGCGGGGCTTCACGGTGGACGTGGAGTCGCGCGACGAGTACTTCGGGCTGCTGGAGGAGTGGGTCTCGGACCCGGCGGACCGGGCGCGCGAGCGCGAGCTCGCCCGGCGCTACGCCTACCTGCTCTTCGAGCGCTACCACCTGCCCTTTCCCTTTCTGGAGGAGCCGGTGGTCAACGACGTGCGCGCTCTGCGCGGCGTCACCGACGCCGAGCTCCTCGCGCACCCCACCCTCCGCATCCTGATCGGCGCGCTGGAAGCGCGCCAGGACAGCTTCCTGGCGCCGTGAGCGGACGGGGCGGGAGGTGGTCGGAGTGAGCGGGCGCGCCATCGGCCTGCTGACGGGGCTGAACCTGGGCGGCGCCGTGCTGGGGGTGTTGAACTCGGTGCTGGTGGCGCACCTGTTCGGCACCTCCCGGCTGCTGGAGGCGTACTTCGCCGCCGTCACCACCCAGGCCATGGTGGTGTCGCTCAGCCAGACCGGGCAGCTGGGCGACATCTTCCTTCCCCAGTACCACCGCATTCGCCAGGCGGAGGGGCCGGAGTCGGCCCGGCACGCCTTCTCGGCGCTGGCGGGGTGGATGGTGCTGGCCTCGGCGGCGCTGGCGGCCCTGCTGTGGGTGGCCGCGCCGCTGGTGCTGCGCCTGCTGGTGCCCGGCTTCGATCCCGAGGCACAGGCGCTGGCGGCGGCCATGTTCCGGGTGCTGGTCCTGCTGATCCCCCTGCAGATCGCCTGCGCCCTGGCGACGGTGCTCTGCAACGCGGAGCGGTGGTTCGGGCGCCCCGAGCTGCTGGCGGTGTGCTCGCAGGCCGTGTCGCTGGCGACGATCGCGCTGCTCTGGCGCCCGCTGGGGGTGTGGGGGCTGGTGGCCGGCCTGTGGGCGGGGCAGCTGGTGCTGGGGGCGGGGCTGGTGCGGGCGCTGCGGGGCCTGGGGTTCCGCTACGTCCCGGCGCTGCGCCACCCCTCGTTCCGCGTGTCCTCGGTGTTCGTGCAGCTCGGGTACACCTTCGGCTACGTGGGCGCCACGCAGGTGTACGCCTTCGCGGCCAACGCGGCCCTGTCGCTGCTGCCGCAGGGCACGTACGCCGTCTTCAAGTACGTGCAGCAGCTCTACGCCAAGACCAACACCGTGCTCATCCGCCCGGTGGGGGTGGTGCTCTTCACCTACGCCTCCGACGCCCTGGCGCGGGGCGGCGCGGGGGTGCGCGAGATGGTGCGCCGGGCGCTCTCCCGCAACCTGGGGATCGCCTCCGTGACCGCCGCGGCGGTCCTGGCCGGGTCGCACCCGCTGCTGGCGGCGCTCTGGGGGTCCGAGCGCTTCGGCGCGGCGGAGCTGGAGCTGGCGGCGCGGCTGCTGGCCGTCTTCTTCCTCCTGCTCTACGCCGAGGGGGCGGGGCAGGTGGCGCGGCGCGTGGCCATGGCGGCGGGGCTGGTGCGCTCCTCGTACCTGTCGGCGGCCTGCGCCCAGCTCCTCTCGGCCGCGGTGTTCTGGGGGGTGGTGTCGCGCTGGGGTGTGCCGGGGATCGCCCCGGCGATCGCCGCCGCCGTGGTGATGCTGAACGCGGCGTACTGGCTTCCGCTGCTGGTGCGGCGCCCCGACCTGGCCGCCTTCTACGACGCGGGCGAGGCGCTGCGCTGGGCCGCCGCCGTGGCCGCGGGGCTGGGCGCCGCGCTGCTGGTCCGCGGGGCCCTTCCCGGGGCTGGCGGGCGGCTGGAGCAGCTGGGCGAGGCGGCGCTGCTGGCCGGCGCGGCGGCGGGGACGGCGGTGGTGCTGGCGTGGACGCTGCGGGTGCCCGAGGTGACCGGGGCGGTGCGCTGGCTGCGGGCCGCCGCTGCTCGGGGGGCGTCGTGATCCGGCTGCTGCGCCGGACCTGGCGGGGCAGGCGCCTGGTGATGTACCTCTACAACCGCTGGGTGGCCTTCCTCCCCAGCCACCGGGTGCGGCTGTGGCTGTACCGCCGCCTCTTTCCCGTGGGCGAGGGCAGCACCCTCATGATGGGGCTGCGGCTGCGGGGCGAGAACATCACCATCGGGCGGGTGACCAACATCAACCCCGAGTGCCTGCTGGACGGGCGGGTGGGGTGCATCCGCATCGGCAGCCACGTGGACATCGCCCCCCAGGTCTACATCTGGACGCTGGAGCACGACCCCCACGATCCCGACTTCCGTACGGAGCACGGCGACGTGACCATCGGCGACTACGCGTGGATCGGCAGCCGGGCCACCCTCCTTCCCGGGGTGGAGATCGGCGAGGGGGCGGTCGTGGCCACCGGGGCGGTGGTGACGAAGTCCGTTGCTCCCTGGACCATCGTCGGCGGCGTTCCCGCCCGCGTGATCGGCGAGCGGGCGCGGGAGCAGAACCCCCGGCGCCCGTACCTCCCCTTCCTGATGTGAGCGGCGCGGACGCGTGACGACGAACCGACGCAAGGTGCGGGTGTGCTGCCTTCCCTCGGCGGCGCTGGGGCGGGACATGAACCCGTACCAGACCCTGATGATGGAGGGGCTGTGGGCCAGCGGGGTGGTGGAGGCGATCCCCGGGCACCCCGGGAAGGTGTTCGCGGCCGTGCGCACCGTGCTGCGCCACCGCCCGGCGTGGCTGCACTACGACTGGAACTACTCGTACTTCGTGCGCCGGTGGCCCCCGCTCAGCTGGGCCAGCGCCCTGCTCTTCCTGCTCGACGTGGCGCTGGCGCGCGCGCTGGGAACGCGGGTGGTGTGGACGCTGCACAACGTGCGGTCCCACGAGGCGCGGCAGCCCAGGCTCGAGCGCTGGGTGCAGCGCGGCTTCGCGCGCATGTGTACGTGGATCCGGGTGATGTGGCCCTCCAGCGTGGAGCGCGGCGCGGCGTACCTGGGCGTGGACCGGGGCCGGTTCCGGGTGGTGCGGATGGGTCCGTACCACGACCGGTACCCCAATACCGTCGGCCGCGACCAGGCCCGGCGGGCGCTGGGGCTCGGAGCCGGAGAGCGGGTGCTGCTGCACCTGGGCGTGATGCGCGGCAACAAGGGAGTGGACGACCTGGTGGCGGCCTTTCGCGCCCTCGACGAGCCGCGGGCGCGCCTCGTGATCGTGGGCCCATCCAAGCCCCCGGAGTACGGTACGCGGCTTGCAAATAGGGTAGCGGACGATCCCCGCGTCCTCGTGGTTCCGCAGTTCGTCGCCGAGGACAGGGTGCAACTCTACCTGAACGCAGCCGACGCCGTCGTGCTTCCCTTCGCGCAGATCGAGAACTCCAGCTCCGTGGTGCTGGCCATGGGCTTCGGCCGCGCCATCGTGGCGCCCGCGCTGGGGGTGCTCCCCGAGCAGCTGGCCCACCAGGGCGACCTGCTCTACCCCGCGGGGGAGCTGGGCCCGGCGCTGGAGCGCCTCGTCGCGCTGCCCCAGGCGCGCCTGGACCAGGCGGGGCGGCAGAACCGCCGCGCCGCCGAGGCCACCCGATGGGAGGACTTCGCGGAGCTCTTCGCGCCGGCCCCCGCGCCGTGCCCGAGCGTGGAGGCCCCTCACCGGGGTGCGGCCGTCTGAGACGCCTGCTGCACGCCGGGCGGGACGTGGTCCTGGGGCTGGCGTACGCGACGGGGATCACCCAGGCCTACGACGCGCTGCGCGGCCCCCGCCGCAAGGTGGTCACCTACCACAACGTGCTCCCCCGCGCCGTCCTCTCCGACGGGTACACCTTCCGCGTGGACATGGACAAGGCGACCTTCGCGGCGCAGGTGGCGTACTTCGCCGCGCGCGGCGATCTGGTCCCCGCCGCGGCGGTGCACGACGACCGGCCCGGGCTGCTGCTCACCTTCGACGACGGGATGAGCAACGCGGGCGAGGTCGTGGCGCCGGCGCTGGCGCGGCACGGCGCCACCGGTGTCTTCGCAGTCTGCCCCGGGCTGATCGAGGGCGAGATCCCCCACCTGTGGCGCGACCACCTGTACCTGCTCCTGCGGGGGGCCGAGGGCCGTTCGCTGCGCCTGCCCATGGACGCCTACGCCGAGCCGGTCCCGGTCTCGCCCGCGCGGGTGAACGCCCTGGGCGACCGGTTCAGGCGATGGGTGGTGGAGAACCGGGTGGAGGACGTGTACGCCGTGGTGCGCGAGATCTGCGACCGCAACGACCTGCCCTACCGGCGCGAGGAGGTGCTTCCGGAGCGCTTCCACCCGGCCGGGTGGGAGATGCTGCGGCGGATGCGCGACGCCGGGCACGAGATCGTGTCGCACACCTGGTCGCACCGCATCCTTTGCCTGCTGTCGCCGCGGCAGAAGCGCGAGGAGCTGGGCCGCGCCCGCGAGGTGCTGGAGGCGAGGCTCGGGCAGCCGGTGCGCTGCGTGGCCTACCCCTTCGGCGGTCCCGCCGAGGTGGACGTGGACACCCTGCACGCCGCCCGCGAGTGCGGCTACACCCGCGGCTTCATGAACGTGGCCCGCACTCCCGGGGGTGCGTTGGCCGAGATGGCCCTGCCGCGGCACGGGGTGCCCCCCACGGTGTCGCGGGCGCACCTGCACGCGGACCTCTCCGGCTTCAAGTCGGCCCTGCTCCGCCGCTGACCCGACCTCTTCCGTGAGCATGTCTACGCACCCCCCGGCCCCCGCCGGCGGGCTCGCCGCCGCTTCCGCCGGGTGGACGCCCCGGCCCCTCCGCGTGGGTCTGCTGGTGGACTCCCTCACGCAGCCGGCGTGGCGCCGCGGCATCGTGGAGGCCATCCAGGGCTCCGGCTTCGCGCGGGTGGTGCTGGTGGTGCGCAACGCCGCCCCGCGGCCGCGGCTCTCCCGGCGCGAGAAGCTGCGCCTGCACCGCGGGCAGCTCCTCCACCTCCTC
This sequence comes from Longimicrobiaceae bacterium, assembly GCA_030146875.1. Lineage (GTDB taxonomy): Bacteria > Gemmatimonadota > Gemmatimonadetes > Longimicrobiales > Longimicrobiaceae > JASLAX01. The sequence continues at coordinate 13,150 of JASLAX010000044.1, forward strand.
TACCGCCGGGTGGACGACCGCCTCTTCCGCCCGCCCCCCGAGTCCGACGCCTTCGCCGAGGGCGACCTGGCGCCGCTGCTGGGGGACGTCCCCGTGCTGGACGTGGCGCCGGTGCAGGGGCGCTTCACCGACCGGCTCGACGACGCCGACGTGGAGCGCATCCTGGCGCACGACCTGGACGTGGCGGTGCGCTTCGGCTTCCGGATCCTCAAGGGCCGCTTCCTTTCCGTCGCCCGCTTCGGCGTGTGGTCGTACCACCATGCCGACAACCGCGTGAACCGCGGGATCCCCGCCGGGTTCTGGGAGGTGATGGAGGGGGCGCCCGTCACCGGCTCGGTGCTGCAGGTGCTCACCGAGGAGCTGGACGGGGGCCGGGTGCTGTACCGCTCCAGCGCTCCCACCGACCCGGTGTCGGTGCGCCGCAGCCGCAACCACCTCTTCTGGAAGTCGGCCGCCTTCCTGGTGCGCCGGCTCCGCGAGCTGCACCTCGAGGGTCCGGCGGCGCTGGAGCGGGCGGAGCGCGCGGAGGCGTGGGAGCCGTACGCCGGCCGGCTGTACACCAACCCCACGAACGCCGAGATGCTGCGGCTGGTCCCGCGGCTGGCCGGCCGGGCGGCGGCGCGCGCCCTGGAGGGGCTGGCCCCGCCCCGCCCCGAGGTCCTCGTCCACCGGTCGACCGGCGCGTCCGACGGCCCCGCCCCGGTGCTGCACCGGCTGCGCCCCCTGCCCGCGCCCCGCGGAGCCGCCTGGGACGACCCCGTTCCCCTGGCCCACGGCGGCCGGGTGTGGGTCCTGGCGGTCGAGCGCCGCCGCGGCGGAGCGGCACGGCTGGCGGCGGTGCCGCTGGAGCCGAAGGGCGGGGCGGGGGTGCCCGGGTACCCGCAGGGGTTGGGGGCGGCGGTGGAGGACCCGGCGCCATTCGCCTGGAACGGGGACGTCCACCTGCTGGCTCGCGACCCCGCGCGGCGGGAGCTGGCGTGCTTCCGCGCGGTCGACTTCCCCGCCCGCTGGGAGGCGGTGGCGCCGCCGCTGCCGGGCGTGGACGCCCTGCGTCCTGCGCTGGCGGAGTGGCAGGGACGGTGGTGGCTCTTCGCCAACGTGGCCGCCCCCGGCGCAGGAGCGCTGGACGAGCTGCACCTCTTCTCGGCCCCCACTCCGCTGGGGCCGTGGGCCCCGCACCCCCGCAACCCCGTGGTCTCGGACGCCTGTGGGGCGCTGCCGGCCGGGCCCCCGTTCGTGTGGGAGGGGCGGCTCCACCGCCCGGCGCGGGACTGCGGGACGGGGGCGCGGGGGGCGCTGGTCGTGCACCGGGTGGACCGGATGGACGGGGAGGAGTACGCCGAGACGCGGGTGGCCCGCGTCGAGCCGTCGTGGCGGCCGGGGCTGCGGGCGGTCCGCACCCTGGGCGCGGCCGGGGGGGTCACCGTCGTGGGGGTGCTGCGGCGATGAGCCAGCCCCGCATCGCCTTCATGACCGAGCAGTACGACCACGTGCAGTCGGGGCCGGGGACCTTCACCCGGTACCTGCGCCACGCGGTGGCCGACGGCCGGCTGGACCTGACCTTCTACTCGGACGACATCGCCGCCCCCGCGCACCCGTGGGAGCGGCGCGTGGCGCCGGGGGTGCGGCTTCCCTCGCCCCCCGGGGCGTTCGTGCGGCAGGCCGCCTGGCACGCCGCCTTCGTGCGCGACCACGCGGCGCGCCCGTACGACCTGCTGTGGTACAACACGGCCGTCAGCGGGTGGGTGTCGTCGGCCGCGCCCCGGCGGGTGCCGCTGGTGCTGATGGCCAACGACTACTCCAACTCCATGACCTCGCGGCTGTCGGAGGGGTGGGCGGCGCACGGGGGGTACCGTTTGCTCACCCGCGCCTTCTGGCGTATCTTTGAAGGTTCGGCCCTGCGCCGCGCCGCATGGGTGGTGGTGAACTCCCGCTTTCTCCGCGACGAGATGGTGCGGGCCTACGGGCTGTCGCCGGAGCGGGTGCGGGTGCTCTACAAGGCGGTCGACACGCGCCTCTTCCATCCCCTGCAGGGGTCGTCGGGGTCGGCGCTGGGCCGCGAACGGGTGAACGTGCTCTTCGTCAAGAACAACTACGTGCTAGCGGGGCTCCCCGAGCTGCTGCACGCCCTGGCGGGCGCGCGCTTCCGGGCCGCGCTCACGGTGGCGGGCCCGCCCGCCTCCGAGCACGCGCGCATCCGCGACCTGGCCCGGCGGGCCGGCTTCCAGGGGGCGCTGTCGCTGCCGGGGCGGGTTCCGCGCGAGGCGCTTCCCGCCCTCTTCCACGCCCACGACCTGTTCTGCGTCCCCTCCCGCGCCGAGGCGCTGGGAGTGGGTTTCCTGGAGTCGCTGGCGTGCGGGATCCCCGCGGTGGGAACGTCGGTGGGGGGGATCCCGGAGGCGCTGGACGAGGGACGCGCCGGCTGGCTGGCCCGCTCCGGCGACCCGCTGCACCTGCGAGAGACGCTGGAGCGGGTCGTGGAGGACGCGGACGAGCGGGGCGTCCGGAAGGCGCACGGGCTGCGGCACGTGCGCGCCTTCAGCCCCGAGCGGATGGTGCACGCGCTCGACGAGATCGCCCGCGACGCCGCGGGGGGGGCGCCGTGAGGCGCGCGTGGCCGGCGCGGCTTCCGTTCCCCGACGGCTCGACGCTCGCCGCGGGAGCGGCGCTGGCGGTCGCCCTGGGCGTCTTCGCGGTCCTCTGGGGGGCTTCCCAGGCGCTGGCCGCCGCCGCCGTGGGGGTGTTCGTCTTCGCGGTGCTCACCCTGTCGCTCAACGCCCGCTCGCTGGCGCTCTGGGGGCTGTTCCTGCTCCTGTTCCTCACCGTCCTCAACTACTCCCCCATCGGATGGCTGTCGTCCGGGCTGCGGGTGGGGTACGCCCGCCTTCCCCTGCTGCTGCTGGTGCTGGCGGGGCTGGTGTGGCGCCTGGGCAAGCGGGTGGGACCGCTGATCGGGCGCAACGCCGACGTCCTGCTCTTCGTGGCCTGGGCAGTCCTTTCCGGGGTGCAGGGGCTGGCGCCGGGGGTGTCGGTCCTGTACGCCCTCTGGCTGGCGGCGGCGCTCCTCTTCCTGGTGCTGGCGCTCTCCTGCTTCCCCAGCATCGACGACGCCGTCTTCCACCTGGCGGTGGTGCTGGTGGCGGCGTACTCCGTCCCCGTGCTGCTGGGGGCGGCGGCCCTCCCCACGTACCTGTCGGGCGGGTCGCGGCGGCTGATGGGGGCGCTGGACATCGACCAGCTCCACGCCTGGGGTGGGGTGACGGTGATCACCGGCCTGGCCGTGCTGGCGATGACGCGGCGGCGCACGCGGCTGCTCTCGCTGCCGGTGGCGGGCGTGCTGGTGGTGCTGTCGCTGCTGGGCGTGGCCCTCAGCGGGACCAAGATCGCGGTGGCCGCGCTGGCGGTGTTCGGCGTGGTGTACCTGGCCAGCGGGGGTCCGGGAGCGCGGTCGGTCGCCCCGTACGCCCTGTTCGCGCTGGTGGGGACCTGGCTGGCCCAGCGCTACCTGGCGGACGTGACGCTGCAGCGCTACAGCCTGCTCTTCGTGGAGGGGATGCTGTCCAGCTCCGACCAGTTCCGCCTGCAGCTCTGGGTCGCGAACGTGAGCTACGGGCTGGAGCACCCCCTGTTCGGCGCGGGGCTGGTGAACGCGGCCCAGGCGGCGGTCATCATGGATCCCACCCTTCCCGAGGGATACGGCGCCCACAGCACCTACCTGCAGATCGTGAGCGAGATGGGGCTCGTGGGCGCGGCGATCTTCCTGCTGATCCTGGGCCGCTCGCTGCTGCTCCTGGCCCGGCACCCCGTGCACCGCGGGCGCCGGGCCATCCCCCTGCTGCTGATGGTGCCGCCGCTGATCGTCTCCCTCACCGAGTCCAACCTGGCCCCGGGACAGGCGATGTTCTTCCCGCTCTGGATCGGCATCCTCCTTCCCCGCTGGATCCCCTTCGGGCGGGCCGCGGCGGCGGACCCGGAGCCCGAGCCCGACGCCCCCGCGCGCCCGCTCCCGCACGCGCGCACGTCGGGACCGCCCCTGGGACTGCGGGGTGCCGGTGGCTGACACCGTGACCCGCGCCTCCCGGCCGGACGCCGCGGCGCCCGCCTCGGGGGAGCGGCGGCTGCGCATCGCCTTCTTCTGCAGCAGCCCGCCGGCGCCCCCGCGCAGCGGCTACCAGCTGCGCTGCTTCCACCTCGCCCGAATGCTGGCGGACGCGGGGCATCGGCTGCACCTGTTCGGCTTCGACCCCGACAGCCAGGGCGCCTCCGCGCTCCCGGGCCTGCGGTTCGAGAGCGCGGACCTGGTCCCCCACCGGGCGACCTCTGCTCGCGACGCCGCGTCGGCGCTGCTGTCGCCGCTCCCGCTGCACGTGCGGACGCACGACAGCGCCGCGCTGCGCGCCGCCGTGCGAGCGCGGGAGCCGGAGCGATTCGACGTGGTCTACGCCAACTTCATGTACTTTGCCCCGTACCGTGCCCTCTTCCCGGAGGACGCGCTGTGGGTGGTGGACCAGCACAACAGCGACCGAGACGTGTGGCGAAGCTTTGCGGCGCACGCCCCCGGTGCCGCAAGGCGGGCGTACTCGCTGCTGAACCTGGCCAAGACCCGCCGCTACGAGCGCCGCGTGTACGACCGGGCCGACGTCTGCGTCTCCGTCTCCCAGCGCGACGCCGACCTCACGCGCGGGGCCTCGCGTCACCCGCGCTTCGTGGTGGCGCCCAACGGGGTGGACGTGGACGACGTGGGCCGCGCCGCCGAGTCCCTGCGCGCCGACCCCCGCCCCACGATCCTGTTCGTGGGGGGCTCGGCGGAGCGCAACGTGGACGCGGTGCACCGGCTGCACCGGCGCATCCTTCCCCGCGTGCGCCGGGTGGTCCCCGAGGCGCGGCTGCGGGTGGCGGGGACGGTCTGCCGCGACCTGTCCGGTCCCATCACCCGGGACCCGGCGGTGGAGCTGGCGGGGATGGTCGACCGCATCGTGGACGCCTACCGCGGGGCATGGGTGGTGGCGGTTCCCTCGTCGTTCGGCGGCGGCACCAAGCTCAAGATGGTGGAGGGTCTGGCCGCGGGAGTGCCGGTGGTGGGGACGCCCAACGCGTACCAGGGCTTCGACGTGCCGGCGGAGCTCAGCGAGCTGGTGTGCGAGGACGACGCCGCCTTCGCCGCCAGGGTCGCGGAGCTGCTGGGCGACGCGGAGCGCTCCGCCCGCCTGGCCGCGGCGGGGCGGCGGCTGGCGCGCGCCTACGACTGGAGCCGCACCCTGCGACCCGTGCTCGAGGTGCTGCGTTCCGCCCGCAGGAACGGGGCAGGATGAGCGCCGGTCCGCGTCTGCTCTGGGTCAACCAGTTCGCCGTGGCTCCCGGTGACGGGGGCGGGACGCGTCACGTGGAGATCGCCCGCGAGCTGGTGCTCCGCGGCTGGCAGGTGACCATCGTCGCGTCGGACCTCAACCTCCACTCGCGCCGCTACACTCGCCGCGCCGGCGCGGCGGACCGCCGGCTCATCCGCGAGAACGTGGACGGCGTGGAGATCTTGTGGGCCTGGAGCCTCCCGTACGAGCGCAACGACTGGCGCCGCGCCGGCAACTGGCTCAGCTTCGCCTGGCGCGTGGGACGCGGCCTGGAGGGTGCGGAGCGCGCGGACGTGGTGCTCGGCTCGTCGCCCCACCTCCTGGCGGCGCTGGCGGCGGAGAGGCTCGCGCGTCGCTGGCGGGTCCCGTTCGCGTTCGAGGTGCGCGACCTGTGGCCCGAGAGCCTGGAGGCGGCGGGCGGCGGGCGGGGGGCCGCGTACCGGGCCTTCGACGCGATCGCGCGCCGCCTCTACGCGCGGGCGGAGCGGGTGATCGTGCTGGCGCGCGGGACGGGGGAGTACCTGCAGAGGGAGCGGGGCGTGCCGGCCGGGCGGATCGCCTACGTGCCCAACGGCGTGGACACCGCCGCCTTCGGGGGGCACGCGCGGGAGCCGCGGGCCGACGGCCTCACGCTCGTGTACGCCGGCGCGCACGGCCCCGCGAACGGGCTGGAGGCGGTGCTGGGGGCCGCGGACCTGCTGCGCGGCTCCCCGGATATCCGCTTTCTCCTGGTGGGCGACGGGCCGGCGAAGGACGCCCTGCGGGAAGAGGCGGTGCGGCGCGGGCTCCCCAACGTGGAGTTCCGCCCCCCCGTCCCCAAGGCGGAAATGGCGCGCGTGCTGGGCGAGGCAGACGCCGGTCTGATGGTGCTGAAGGACGCGCCGCTCTTCTCGTTCGGCGTGAGCCCCAACAAGCTCTTCGACTACTTCGCCGCCGGGCTGCCGGTGGTCTGCAACGTCCCGGGCGAGGTCGCCGGGATGGTTCGCGACGCCGGCGCTGGGGAGCAGGCGGCCGACTCCACCGCGGCCGCCCTTGCCGACGCGGTGCGCCGGATGGCCGCCCGGTCCGCGGAGCAGCGGCTGGCGCTGGGCCGCGCCGGGCGCGCCTGGGTGGAGCGCGAGCACGCCCGCCCCATCCTGGCCGAGCGGCTGGAGGCGGCCCTCCTCCCCCTGGTGCGCCCGTGACGCTCCCCCTGCGGCTCTGGCCGCGGGCGGCCCTCACCGTCGCCCGAACCTTCGGCTTCCGGGGCGCCGCCCTGCGCGCGGCGCACGAGGCTCGCAGGGCCGGCGGCCGCTTCCGCGCCGCCCCCCGCCATGCGCCCGCGCCGGGATTCTCCGTGCCGCACCCCTTCGCGGTGGACGGCGCGGCGCTCGCGGGGGTCGCCGACCGGGCAGCCGCGGTGGAGCGCGCGGAGCGGGTCGTGGCGGGCGAGTACCTCGCGTACGGCGGCGAGTGGCGGGCTTTCCCCGCGGACGCGGCCGGCTGGCTGGGCGGCGGGTCGCGGGGGGAGGCCGGCACGCCGTGGTGGAGGGTCCGGCACCTGGGCGCGGGGGGCGACGTCAAGGACCTGTGGGAGCCGGCCCGCTTCGCCTGGGCGTACGACCTGGCGCGCGCCCACCTGCTCACCGGCGACGCCCGCTACGCCGCGGCCTTCCACGAGCGCCTGGCGCACTGGTGGGCGTCGAGCCCCCCGTTTCGCAGCGTGCACTGGTCCTGCGGCCAGGAGACGGCGATCCGCGCCGCGGCGCTGCTCCAGGCCGAGGCCGCCTTCGCGGACGCGCCCGGGGTGGAGGAGCGGGACCGCGCGCGCCTGACCGAGGCGCTCGCGGCCTCGGGCGAGCGGATCGCCGACGCGGTCGGCTACGCCGTGTCGCAGCGCAACAACCACGGCATCTCCGAGGCCGCCGGGCTGGTGATGCTGGGTTCCCGCTTCGAGGGGCGGCACCCGGAGGCGCACCGCTGGCTGCGTACCGGGCGCGCCCTGCTGGACCGCCTGGTGCGCGAGCAGTTCGCCCCCGACGGGTGGTACGTGCAGCACTCGTTCAACTACCAGCGCGTCGCCCTGGACGGCTGCGTGCTCGCGGCGCGCGCCCTCGGGGGCCGTGGTGACGCGGCCCTGGGCGCCGAGGCGCGCGCGCGCCTCGGCGCCGCCCTGGAGCTGCTCGCGGTGGTGATGCACAGCCCGTCGGGGGAGGTGCCCAACCACGGGGCCAACGACGGCGCGTGGATACACCCCGTCTCCCTGGCGCCACAGGCCGACTTCCGTCCCACGCTCACCGCCGTGTCCGCCGCGTACGGGATCCCGCTCCCGGCGGGAGTGGTCCCCGATCCCGAGGTCGCCGCCTGGCTCGGGGTGCCCGCGCCCGCGCCGGGGCCCCCCCCCGCGGACGTGGTGCGCGCCGGCCCCTCCGGCTGGGCGGCGGCCCGCGTCGGGGAGACGCACGTCTTCCTGCGGGCGGGGCGGTACGCGTCGCGGCCCGGCCACATCGATTCCCTCCACCTCGACGTGCGGGTCGGGGGCGCGCCGGTGGTGGTGGACGCGGGCACTTTTGCGTATAATGCCCCTCCCCCGTGGCGCAACGGCCTCGCCGCCGCCGCCGTGCACAACGGGCCGCTCGTGGACGGCCGCGAGCCCGGGGTGCGGGGCCCGCGCTTCCTCTGGTACGTCTGGCCGCGCGCCGACCTGCTGGAGGCGCGGCTGGAGGACGGCGAGGCGGTGCTCGTGGCGGAGGTCCCCGGCGTCGTCCGCCGCACCGTGCGGGCGACGCCCGCGGGCGTGTCCGTGGAGGACCGCCCCCTGGCCCCCGGCGTCCGCCAGCTGGCCGTTCGATGGCTCCTCCATCCCGAGGCCGACCCCGCGCTCGTGCGGGTGGAGGGCGGCTCCGACACCGTGGCCGCCGAGGAGGGGGGCGTCGCGGGGTGGTACTCACCCACGTACGGCGTGCGCCTGCCCTCGCGCCTCGTGGAGGCGCGCCGCCGCGTGGGCCCGGGCGAGGCCGTGCGCACCACCATCGGCTTCGCCGGCGGTTCCGAGACGGAGCCGGCGGGCCGGGAATCGATCCGAGAACCGCGAAGGAACGCCGCTCGATGAGACAGTTGCTCCAGCGCCTCGACACGGGCGGAACCGACTTCGCCGAGGTCCCCGTCCCCACTGCGCCCACCAACGGGCTGGTGGTGGAGACGCGCGCGACGGTGATCTCCGCCGGGACCGAGCGCATGCTCGTCGAGTTCGGGCGCTCGGGGCTGCTCGCCAAGGCGCGCAGCCAGCCGGAGAAGGTGCGCCAGGTGCTCGACAAGGCCCGCACCGAGGGGGTCGGCCCCACCCTCGAGGCCGTCCGCGCCAAGCTGGACAGCCCCATCCCGCTGGGGTACTGCCACGCCGGGGTGGTGGTGGACGCGGGCGCCGCGGCCGGCGGGTTCGTGCCGGGGGACCGGGTGGTGACCAACGGTCCGCACAGCGAGTACGTGCGCGTCCCCCACACGCTGGCCGCGCGCATCCCCCAGGGCGTGTCGTTCGAGGCGGCGGCGTTCACGCCGCTGGCCGCCATCGGCCTGCAGGGCGTCCGCCTGGCGGCTCCCACGCTGGGGGAGACGGTCGTGGTCTACGGACTGGGCCTCATCGGGCTCCTCACCGTGCAGCTCCTGCGGGCGAACGGCTGCCGCGTCCTGGGCATCGACCGCGATCCCTCGCGCCTCGCGCTGGCGGAGGGCTGCGGCGCCACCCCCCTGAACGGCGCCGAGGGCGACGTGGCCGAGCGGGTCCTGGCACTCACCGGGGGCGTCGGGGCCGATGCCGTCCTCCTGACCCTGGCCGCCGCCAGCGACGAGCCGGTGCGCTCGGCCGCCCGCATGAGCCGCAAGCGGGGCCGGCTGGTGCTGGTCGGTGTCACGGGCCTGAACCTGGTGCGGGAGGACTTCTTCGCCAAGGAGCTGAGCTTCGCCGTCTCCTGCAGCTACGGTCCGGGACGCTACGACCCCGAGTACGAGGAGCGCGGGAACGACTACCCCCTCGCGTACGTGCGCTGGACCGAGCAGCGGAACTTCGAGGCGGTGCTGGACCTGATGGCCGATGGCCGCGTCGACCCGCTCCCGCTGGTCTCCCACCGCTTCCCGTTCGAGCGCGCCGCCGAGGCGTACGACCTGCTCACCGGCCAGGAGCCCAGCCTGGGCGTGGTGCTCGGCTATTCCGACCGGGGGGGCGAGCGCCCCGCCCGCTCCGCGCGCACCGTGCGGACCGCGGCTCCCGCTCCCGCCGCCGGAGCGGGAGTCGGCGTCATCGGGGCCGGGAACTTCGCCGTGCGCACCCTGCTCCCCGTGCTCCGGGCCGAAGGGGTGCGGCTGCGCACGGTCGCGTCGGGAGGCGGTACCAGCGGGGCGGTGGCCGCGCGCAAGTTCGGCTTCGAGCAGGCCACCACCGACGTAGAGGCCGTGCTCGCCGACCCGGAGATCGACACGGTGTACGTGCTCACGCGGCACGACAGCCACGCGCGCCTCGCCGTGCGTGCCCTGGATGCCGGGAAGCACGTCTTTGTGGAGAAGCCGCTCGCGCTCACGGAGGAGGAGCTGGACGAGGTCGAGGCGGCCGCCGAGCGCTCGGGTCGTCTCCTCACCGTCGGGTTCAACCGCCGCTTCGCCCCCCTGGCCCTGGAGCTGGCGGGGCTCCTGAGGGGGAGGGCGGGCCCCGTCTCGGTGGTGGCGACGGTCAACGCGGGCGCCATTCCACGCACGCACTGGACCCAGGACCCACGGGTCGGCGGAGGCCGCGTGGTGGGCGAGGCCTGCCACTGGATGGACCTGGCCCGCTCGCTGGTGGGGGCGTCCGTCGCGGACGTGCAGGTGGTGGCGGCGCGGGACGCAGCGGGCCGCCCGATCGACGACGTGGCGCACGTGTCGGTCGCCTTCGCGGACGGCTCCACGGCGGTGGTGCATTATCTGGCCACCGGTGCGCGCTCCTTCCCGAAGGAGAGGATCGAGGCCTTCTGGGACGGCAAGACCGTCGCCATCGACAACTGGCGGCGGCTGCGGCGCTATGGGGTGTCGGGGCCGCTCTGGGAGCGGTCCCAGGGAGTCGAGAAGGGCCATGCGGCGGAGATCCGCGCCTGGATCGCGGCCGTGCGCGCCGGCGGACCCCCTCCCATTCCGATGGCCGAGCTGATGGAGGTGTCGCGGCTCGCCATCCGCGCCGCCCGGCTGGCCCGGGCGGGGGGAGCGCCGCCTCGGTGACCACCGGCGCGGACGTTCCGAAGGGGAGGCACGGCGGGTACGACGTGGTGAAGCGGCTCCTCGACATCGTCGCGGCATCGGCGGCGCTGGTGGTCCTTTCCCCGCTCCTGCTCCTCGCCGCCGCGGTGGTCCGGTTTTCGCTGGGAAGCCCAGTCGTCTTTCGGCAGGAGCGTCCAGGGCGGGCGGGCCGCCCCTTCCGCCTTCTGAAGCTCCGCACCATGCGCGCCGCCCACGGCCCGGGTGGCGAGCTCCTGCCCGACGCCGAGAGGCTCACGCCGGTCGGTCGGTTCTTGCGGAGCACCAGCATCGACGAGCTTCCGGAGCTGGTGAACGTCCTGCGCGGCGAGATGAGCCTGGTGGGCCCGCGTCCCCTGCTCATGGAGTACCTTCCGCTGTACAGTCCCGAGCAGGCGCGTCGGCACGAGGTGCGTCCCGGCCTGACGGGCTGGGCGCAGGTCAACGGCCGCAACGCCCTGGGCTGGAACGAGCGCTTCGCCCTCGACGTCTGGTACGTCGACCACCGCTCGCTCGCGCTCGACCTGCGCATCCTCCTGCTGACCGTCCGGAAGGTCTTCTCGCGCGAGGGCATCTCCCAACCCGGCCAGGCCACCGTGGAGCGGTTTCGTGGCTCCGGTGGGTGAGCCGGGCGTGCTCCGGGGCGAAAGGGGGCACGGAGAAGGTCGTGGCGGACGGGGTGCGGGCTGCGCGCTACACACGTTGCGCGCCGGCACGCCGCTCCACGGCGGCGCCCACTCCGCCGTGGCCGCGATCGGCAACGACGGGCGGCGGATGGAGTTCGGTCAGGCGCTGGGCGAACGGGGGATCCCCCACGCCACGCCCGCGCGTGGGGCGGTAATGGGAGCCCGGAGCTGGATCGGAGCGGGGGCGGTGGTCCGGCAGGGGGTGCGGATCGGGGACGACGTGGCGGTGGGGGCGGGTGCGGTGGTGGTACGGGACGTCGCGGCCGGATCCACGGTCCCCGGCGTGCCCGGCAAGGCCTTTACGCGGGGGTAGGTGATGCACGGGTCGGATCGGAAGCGGGTCTATCTCTCCCCCCCGCACATGGGAGAGCTCGAGGAGGGGTTCGTCGCCGACGCCTTCGCCAGCAACTGGGTGGCCCCCCTGGGGCCGCACGTGGACGCCTTCGAGCGTGAGTTCGCCGAAGCGGTCGGTGCGCCGCACGCCGTGGCGCTCAGCTCGGGGACCGCGGCGCTGCACCTGGCGCTGCTCCTGAGCGGGGTGGGGCCCGGCGACGAGGTGGTGGTCTCCACCCTCACCTTCTCGGCCAGCGTCAACCCCATCGTGTACCTGGGGGGTCGGCCCGTCCTGGTGGACAGCGAGCGCTCCTCCTGGAACCTGGACCCGGACCTCCTGGCCCAGGCGCTGGAGGACGGCGCCCGCGCGGGCCGGCTCCCGAAGGCCGTGGTCGTGGTGCACCTCTACGGGCAGACGGCCGACATGGACCGCATCCGTCCGCTCCTGGAGCGGTACGGGGTGGCCCTGATCGAGGACGCCGCCGAGGCGCTGGGCGCCGACCACCGGGGCCGCGCGCCGGGAACGCTGGGCCGGGCGGGGATCTTCTCGTTCAACGGGAACAAGATGATCACCACCTCCGGCGGCGGGATGCTGGTGACCGACAGCGGCGACCTGGCCGCGCACGCGCGCAAGCTGGCCACGCAGGCCCGCGACCCCGCCCCGCACTACGAGCACTCCGAGATCGGCTACAACTACCGGCTCAGCAACGTCTGCGCGGCGATCGGGCGGGGACAGCTCCGCGTGCTGGCCAGCCGGGTGGCGGCGCGGCGCGCGAACTTCGACTTCTACCGGCGCGAGCTGGGAGGCCTCCCGGGCGTGGAGATGATGCCCGAGGCGCCGTGGGGAACGCACAGCCGCTGGCTGACCTGCCTGACCATCGACCCCGAGGCGTTCGGCGCCGACCGCGAGGCGGTGCGGCTCGCCCTGGAGGCCGAGGACATCGAGGCGCGGCCGGTCTGGAAGCCCATGCACCTGCAGCCCGTCTTCGCCGGCGCCCGCTGCTACGGCGGCGACGTGGCGGCCGACCTCTTCGACCGCGGGCTCTGCCTGCCGTCCGGGTCGTCCCTGGCGCCGGAGGACCGGGCCCGCGTGGTGGAGCGGGTGCGGGCGGTGGCGGGCTCCGGCAACTTCGCGGAGGCCGGGTGACGGCGCGCGAGGACTCCCGCGGCGGGCGCGCGGGAGAGCGGCTCCCGCTCACGATGGTCCACCACCGGCGGTGGATCCTGCTCGTCCTGCACCTGGTCCTGATTCCGGCGGGCTACATCACCGCCTTCGCCCTGCGCTTCGACGTCGACATCCCCCCGCGGTACATCGACGTCTTCCTGGCCACGCTCCCCGTGCTCATGGTGGTGCGGCTGGCGACCTTCCGGGCCTTCCACCTGCTGAACGGCTGGTGGCGGCACGCGGGGCTCCGCGACCTGGTGAACCTGGTGAAGGGGGCGGTCGTCTCCACCGGGGTGTTCCTGCTCGCGCTCTACCTGATGGGGGCGGCGGGGGCGCTTCCGCGCTCCGTGCTCCTCCTGGACTGCCTGATCACCGTCGTCCTCTTCGGCGGCGGCCGGTTCGTCGTCCGCATCGTGCGCGAGGAGGGGCTGCCGCTGTCCCGCACCCGCAACGGAGGAAAGCGGACGCTGCTGGTGGGCGCCGGCGACGCCGCCGAGCACCTGATCCGGCAGTTCCGCCGCAGCGAGTCGCACGACCTGGTGCCGGTCGCCCTGGTGGACGACGACCGCGCCAAGCTCGGGATGCACCTGCACGGGCTTCCCGTGGCCGGCACCACCGCCGACCTCACCCGGGTGGTGCGCGACTTCGACGTGAAGATGGTCGTGATCGCGATTCCCTCGGCCTCGCGCGAGCAGATGCGCGTGCTGGTGGAGCGCTGCATGGACTCCCACGTGGAGTTCAAGATCATCCCGTCGCTGCAGGAGATGCTGGGCGGCCGCGCGCGGCTCAACGAGCTGCGGAGCGTGCAGATCGAGGACCTGCTGGGGCGCCCGCCGATCCGCCTGGACCTGGACGAGGTGGAGAAGGACCTGGCCGGCCGCACGCTGCTGGTCACCGGCGGCGCGGGGTCGATCGGCTCCGAGCTCGCCCGGCAGGTCGCCCGCTTCCACCCGGCGCGGCTGGTGCTGGTGGACCAGGCCGAGAGCCCCCTGTACTACGTGCAGACGGAGCTGCGCCGGGAGCATCCCGCGCTCGACGTGGTGCCGGTGGTGGCGGACATCACCAACTCGTCCCGCATGGACTCGGTGTTCGCGGCCTACCTTCCCACCCACGTCTTCCACGCGGCGGCGTACAAGCACGTGCCGCTGATGGAGGACAACGTGGCGGAGGCCATCCGCAACAACGTGCTGGGAACGCTGCAGGTGGCGGGCTGCGCGGCTCGCCACGGGGTCCGCAAGTTCGTCCTGATCTCCACGGACAAGGCGGTCCACCCCTCCAGCGTGATGGGCGCCACCAAGCGCGTCTCGGAGCGCATCGTGCTGGGGTGGCCCGACCTGCGCGGCTCCGGGACCGACTTCCGCGCGGTTCGCTTCGGGAACGTGCTGGGCTCGGACGGGAGCGTGCTCCCCCTCTTCCGGAAGCAGCTCGCCGCCGGGGGGCCGCTGACGCTCACGCACCCGGACGTGACGCGCTACTTCATGACCATCCCCGAGGCGGTCGAGCTGGTGCTGCAGGCCTCCATCCTTCCCGAGGCGCGCGGGAGGATCGCCATGCTGGAGATGGGCAACCCGATGAAGATCGTGGAGCTGGCGGAGAACCTCATCCGCCTGTCGGGGATGGAGCCGCACCGCGACATCCCCATCGTCTTCACCGGCCTGCGCCCCGGCGAGAAGCTCCACGAGGAGCTGATGTCCGAGGTGGAGGAGACGATCCCCACCGTGGTCGAGAAGATCCGCATCGTCCAGACGGACGAGGCCGACCCGGCGACCGTCCGCCGCTCGGTGGAGCGGCTGGTGGCCGCGGTGGAGGTGGGCGACCGCCAGGACATCCTGCTGTCGCTCTGCGCGCTGGTGCCGGAGTGCGTCCCCCCGCTCCGCAACGCGCTCGGTACTCCCCCCGTCCGGCGCGGCCGGGCCGACGCGGCCCCTAGGTCGGCGGAGCGGGCCTGAGCGGGTGACATGCCGCGCGGCCGGCGGCGGGGAGCGCCAGCCGCCGACTGAAGGCGTCGGGGTGCCGTACGACGAGAGCGGAGCCGGGGGATCCCGGCTCCGCTTCTCGCGTCGTGCCCCGAAGGCGGACGGAGGGGGCGGGGGAAGGGCGGGGCGGTACCCGAGCGGGGGCCGTGGAGGAATCGCGGTCGGGGTCGAGTGGCGAGGGGGCGGGTGGCGTCCGTGGCGGGGCACGCCTCCGCGCCGTGGCGGACGGCCGCCTCGCTCCGGCTGCCGTGGAAGCCCTCGCCCGGGCCCGGAGGAGGCGGCGCGCCCTTCGGCGGCGGCCTCCGTTCGCCGGGTGGTGGGCCCTGCTCCGTCCGGCGCCCCCTCCGACGTCCCTCCCGCCGGGGCGGCCGAGGAACGCCGGGAGGGCGATCGCCACCGGCCGCCCTGCAGGGGGTACGGACGAAGGGGGCGGACCTCGGCCGGTCCGCCCCCCTTCGTTCCGCCGCGAGGAGCGGCGTCAGGTCTTGGCGCCGTATCCGTATCCGTAGCCGTACCCGTACCCGTAGCGGCCCGACTCCACGGTGATGTCGTTGAGCACCACCCCGCCGAGCGGCGCGCCCAGGTGGTAGATCTGGGACGCGGCGTGCCCCAGCGCCCGCTTCTCCGTGGTCCCGGTGCGCGCCACCAGGATCGTGGCGTCGGCGATGGTGCCCAGCACGCCGGCGTCCGTGACCAGGTTGAGCGGCGGAGCGTCCACCACGATCATCTCGTAGCGCTTGCGGGCGTCGTCCATGAACGCCCGCATGCGCGCCGAGCCCAGGAGCTCGGCCGGGTTGGGCGGGAAGACGCCGGCGGCCAGCACGTGCAGCTCGACCCCGGTCTCCACGCTGGGGACCGGCTGCACCGCGTCGTCGATCGTCGCCGTTCCCATCAGCACGTGCGTGAGACCGGGGTTCTGGGCGATCCCGAAGACGCTGTGGAGCACGCCGCGGCGCAGGTCGGCGTCGATCAGGAGCGTCCGCGTCCCCTGCTGCGCGAGCGTGATCGCCAGGTTCGCCGCGCTGGTGCTCTTCCCGTCGCCGGGCATGGCGCTCGTCATCACGATCACCTGCGGCGCCCGCTCCGAGCTGGCGAAGGTGATGTTGGTGCGCAGCGCACGGTAGGCCTCGGAGGCGGCGCTGTGGGGGTCCAGGTGCGTGACCAGGCGGTTCTCCGCCAGCAGCTGCGGGGCGACCGGGACGACCTGCCCGCCGCGGGCCTTTCGCCCGTTGCCGTTCGCCTCGTGCCCGTAGGCCTTGCCGTTCGCCCCCACCGAGGTGTTGATGCGCGGGATCAGCCCCAGCACCGGGGCGCCGGAGGTGGCCGCCTCTGCGTCCTCGCGGGTGCGGACCTTGGTGTCGAGGGCCCGGCGCGCGAACGCCAGGGAGACGCCGATCAGCAGCCCCAGGAGCGTCGCCACCGACAGGTTGCGCAGCGGCTTCGGCGAGATCGCCTCCTGGGGCACCAGGGCGGAGTCGATGATCCGGACGTCGCCGGGCTCCACCGCCTCGCGGATCTCGGCCTCCTTCAGGCGCGTCTGCAGCAGGTTGTAGATCTCCGCGAGCAGCTCCTGCTGCCGCAGCCGCCGGGCGAACTCCACCTCGCGGGCGGGGATCGCCGCCAGCTGCACCCCGAAGCGGGACAGCGACTCGTCGGCCGCGGCCATCTCGGTCGTGAGCCCCTCCAAGTAGTTCCGCGCGAGCTGGTAGAGCTGCGTCTCCACCTCCGCGATCCGGGCCTGGATCCCCTCCACGTCCTGGTTGGCCGGCGTGCGCCGCACCAGCAGGGTGGCGCGCTCGTTCTCCAGCGTGGTGAGCGTCTGGAGCATGTCCTGCACGGCGCGGTTCTGCAGGAAGACGGGGAACGAGGCGAGCTGCCGGTACGGCGAGGGGCCGGTCCCCTGGTTCCGCGGCTGCGTGACGCGCGCCAGCAGGCCGCTGAGCGCCTCGCGGCTGGTCCGCAGCTCGTCGCGCCGCGCCTGGAGCGTCGCGAGCCGCTGCACCTGCTGCGACGCCTGGTCCGACAGGTTCACCACCTGCTCCTTCTCACGGAACCCGCGGAGCTGGTTCTCGGCGGCCTTGAGCTGCTCCTCGTAGCTGGCGACCTGCTCGCGGAGGAAGCCCACCGTGCTCCGCGACTCGGTCTTTGCGACCCCACGCTTGTAGTTGATGTAGGCGGTGCTGACCGCGTTGGGCACCGAGGCGGCGAGCTCGCGGTCGTTGCTCTGGAAGCGCACCGCGATGATGCTGGCCTGCGGCTCCGCGCGCTGCACCGCGAGGCTGTTGCGCAGGGAGCTCACCGTGGAGCGGAAGGGCGTGACCTCGAAGCGGACCCGCTCGTGCGGGACGTCCCGCACCGACGGCAGGAGCTGGAGGGTCGTGCCCCCGAACGAGAACGGGATCCCCACGCGGATCCCTTCGACAAGGGTGCGCTCCGGCTCCGGGGCGATCCGCCGCAGCGAGTAGGTCCCTCCCTGCTGGGGGACCAGGTCGTAGGTGCCGGGCCGGGCGTCCCGCGGCACCGAGACGGGGTGGAGCACCACGCCCCGGTCCGTCTGGGGCTCCATGAGCTGGACCGTCAGGTCGAGCGAGTCGACGACGTCCTCGGCCAGCTTGCGGCTGCGGAGCACCGCCATCTCGGTCTCGATCTTCCCCTTGTCCAGCCCGGAGATGGGGGTCAGCTGCCCCAGCAGCGCCTGCCCCGCGTCGCGGTCGTCGATCAGCAGGGTGGTCTCGGACTGGTAGAGCGGCCGCTCCCGCAGCGTGGTCAGCCCCGCCACGAGCATCACCGCGACGGTCGTGCCCAGGACGATCCAGCGGCCGCGGACGATCGTCAGCCAGAGTTCGTGGAGGTCGATGCGCTCCTCGGAGCCGTCCTGGGAGGACGGCTTGGTGACGGTCCTGCTGCTCATGGCATCGGCTTTCGGTGTCCGGACGGCGATCACGCGCGCTAACGGGTGAGAAGGGCGACGATGATGCTGGTGAGCGAGAGGGTCGTGCTCACCAGGAACGTGCTGTTCCGGTCGAACCAGCTCCGCCGACCGACCATGATCTGGTCGCCGGAGCGGATGTCCGCGCCGTGGATCGTCAGCCCCATCGAAGCCCGCTCCACCACGCGCTTCCCGTCGCGGACCACGTGGATGTGGTCGATGCTGCCCGAGGGGGTCGGCCCGCCCGCGAGGGCGACGGCGTCGGCCAGGCTCACGGTGGGATCGATGGTGTACATCCCCGGGCGGGGGACCTCGCCCAGCACCAGGATGCGGCGCAGGGGCGTGATCTCGATCGACGGGTTGCGGAGGTGCACCAGGTACGCCTGCACGAGCTGCTCCCGCAGCTGCCGGACGGGGATTCCCACCACCGTGCGCTCGCCGATCAGCGGCAGGATCACCCGGCCGTCCGGATCGATGACGAACTCGCCGTTCAGGTCCTCCTCGCGGTACACCTTCACCCGGATCAGGTCCCCGGGGGAGAGCGTGATGTCGCCGCGGCTGGGCGCCTCGGCGACCTGCGCCCCCGCGGCCGCGGGGAGGAGGTGGACGAGGAGGAGGAGCAGGAGGACGGCTCGACGGCGCATTCTGAAGCGGGATCGGGTTCCGGGCGGCGAAAAGTACCTTCAGACCATCATAATACTGCCCTGCGCCCGCTCTTACAAGGCGTGGCGGGTCGGAAACGGCATTGCATTGCCATGGGCGTCGGCTTATTCTCCGGACCCTGCCGGCGACCCGGCCGGCCGGCGAATCGTGAACCCAGGCGGCAGAAAGCGCACATGAGGGTAGCAGTGGTCGGCACGGGGTACGTGGGCCTAGTGGCGGGGGCGTGCCTGGCCGAGGCGGGCAACGACGTCGCGTGCGCGGACATCGACGAGGGGAAGATCGCGCGGCTGAACGCGGGCGAGATCCCCATCTACGAGCCCGGCCTGGAGCCGCTGGTGGAGCGCAACCTGCGCGAGGGGCGCCTGACCTTCACGACCGCCGTGGGCGCCGCCGTCCGCGACGCCGAGATCGTCTTCATCGCGGTGGGAACGCCCCCCGGAGAGGACGGCTCGGCCGACCTGCAGCACGTGCTGTCCGTGGCCGAGACCGTCGGGCGCAACATGGCCGCCGAGGGCCCCGAGAAGATCGTCATCACCAAGAGCACCGTGCCGGTGGGCACCGCCGCCCGCGTGCGCGAGGCGATCGCGCGCCACACCGACCGCCCCTTCCACGTCTGCTCCAACCCCGAGTTCCTGAAGGAAGGCGCGGCCGTCCAGGACTTCATGAAGCCGGACCGCGTGGTGGTGGGGGTCGACTCCGCGCACGCGCGCGAGCGGCTGGCCGAGCTCTACGCCCCCTTCGTGCGCACCGGCAAACCCATCCTGTTCATGGACATCGCCTCGGCCGAGATCACCAAGTACGCGGCCAACGCGATGCTGGCGACGCGCATCTCGTTCATGAACACCATCGCGGCGCTCTGCGAGGCCGTGGACGCCGACGTGAACCACGTGCGCACCGGGATCGGGAGCGACGACCGCATCGGGCCGTCGTTCCTCTTCGCCGGGATCGGGTATGGGGGGAGCTGCTTCCCCAAGGACGTGAAGGCGCTCATCCACACCCTGAGGGCGGAGGGGGTGGACCCGGCGATCCTGGAGGGGGTGGAGAAGGTGAACCGCGCCCAGAAGGAGGTGCTGGTGAGCCGGGTGGTGGAGCGCTTCGGCGAGGACCTCTCCGGCCGCACCTTCGCCGTGTGGGGCCTCTCCTTCAAGCCGGAGACGGACGACATGCGCGAGGCGCCCTCGCTCACCATCGTGCGCGGCCTGGTGGAGCGCGGCGCCGCGGTGCGGGCCCACGACCCCGAGGCGCGGCACGAGGCGGCCCGGCACTTCGCCGACCTGCTGGAGAGCGGGCGCTTCTCGGTCTGCGAGCGGAACTACGACTGCGTGGAGGGCGCCGACGCGCTGCTGGTGCTCACCGAGTGGCAGCCGTACCGCGTTCCCGACTTCGAGCGGATCCGGCAGGGGCTGGCCGAGCCGGTGATCTTCGACGGCCGCAACCTCTGGCAGCCGGAGCGGATGCGCGAGATGGGCTTCGACTACGTGTCGGTGGGACGCCCCCCCGTGGGGGCGGCGCAGGCCGTCGCCGCCGGCTAAGGGCGGGCCGATGCGCGTCCTCATCACCGGTGCGGCCGGCTTCCTGGGCTCGCACCTCTGCGAGCGCTTCCTGGCCGAGGGGCACCAGGTCGTCGGGATGGACAACTTCATCACCGGCTCGCCCGACAACGTGGCTCCCTACATGGGGCGCGACGACTTCCACTTCGTGAAGCACGACGTCACGGAGTTCATGTACGTGGAGGGGCCGCTGGACGGCGTGCTGCACTTCGCGTCTCCCGCGTCGCCGGTGGACTACCTGGAGCAGCCCATCCCCACCCTCAAGGTGGGCTCGCTGGGCACCCACAAGGCGCTGGGGCTGGCGAAGGCGAAGGGGGCGCGCTTCCTCCTCGCCTCCACCTCGGAGGTCTACGGCGACCCGCAGGTGCACCCGCAGCCGGAGACCTACTGGGGGAACGTGAACCCGGTGGGCCCGCGCGGGGTGTACGACGAGGCCAAGCGCTTCGCCGAGGCCATGACCATGGCGTACCACCGCTTCCATGGGGTGGAGACGCGCATCGTGCGCATCTTCAACACCTACGGGCCCCGCATGCGCCCCGGGGACGGGCGGGTGGTCTCCAACTTCATCGTGCAGGCGCTGCGCGGCGACCCCATCTCGGTGTACGGGGACGGCTCGCAGACGCGCTCGTTCTGCTACGTGGACGACCTGGTGGACGGCATCCACCGCCTCTTCCACTCCGACCGCGCGGAGCCGGTGAACATCGGCAACCCGGTGGAGTTCACGGTGCGCGAGCTCGCCGAGATGGTGCTGGAGATGGTGGGCTCGGACTCGCGCGTGGACTCGCTCCCGCTCCCGGAGGACGACCCCAAGGTGCGCCGCCCCGACATCACCGTCGCGCGGGGGCTGCTGGGGTGGGAGCCGCGGGTGGGCCTGCGCCAGGGGCTGGAGCGCACCATCCCGTACTTCCGCCACCTGGTGGAGACCACCCGGTCCTCCGCCCGCACGCTCTGACGCCGTGACGGTCCTGGTCACGGGCGGGGCGGGGTTCATCGGCTCGCACCTCTGCGATCGCCTGCTGGCGCGGGGCGAGCGGGTGGTGGCGGTGGACTCGTTCGACCCGTTCTACGACCCGGCCGTCAAGCGCCGCAACCTGGCGGGCGCCCTCTCCCACCCCGCCTTCCGGCTGGTGGAGGGGGACGTCCGCGAGCCGGAGGCGCTCCTGGCCTCCCTCGCGGCGGCGGGGGTCGACTCGGTGGACGTCGCGGTCCACCTGGCCGCGCGCGCGGGGGTGCGCCCCTCGATCCAGCTCCCGCTCCTGTACTCCGAGGTGAACGTGGGCGGCACGGCGGCCACGCTCGAGGTCGCCCGCCGCCTGGGCGCGCGCCGCTTCGTCTTCGGCTCCTCGTCCAGCGTCTACGGCGAGAGCCCGCGCGTCCCCTTCCGCGAGGACGACCCCGTGGAGGCCCCGATCTCTCCCTACGCCGCCACCAAGCGCGCGGGGGAGCTCCTCTGCCACGTGGACCGTCACCTCCACGGCACCTCCGTCGTCTGCCTGCGCTTCTTCACCGTGTACGGGCCGCGCCAGCGCCCCGACCTGGCCATCCACAAGTTCGCGCGGCTGATGGCGGCGGGACGCCCCGTCCCCGTCTTCGGCGACGGGGCGACGGAGCGCGACTACACCTACGTGGACGACATCGTCCAGGGGATCGAGGGCGCGATCGCGTACACGGGCGAGCACCCGGGCGACTTCCGGATCGTGAACCTGGGCGAGAGCCGCACCACCTCGCTCTCCCGCCTGGTGGAGCTGATCGGGGACGCGATGGGGGTGACGCCGCAGGTGGAGCGCCACCCGCCGCAGCCCGGCGACGTGCCCCGGACCTTCGCCGACGTCTCCCGCGCCCGCGAGCTGCTGGGCTACGTTCCCACCACGCCGGTGGAGGACGGGATCCCGCGCTTCGTGGCCTGGCTGCGCGCTCGCACGGCGGAGGCGGCGGCGTCGTGATCGACTTCCACTCGCACCTGGTGCCGGGCGTGGACGACGGCGCCGCCACGCTGGACGAGTCCCGCGCGGCGCTGGCGGAGATGCGCGGCGCGGGGATCACCGCGCTGGTCACCACACCGCACCTGCGCGGCTCGCTGACGGCGGAGCCGGCGGAGCTGGCCGCGTTCCTGGAGCGGATCGACGAGGGCTGGGCGGCGCTGCGCGACCTGGCGACCCGCGAGTTCCCCGGCCTGCGGGTGGAGCGCGGCCTGGAGGTGATGCTCGACGACCCCACGGCGGAGCTCGCGGACCCGCGGGTGCGGCTGGCGGGAACGAACTTCGTGCTGGTCGAGTTCCCCTTCATGGCGGTGCCGCCGAACAGCACGCAGGCCCTGTTCGCGCTGCGCATGCAGGGGTGGACGCCGGTGGTCGCGCACCCGGAGCGCTACGGGAACCTGGACGTCGGCGCGGGGTTGATCGCCGAGTGGCGCCGGGCGGGAGCGTACCTGCAGGTGAACCACGGCTCGCTCGTCGGGAGCTACGGCGGCACCGCCCGCGACGCCGCGTGGCGGATCCTGGCCCACGGGTGGGCGGACTACCTCTCGAGCGACTACCACGCCCGCGGCACGCTCCACGCCGCCGCCGCCCGCCAGGCGGTACTCGCCGCGGGGGGCGCGGAGCAGGTGGAGCTGCTCACGCGCGAGAACGGCGAGCGCCTGCTGCGGGGCGAGGAACCCCGCCCGGTGCCCCCGCTGGCCCGCCGCCGACCGTCGCTCCTCCGGCGGATCTTCCGCCGCTAGCCGTCGTCCCGCGGTGCTCCCGCGGGGCACCCACACCACCGAACCGAGAGACGCCGATGCCGCTGCAGACCGGCCACCCCGCCCTGGCCGAGCCGAAGATCGTGGACAAGCCCTGGGGGCGCGAGATCTGGTACGCGCACGAGAGCCGCTACGCCGGAAAGGTGCTGGAGGTGACCAAGGGACAGGCCCTGTCGCTCCAGAAGCACGAGCGGAAGCAGGAGACCATGTACCTGCAGTCCGGGCGCCTGCTGTACCACTTCAACGGGACCGACTTCGAGATGCTCCCGGGGCGGTGCATCACGGTGAACCCCGGCGACGTGCACCGCGTGGAGGCGCTGGAGGACTCGGTGATCCTGGAGGTGAGCACCCCCGAGCTGGACGACCTGGTCCGGCTGGAGGACCGCTACGGCCGGGGGTGACCCGCGGCCCGCCCGCGCGGGCGGGGAGCGCTTGCCCGGCACCGGGGGGAGATCTATCTTCCCCCGGTTTCGCGTCGTGCGGGGGCACCTTCCGGAGCAGCCATGGCCCAGGACCTGACGGTGGAGCAGCTCATCGCGCGCGGGAAGGAGGCGTTCTCGCGGAACGCCTACCTGGCCGCCCTGGAGGACCTGCAGGAGGTCGCCCAGCGGCACCCGCACTTCGCCGACGTGCAGAACCTGATCGGCCTCTCGCTCTCGCTGCTGGGGCGGCCCGAGGAGGCCGTGGGCGCCTTCCGGCAGGCGGTGGACTCCAACCCGGGCTACGTGGAGGCGCACCTCAACCTGGCCATCACGCTCAACGACCTGGGGCGCACCGAGGAGGCCCGCGAGTCGTTCGGCCGCGCCGCCGTGGCCGACGAGGAGAAGTCGGGCGGGGGCTACCCGTCGAGCGTGGCGGCGCGCGTGGCCAACCGGCACGCCGAGCTGGGCGACATGTACGCCGAGGCCGGCGGGCTGGAGGACGCCGTGGGGCAGTACGAGTCCGCCGTGCGCCTGCGCCCGCAGTTCCTGGACATCCGCAACAAGCTGGGGCGCACGCTGCTGGACCTGGGGCGCGCGGACGAGGCGCTGCGGGAGCTGACCGACATCCTGGACCTGAACCCCGCGTTCGCCGCCGCGCGCACGAACCTGGGGCTGGCGCTCTTCCGCGCCGGCCGGCTGGACGAGGCGGAGCGCGAGTGGGAGCGGTGCCTGACCCAGAGCCCCGGCAACGCGCAGGTGAGCTCCTTCCTGGGGATGCTGCGCCGCCAGCGGCAGGGCGGCGCGGAGGGCTGAGACCCCCGCCCGTCCGGTGCGCCCCGGGGCGCGGCACCGCCCCGCGGTCCGCGCCCCGGCGCGTCCGCGGGCCCCCTGAAACCACCCCCGGTCACCGGGGTACGAACGGCCCATGACCATCATCCAGACCAACCGCGCCGCCTTCGTCCTGCTCGCCGTGCTCCTCGCCGCGTGCGGGCCCAAGCGGCCCCCGGCCCAGGTCACGCCCGACGACCTGTTCCGCCGCGGGATGACCGAGCACGCCGAGGGGCGCCACCGCCGCGCGGCCGAGACCCTGCAGCGCTTCATCTCCGAGAACGGGGGAGACCCCCGCGTGCCGCAGGCGCTCCTCACTCTGGGCCGCTCGCACCTGGGGACCCGCGAGTACGTCACCGCCGTCGCCGACTTCCTGCGGCTGGTGAACGACTTCCCCACCGACCCGCTGGCGCGCGACGCCCGCATGGGGATGTGCCAGGGGTACGCGCGCCTGGCCCCCGAGCCGGCCCTGGACCAGGAGTACACCCGGGCGGCGCTGGCCTACTGCGAGTCGTTCGCGCAGATCTACCCGGGCACCGAGGACGCCGCCCGCGCCAACGAGATCGTGGCCGACATGGAGGGGCGCCTGGCCCGCAAGGCCTTCGACAACGGGATGTACTACTTCAAGCGCAAGGCGTACGACGCCGCGCTGATCTACTTCCAGGAGACGGTGCGCGACCACGCCCGCACGCCCCATGCTCCGGCCGCGCTGAAGATGATGATCGACACCTACACGCGGATCGGCTACACCGAGGAGGCCACCGAGGCCCGGGCGCGGCTGCTGCGCGACTACCCGAACTCCCCGGAGGCGAAGTCGCTGCCGGGATGACCCCGGCGTGAGGCTCGGGATCCTGGGGGGGACCTTCGACCCTCCGCACCACGGGCACCTGATCGCCGCCGCCGACGCCCTCCGCGAGCTGCGGCTGGACCGGATGCTGCTGGTGCCCTCGGCGCAGCCGCCCCACAAGCTGGGGCGCGTGCGGGCGCCCGCCGCGCTCCGGCTGGAGATGGCCCGCGCGGCGGTGGCGGGCGACGAACGGTTCGAGGTGGAGGACCTGGAGCTTCGCCGCTCCGGTCCCAGCTACACGGTGGACACGCTCCGCGAGCTGCACGCCCGTGCGCCCGCGGTCGAGCTGTTTTTCCTGATCGGCGCCGACAACCTGGCGGAGCTTCCCGGCTGGCGGGAGCCCGGCGAGATCGCGCGCCTCGCGAGGATCGCGGTGATGTCGCGGGAAGGGGAGGGGGGCGGGCCGGGGCCGCTGCCGTTCGGGGCGGCGGCCGTGGCCGTCACCCGGGTGGACGTCTCCGCCACGGAGGTCCGCCGCCGCGTCGCCGCGGGAGAGTCGATCCGATACCTGGTCCCGGAGTCCGTGCGCCTGCTCATCGAGCGCGAGCGGCTGTACCGGGACGACCCGAAGACGAGCTGACGAGAGCCATGCTGAAGAGTGTCATCCACGCCCTGTTCGGAACCCGCCACCAGCGCGAGCTGAAGCGGCTCTACCCCGTCGTGGACGAGGTCAACCGCGAGTGGGAGCGCCTGCAGGGGGTCTCCGAGGAGGAGCTCCGCGGGCAGACGGAGAAGTTCCGCGCCGTCATCCGCGAGGCGCTCGCCGACCTGGAGGCCGAGATCGCCGAGCTGCGAGACCAGCGCCGCCACAGCGAGGACTCGGCCGAGCGCGAGATGCTCTCGCAGCAGATCGGACAGGCCGAGCGCCGCCTGGCCGCGGTGCTGGAGGGGGTGCTGGACGACATCCTTCCCGAGGCGTTCGCCACCGTGAAGGAGGCCGCGCGCCGCCTGGTGGGGACCGAGGTGGAGGTGACGGGGCAGACGCTGACCTGGGACATGGTCCCGTACGACGTGCAGCTCATCGGCGGGATGGTGCTGCACCAGGGGAAGGTCGCGGAGATGGCCACCGGCGAGGGGAAGACCCTGGTGGCCACCATGCCGCTGTACCTGAACGCCCTGGCGGGCCGCGGCGCGCACCTGGTGACGGTGAACTCGTACCTGGCGCAGCGCGACTCCGAGTGGATGGGGCACCTGTACCGGTACCTGGGGCTCACGGTGGGGTGCATCGACCTGCACGAGCCCAACACCCCGGAGCGCCGCGAGGCCTACCACTCCGACATCACCTACGGCACCAACAACGAGTTCGGGTTCGACTACCTGCGCGACAACATGGTGCACTCGCTGGAGCAGCGGGTCCAGCGCCAGCACCACTACGCCATCATCGACGAGGTCGACTCGGTCCTGATCGACGAGGCGCGCACGCCGCTCATCATCTCCGGCCCGGTGGGCACCGAGACGAACGCGGCGTACGGGCGCTACAACCCCATGGTCTCGGATCTCTTCCGCCGCCAGTCGCGGGTGATCGGCGAGATGATCGCCGAGGCCGAGCGCGACCTGGAGAAGGGCGACGCGTACGCCGCCGGCGAGAAGCTGCTGCTGGCGCGCCGCGGGATGCCCAAGAACAAGCGCCTGCTGAAGCTCCTCTCCGACGACCCGGGGCTGCAGAAGTCGATCTCGAAGGTCGAGCGCGACTACATGATGGAGAAGCGCCTCCACGAGCTGGACGAGAACCTGCTCTTCGCCATGGACGAGAAGGGGCACAACGTGCACCTGACCGACCAGGGCATCGACGTGCTCTCTCCCGGCGACCACGAGGCCTTCGTGATCCCGGACATCTCCGAGGAGGTGCACCGGGTGGAGGAGGACCCCGACCTGACCGTGGACGAGAAGCGCCTGCGCAAGGAGGAGATGGAGCGGGAGTACGCGGAGAAGAGCGAGAAGATGCACGTGGTGCACCAGCTCCTGAAGGCGTACACGCTCTTCAACCGCGACGAGCAGTACGTGATCCAGGACGGCGAGGTGATGATCGTGGACGAGTTCACCGGCCGCATGATGGCGGGCCGGCGCTGGTCCGACGGGCTGCACCAGGCGGTGGAGGCGAAGGAGGGGGTGTCGGTGAAGGCCGAGACGCAGACGCTGGCCACCGTCACCATCCAGAACTACTTCCGCATGTACGAGAAGCTCGGCGGCATGACGGGCACCGCCGAGACCGAGGAGAACGAGTTCCACCAGATCTACGGCCTGGAGGTGATGGTCATCCCCACCAACCGGCCGGTGGTGCGCGACGACCGCCACGACCTGGTGTTCAAGACCAAGCGCGAGAAGTACAACGCCATCGTGGAGGAGGTCGCGCGCCTGCACGAGGCGGGCGAGGGCCTGCCGGTGCTGGTGGGCACCGTGAGCGTGGACTCGTCCGAGACGCTGAGCCGCATGCTGAAGCGCCGCGGGATCCCGCACGAGGTGCTGAACGCCAAATACCACGCCCGCGAGGCGCAGATCGTCCGCAACGCCGGCCAGCCGGGGGCGGTGACCATCGCCACGAACATGGCCGGCCGCGGCACCGACATCAAGCTGGGGCCGGGCGTCACCGCCTCGCGGCCGTCCACCGCGATGAACGAGAAGGGCGAGACGGTGCCGGTGGAGGAGTCGGGCGGCCTGCACATCATCGGCTCCGAGCGGCACGAGTCGCGGCGCATCGACCGGCAGCTCCGCGGTCGCGCCGGCCGCCAGGGCGACCCGGGCGCCTCGCAGTTCTTCCTCTCCCTCGAGGACGACCTGATGCGGCTCTTCGGCTCGGACCGCATCGCCTCGATCATGGACCGGATGGGGGCCGAGGAGGGGGAGGTCATCACCCACCCCTGGATCACCTCGTCGATCGGCAAGGCGCAGCAGCGCGTGGAGATGCAGAACTTCGAGGCGCGCAAGCGGCTGCTGGACTACGACGACGTGATGAACCAGCAGCGCGAGGTCATCTACGACCTGCGCACCTTCGCGCTGGAGGGGGGCGAGGACCTCAACGCCGAGGTCTGGGAGATGATCGAGAAGGCGCTCCCGGCCCTGATGGACGAGTACGCCCCCGAGGCCGAGCCGGTGGAGTCGTGGGACCTGGCGGGGCTGCGCCGCCGCCTGCTGATCGACTTCTTCGTCACCGACGAGGGGCTCCCGGAGGAGGACGAGGCCGTGGGCACCTTCGCCAACCGCGCGGAGCTGGCGGCGCACCTCACCGAGACGGCGCGCGACCACTTCCACGCCAAGCTGGACCAGTTCGGCGAGGCCACCGAGGCGGTGCTGCGCTTCGTGGTGCTCTCCACCATCGACGAGAAGTGGAAGGACCACCTCTACGACCTGGACCACCTGAAGGCGTCGATCGGCTTCCGCGGGTGGGGGCAGAAGGACCCGCTGGTGGAGTACAAGCGCGAGGCCTACGACATGTTCGTGGACCTGATGACCGACGTGTACGGCTCCATCGCGCGCTTCGTGTTCCGGGCGCAGCTCGCCCCGGCCACCCCGCCCCCGCCGCCGCCGACCGAGTTCTTCGGCTACACCAACCGCCCCGCCGAGCACGAGCCGGCGGAGGGCGAGGCGCCGCGCGCCCAGCCGGAGCAGCCGGCCCCGCGCCGGTCGTCGCTGGGGGTGAACCCGTACGCGGCCGTCCCCGCGGCGCCGCGCGCCGAGGAGACGTTCACCAACCGCGAGGAGCCCGCGCCCGCGAAGCGGTCCGCGGCGGCCGAGGTGGGGCGCAACGACCCCTGCCCCTGCGGAAGCGGAAAGAAGTACAAGAACTGCCACGGCCGCACGGCATGACGCTCGCCGCGCCGCGGTACACCATCAAGGAGTGGCCCACCGAGGAGCGCCCCCGCGAGCGGATGGAGGCCCTGGGGCCGCGGGCCCTGGCCTCGCGCGAGCTGCTGGCGCTGCTGATCGAGACGGGGATCCCGGCGAGCGCCGCCGGCGGGGGGCGCACGTCGCTGGACGTGGCCGGGGATTTGCTGCGCCGCTTTCGCGCGGGGGACGGAAACGACTCGCTGCGGCGCATCCTGGCCGCGCCGCTCGCCGAGCTCTGCGCGGTCCCCGGGATCGGTCCCGCCAAGGCGGCGAAGGTGCAGGCGGGGCTGGAGCTGGGCCGCCGCGCCGCCGAGGAGACCCGAGGCGAGCGGGACCGGGTGCGCACCCCCCGCGACGTCTACGAGCGAATGCGGCTGTCCATGCGCGACCTGCCCTACGAGGAGTTCCACCTCCTGCTGCTCAACACCCAGAACGAGGTGCTCCGCGACCAGCTCGTGTCGCGGGGCACCGTCGACGCGTCGATCGTGCACCCGCGCGAGGTCTTCCGCCCCGCCATCCTGGAGTCGGCGGCGGCGCTGATCCTGGTGCACAACCACCCCAGCGGCGACCCCACCCCCTCGGCCGAGGACCGCGCCGTGACCCAGCAGCTCCGCTCCTGCGGCGAGACGCTGGGGATCGACGTGATCGACCACGTGGTGATCGGCGAGGGGCGCTTCGTCTCGTTCGTGGAGGCCGGCCTCCTCGGGGGCTGAGCGCGCCCGTGGCCTCCCACGCTCCCGCCGCACGCAACGAGGACGCCCTGCAGGCGGCGCGCGAGCACGCGCGTGCCATCCTGCCCCCGCGCCTGCTGGCGTGCGTGGAGGAGTACGCGGACCGGCTAGACCTGGAGCTGATCACGCGGGCCTACGAGTTCTCGCGGGTGGCCCACGCGGGGCAGAAGCGGCACTCGGGCGAGGACTACATCGTCCACTGCATCGAGGTGGCCGAGATCCTGGCGGAGCTGCACCTGGACTCGGCCACCATCGCCGGCGGGCTGATCCACGACGTGGTCGAGGACACCTCGGCCACGCTGCAGGACGTGCGCGACGCCTTCGGCGACGAGGTGGCGACCGTCGTGGACGGCCTCACCAAGATCAGCAAGGTCCAGTTCCGCACCAGCACCGAGCAGCAGGTCGAGAACTTCCGCAAGCTCCTGCTCTCCATGGCGCAGGACGCCCGCGTGATCCTGGTGAAGCTGGCGGACCGCCTGCACAACATGCGGACGCTGGAGCACCTGCGCGAGGAGAAGCGCCGCCGCATCGCCCTGGAGACGCGCGAGATCTACGCGCCGCTGGCCCACCGGCTGGGGGTGGCCACGATCAAGTGGGAGCTCGAGGACCTGTGCTTCAAGTTCCTGGAGCCCGATGCCTACCGCGACCTGGCGCGCAAGATCGCCGACAAGCGGAAGGAGCGCGAGGAGCTGATCGAGCGCATGCGCCAGCCGCTGGAGGCGGACCTGCGCGCGGCCGGGGTGGAGTGCGAGGTGACGGGGCGCCCCAAGCACCTGTGGTCCATCTACCGCAAGATGCAGCGGCGCGACAAGCCGTACGAGGAGATCTACGACCTGATGGCGGTGCGCGTGATCGTGGAGACGGTCACCGACTGCTACCACGCGCTGGGGGTGATCCACAACCGCTGGACGCCGCTCCAGGAGCGGTTCCACGACTACATCGCCACGCCCAAGTCGAACATGTACCGCTCCCTCCACACGACCATTTTCGGTCCGGGGGGGCGGCTGTACGAGATCCAGATCCGCACGCGGGAGATGCACCGCACGGCCGACTACGGCATCGCGGCGCACTGGAAGTACAAGGAGGGCTCCCGCTCGTCCAGCGACGTGGACGAGACGCTGACCTGGTTCCGGCAGGTGCTGGAGTGGCAGCAGGAGACGAAGGAGCCGGTGGAGTTCATGGAGTTCCTCCGCATCGTCCTGTTCCAGGACGAGATCTTCGTCTTCACCCCGCAGGGCGACGTGAAGCAGCTCCCCAAGGGGGCCACGCCCATCGACTTCGCCTTCGCGGTGCACACGCAGGTGGGGATCCACTGCGCCGGTGCCAAGGTGAACGGCCG
>JASLAX010000054.1 GCA_030146875.1 Longimicrobiaceae bacterium
CCCTGCTGGACCGCGTCCAGCGGGCGGGCTCCCTCGCGGACGCGCTCCGGCTGCTGCTGGAGGGCGCGCTCGCCCCGCTGGGGGTGGCGCGCGCCCTCGCCGCGGAGGTGCGCCGCGGTGCCGTGCGCGGCGTGGCGGGGACGGGGTGGGACGAGGCGACGGTGCGGGGCTTCTCGGTGTCGCTCTCGGCGGAGTTCCACCCCGCGGTGCGCGCGGCGCTCACCGGCGAGCCGGGGGAGTGGCGCGGGGAGGAGGTGCTCCCCGGGCTGACGCGCGGCGTGGTGCTCCCCGTGCCGGGGCGCGAGGGCGCCGCGGCCGTGCTGGTGGCGGACCCGGCCGGGCGCCGGCTGGCCGACTTCGCGGGGCTGGCGGACGTGCTGCGCCTGGCGGGCCCGGCGCTGGAGCGCATGGGCGAGCTGGAGGAGCTGCGCGGCTCGGGGAGGGAAGCGGAGCGGGAGCGGCTGCTGCTCACCGCCATCGTGGACGCGCTCCCCGACCCGGTGCTGGTCACCGACGGCGAGAACGGGATCCTGCTGGAGAACGCGCGCGCCCGGGCCCTGCTCAACACCGGCGAGGGCGACAGCGAGGGGCGCCGCCGCGCGGTGGAGATCAACAACCTGCTGCTCTCCTCGTTCCTGGCCCGCGCGGGGGAGCCCGAAACCGGGGCGCGCGAGCTGAACCTGGTGGACCCCACCGAGGGCGGCGACCTGCTCTTCGAGGTGCTCGCCACGCCGCTGCCGGGCACGCTGGCGGGGGCGGGCGCCACGGTGTCCGTGCTGCGCGACGTCACCGACCTGAAGCGCGCGGCCACGGAGCTGGAGCAGCAGTTCAAGCGCATGCGGCAGGCGGAGGTCAAGTCGCGCCGCGAGCGGGACCGCCTCAACCTGATCCTGGAGAACGTGGGCGACCCCATCCTGGTGACGGATGAGGACTCCAACATCATCCTCACCAACCACCAGGCGGAGCGGCTCTTCGAGGCGCCGGCGGACGCCCCCGGCCAGCAGGAGGTGAGGACCAACGACACCCGCTTCTCCTCGTTCATCTCGGACTTCGCGCTCTCGCCGGCCACCGCGCGGGTGGAGCCGCTGGTGCTGGTGGACCCGGACTCGCACCGCGAGATCCCGGTGGAGGTGGTCTCCGGCAAGATCCTCAACGAGCGCGGGGAGATGACGGCCATCGTCTCCATCGTCCACGACCTGACCAAGGCGGTGGAGAACGAGCGGCTGGCGCTGGAGCTGACGCGGCTCAACGAAGGGCTGGAGGACCGGGTGGCCTCGGCCACCGGCGAGCTGGAGGAGCGCAACCGCCAGCTGGAGTGGCAGAGCCGCGAGCTCGAGCGGGCGTACCGCCTCAAGTCGGAGTTCCTGGCGAGCATGAGCCACGAGCTGCGCACCCCCATCAACGCGCTGCTGGGCTACACCTCGCTGATGCGCGACGAGATCTACGGCGAGATCAGCAAGCGGCAGGCGGAGGCGCTGGACCGGATGTTCGCGGCCAGCCAGCACCTGCTGGAGCTGGTGAACGACGTGCTGGACCTGGCCAAGATCGAGGCGGGCAAGATGCCGGTGCACCTGGAGCAGGTGGACCTGGCGGCGCTGATCCAGGAGCTCTCTGCCACGGTGGAGCCCATGGTGCGCCAGAAGCAGCTGGAGTACCGGGTGGAGCTGTCCCCGGACCTCCCGGTGCTGGAGACGGACCGCACCAAGGTCAAGCAGATCCTCCTCAACCTGCTTTCCAACGCGGTCAAGTTCACGCACCAGGGCGAGATCCGGGTGACGGCCCGCCCCGCGCCCGGCGGCCGGGGGGCGGAGGTGGAGGTCGGCGACACGGGGATCGGGATCGAGCCGGAGAGCCTGGAGGGGATCTTCGACGACTTCCGCCAGGTGGACCAGTCCTCCACGCGCGAGTACGGCGGCACGGGGCTGGGCCTTTCCATCACCCGCAAGCTGCTCGTCCTGCTGGGCGGCTCGGTGCGGGTGGAGTCCACGCCGGGCGTGGGCTCCGTCTTCACGGTGGACCTGCCGCTGCGCAGCCGCGAGGTCAAGGTGCCCGGCGACGCGGGGGCGAAGCCGGACTGACCGCTCGACGGCGGCGCCCGCGCGCGGTACCTTGTCCGCGTGCCCGGCGGACCGTCCGCGCGGGCACCGACCCAGACCCCGGACGGCTTCCCAACATGCCCATCGCACAGGCGCTCCTCCCCGAGTTCGACCACGAGATGGCCACCACGCGCTCGCTGCTGGAGCGCGTCCCCGAGGACCGGAACGACTTCCGGCCGCACCCGAAGTCCACCGCGCTGGGCCCGCTGGCGGTCCACCTCGCCAACCTGGTGGGGCTGGGCGCCCGGATCGTGTCGCTCACGGAGGTGGACATGAACCCGCCGGGCGGCCCCGCCTTCGCCCCGCCGCAGTTCACCACCACGGCCGCCCTGCTGGAGATGTTCGACGCCAACGTGGCGAGGTCCCGCGAAGCGATCGCGGGCGCCTCGGACGCGGAGCTGATGGAGACCTGGACGCTCAAGAACGGCGGCAACACCATCTTCGCCATGCCGCGCGCCGCGGTGCTGCGCACCATGCTGATGAACCACACGATCCACCACCGCGGCCAGCTGAGCGTGTACCTGCGCCTCAACGACGTGCCGCTGCCGTCGATCTACGGGCCCACGGCGGACACGTAACGGCAGGTTACAGGGGACAGGTTACAGGGGACAGCCTGCAACGACGGCCCTCACCCGGCTCGCTTGAGGCTCGCCACCCTCTCCCAATTCTGGGAGAGGGGAGCAACTAAAGGAGCGTCAAGCAGTTCTCCCCTCTCCCGCTTGCGGGGGAGGGGCTGGGGGAGGGGGCCGCCGCGGACGCCAGCGCGCACCCCGCGTGAGGGATGTCGGCCCGAAGGGGCGAGACCCGGCGGGGCAGTTTCCGCCGGGGCTCGACTCCGTTGCAGACGGTCGTTTCGTCTGCTACGGAGCCGCAGCCCGACCCCGCGCCAGCGGGGGCACGCCCGAACCCGCATTTCAATGCAGTTGCCGTTGACAGCCCAACCCCCGCCGCTCTACATTCGCCCGAAGGATACGTGATCCGCGGTCCCGCCAATCCGAGCGGGGCCGCTTTTTGCTTGTGGGGCGCCGGGCCGAGCGCCGGAGCCTGCACACGGGACGGGTCTGATGAACGAGCATCGCTGCGTAGTGATCGTCGGCTCCCAGTGGGGAGACGAGGGGAAGGGCAAGATCGTCGACGTGCTCGCGGAGGACGTGGACATCGTCGCGCGGTACCAGGGAGGCGCCAACGCGGGGCACACGGTGCACGTGGGCGAGCAGGAGTTCATCCTGCACCAGATCCCCTCCGGGATCCTGCACCCGGAGCGCCGCTGCCTGCTGGGGAACGGGGTGGTGTTCGACCCGTTCCAGTTCTTCGAGGAGCTGGACGCGCTGGACGGACGCGTTGAGAACGCGGAGGCGCGGGTGGGCGTCAGCGGGCGCGCCCACCTCCTGCTCAGCTACCACAAGCTCCTCGACCGCGCGGCCGAGGCGCAGCGCGGCGCCGGGAAGATCGGCACCACGGGGCGCGGCATCGGTCCGGCGTACGAGGACAAGGTGGCGCGCCAGGGGATCCGCGTGGCCGACCTGCGCGACGAGGCGCGCGCGGCCGACCTGCTGCGCCGCGCCGTGGCCCGCGCCAACGAGCGCCTGGCGTGCGGCGGGGCGGAGGAGCGCGCCGACGCGGACCAGGTGATCGCGGAGGTGTTCGGGATCCGCGAGCGGCTGCTGAAGCTGTCGGTGGAGACGGGGCGGGTGATCCACGACGCGCTCAAAGAGGGCAAGCACGTGCTGCTGGAGGGCGCCCAGGGCGCGCTCCTGGACGTGGACCACGGCACCTACCCGTACGTGACCTCGTCCAACACCACCGCCGGGGGCGCGGGGCTGGGCGTGGGGATCGGGCCGACGGCCATCGACGCCGTGGTGGGCGTGGTCAAGGCGTACACCACGCGCGTGGGCTCCGGCCCGCTTCCCACGGAGCTCCCCTCGCCCATGCAGGAGCGGGTGCGCGAGCTGGGCGGCGAGTACGGTGCAACCACGGGCCGCCCGCGGCGCTGCGGCTGGTTCGACGCGGTGGTGGTGCGCTACGCCGCGCGCGTCAACGGCCTCACCGGGCTGGCCGTCACCAAGCTGGACGTGCTGGACACGCTGGAGGAGCTCCAGATCGCCACCGGCTACCGCGCGCTGGGCCAGGAGCTGGACGACTTCCCCGGCGACCTGGGGCTGCTGGAGGCGGCGGAGCCGGTGTACGAGACGCTCCCCGGCTGGCAGGCGCCCACGCAGCACGCGCGGCGCTGGGAGGACCTGCCGGAGGCCGCGCAGGCGTACCTGCGGCGGCTGGAGGAGCTGACGGGGGTGCCGATCTGGTACGTGTCCGTGGGGACGCGCCGCGACCAGATCATCCACGTCGCGCACTCGCACTGAGGGCCCTCACCCGGCTCGCTTGAGGCTCGCCACCCTCTCCCAATTCTGGGAGAGGGGAGCAACTACGGGAGTACCAAGCAGTGCTCCCCTCTCCCGCTTGCGGGGGAGGGGCCGGAGGAGGGGGCCCCGGCGGATGCCAGCACCAGCCCCGCGTGAGGGATGCGAGCGCGAAGCGGCGAGACCCCGCGGGGCTGTTTCCGCGGGGTCTCGCCTCCGTTAAGCAGCGTTGTCTGCTGCTTTACGGAGCCGCAGCCCGACCCCGGCGCAGCCGGGGGCACGCCCGAACACGCAGTCGGAAGCAGATGCAGACCAAGAGCAAAGAGACGGTGGAGCGCGCGCTGCGGCACGTGAAGCCGCAGGTGAGGGCGATGGGGGCGTACACGCTGCGCCCCTGCGAGCCGCGCGTGAAGCTCAACCAGAACGAGAGCCCCTACGACGTGCCGGAGGCGCTCAAGGCGCGCATCGCGGAGCGCCTGGCGGACCGTCCCTGGAACCGCTACCCGCCGTTCGTCGCCAGCAGCTTCATCGGCGCGGTGGCGGAGGCGACGGGGTGGCCGGAGGAGGGGATCCTGGTGGCGAACGGCTCCAACGAGCTGATCCAGTCCTTTTTGGCCGTGGTGGTGGAGCCGGGCAAGTCGGTGGTGATCCCGGAGCCCACCTTCACGCTCTACCGCCTCATGGCGGAGGTCAACGGCGGCACCGTGGTGTCGGTGCCGCTCACGGAGGATCTGAGCTTCGACGTGGACGCCATCGTGCGGGCGGCGCGCGAGTCGGACGCGGCGGCGGTGGTGCTCTGCACGCCGAACAACCCCACCGGGAGCGTGCTCACCCGCGAGGAGATCGCCCGGATCCACGACGAGACGGACGCGCTGGTGCTGCTGGACCAGGCGTACGTGGAGTTCGGCGGGTACGACGCCATCCCGTTCCTGGAGGGGCGGCCGCGGGCCGTGGTGCTGCGCACCTTCAGCAAGGCCATGGCGATGGCGGGGCTGCGCGCCGGCTACCTGCTGGGCGACCCCGCGCTCGCGGCGGAGGTGCACAAGGCCAAGCTCCCGTACAACATCAACTTCTTCACCGAGGTGGCCGCGGCCGAGGTGCTGCGCGGGCGCGACCTGCTGGAGCCCCTGGTGGAGTCCATGCGCGCCGAGCGCGACCGGCTGTACCGGGGGCTGCGCGCCGTCCCCGGGCTGCACGTGTTTCCCAGCGCGGCCAACTTCGTCCTGTTCCGCGTGGAGAGGCCGGGGCTCACGCACACGCGCCTCTTCGAGCGGCTGCTGGACGAGCACGGGATCCTGGTGCGCGACGTGTCGAAGTACCCGATGCTGGCGGGGTGCCTGCGGGTCAACGCGGGGACGCCGGAGGAGACGGGGGAGCTCCTGGACGCGGTCCGCGCCATCGTCACGGAGGGCTGAGATGCCACGCACGGGGGAGCGGGAGCGGAAGACGCGCGAGACGGAGATCTCGGTGCGGGTGGAGCTGGACGGGGCGGGCGAGGCCGACGTCGCCACCGGGATCGGCTTCTTCGACCACATGCTGGACGCGCTTGCCCGCCACGGGACGTTCGACCTGCGGGTGCACTGCCGCGGCGACCTGCACGTCGACGGGCACCACACGGTGGAGGACGTGGGGATCGCGCTGGGCGGCGCCTTCCTGGACGCGCTGGGCGACAAGCGCGGGATCGTGCGGTACGCGGACGCCACGGTGCCGCTGGACGAGGCGCTGGTGCGCGCCGTGGTGGACGTGTCCGGCCGCCCCTTCCTGCACTTCGACGTGCCGCTCCCGCCGGACCAGCCCCGCATCGGCGAGTTCGACGCGGCGCTCTCGGCGGAGTTCTGGCGCGCCTTCGCCATGGAGTCGCGGATCACGCTGCACCTGGACGGGATCCGCGGCGACAACGCGCACCACGTGGTGGAGGCCACCTTCAAGGCCGCCGCCCGCGCGCTGGACGCGGCCACGCGCGTGGACCCGCGCCGCGGCGAGGCGGTGCCCTCCACCAAGGGGGCGCTCTGAGCCGGCGCCCGGGCGTCGTGCTGCTGGACTACGGCGCCGGCAACCTGCGCTCGGTGGCCAAGGCGTTCGAGCACCAGGGCGCGGACGTCGTCGTCACGTCGGACCCCGGCGCCGCGCGCGGCGCGGACCGCCTGGTGCTGCCGGGGCAGGGGCACTTCGGGCAGTGCATGGCGCGCCTGGAGGAGTCCGGGCTGGCCGACGCGGTGCGTGGCCACGTCTCGGCCGGGCGGCCGTTCCTGGGCATCTGCGTGGGGATGCAGCTCCTCTTCGACGGCAGCGACGAGGCGCCCGGGGTCGCGGGCCTGGGGCTGCTCCCCGGCACCGTCCGCCGCATCCCCACCGACCTGCCGCTGCCGCACGTGGGGTGGAACTCGGTGGAGTTCGTCCGCGGCGCCGAGGCGGACCCCGTGCTGGAGGGGGTCGCCGGGCCGCGGCCGCGCTTCTTCTACCACGTGCACTCGTTCGCCGCGCTGGAGTCCGACGCCGACCACGTCCTGGGGCGCTGCGCCTACGACGCGCCGTTCGCGTCCATCGTGGGCCGCGACCACGTGCACGGGATCCAGTTCCACCCGGAGAAGAGCCAGGAGGACGGGCTGCGGATCCTGGGGAACTTCGCGCGGGCGTAGGCCGCGGCGAACGCGGGAGGAAGGCCGGCCGGCGGGGCGGAGGGGACGGAACCGCCGAGCCGCCCCATGCGGCGGCAAGCCGCCGCCAGCCGCCCGCAGGCCGCGGCCTCAGAAAAGTCGGCCGCGTCGGACGGGATCGCGGCCGCACCGGGAGCCCGACAGCCTGCGAAGGCAGGCTTCGTGTAGTCGTTGCAGCGGTTTCAACCGCCGGTGACGGGCTGCCCCGGCCCGGTTTTCAAACACGGAAGGACGAATGGAATTCCTGAAGGGCCACGGCCTGGGCAACGACTACCTGGCGCTGGAGGTGGACGCGCTGCCGTTCTCGCTGACTCCGCCCGCCGTCCGCCTGCTGTGCGACCGGCACCACGGGGTGGGGTCGGACGGGGTCCTGGGGCGCGTGCCTTCGTCGGTCGCGGAGTTCGGGCTGCGGATCTTCAACCCGGACGGGACGGAGGCGGAGAAGAGCGGCAACGGGCTGCGCATCTTCGCGGCGTACCTGCTGGACCGTGGCGAGGTGGAGCTGGGGCGCCGCTTCACGGTGGAGACGCCCGGCGGCGTGGTGGCGATGACCATCCACGGATCCACGGGCGAGGGCGTGGCGGACGTGGAGGCGGAGATGGGGCGCGCCTCGTTCCGCAGCGCGGACGTGGGCCTCGCCGGGCCCGACCGGGAGACGGCGGGGGAGCCGCTGGAGCTGATGTCGGGGGAGCGGGTGGGGATCCACGCCGTCTCCGTCGGCAACCCGCACTGCGTGGTGTTCGTGGACGAGATCGATGCGGGGCTGCTCGCACGGACGGCGCCGCAGCTCTCCGCGCACCCGGACTTCGAGCGCGGGACGAACGTGCAGTTCGCGCGCAGCGTGGAGGCGGGCGTGGTGGAGGCCTGGGTGTGGGAGCGCGGGGCGGGAGAGACCAGCGCCTCGGGCTCCAGCGCCTGCGCGGTCGCCGCGGCGGCGGTGCGCTACGGGCTGGTGGCGGAGCGCGAGGTGGAGGTGCGGATGCCGGGCGGCACCCTGCACGTCTCCGTGGGGCAGGACTGGGACCTGGTCCTGCGCGGCCCCGTGGAGGCCGTGTACCGCGGCCGGCTCACCGACGGGATGGTCGCGCGCCTGAAGGCGCTGGGCTGATGCTGGCCAAGCGCATCATCCCCTGCCTGGACGTGAAGGACGGCCGGGTGGTGAAGGGGATCCAGTTCGTGGGGCTGCGCGACGCGGGAGACCCGGTGGAGCAGGCCGTCCGCTACGACGCCGAGCGGGCCGACGAGCTCGTCTTCCTGGACATCGGCGCGTCGCACGAGGGGCGGGCGGCGATGGTGGACGTGATCCGCCGCACCGCCGAGTCCATCTTCATCCCCTTCACCGTGGGCGGTGGGATCCGCTCCGTGGACGACTTCACCACGCTGCTGGGCGCGGGCGCGGACAAGGTGGCGGTCAACACCGCGGCGCTGGGCGACCCGGACCTGGTCCGCCGTGCGGCGGAGCACTTCGGCTCGCAGTGCGTGGTGGTCGCCATCGACGCCCGCCGCGCCTCTCCGGAGGCGTCCTCCGCGCCGTCGGGGTGGGAGGTGTTCACGCACGGCGGGCGCCTCTCCGCCGGGGTGGACGCGGTGGAGTGGGCGCGGCGGGTGGAGGAGCTGGGGGCGGGGGAGATCCTGCTGACGTCCATGGACCGCGACGGGACCCGCGACGGCTACGACCTGCCCCTGCTGCAGGCCGTCACGCGCGCCGTGCGCATCCCCGTGATCGCCTCCGGGGGCGCGGGGGCGCTGGAGCACCTGGACGGCGCCCTGGCCGCGGGCGCGCACGCCGTGCTCGCCGCGTCCATCTTCCACTTCGGCGAGTACACGCTGGCCGAGGCGCGCCGCTACCTAGCGGCACGCGGTCACCCGGTGCGGGAGTAGCGAAGTTAGCAAACAACCACTATTCTGCTGCAACTAGGACTGTTTTCGGCCCGTCAACCGGAACGCTCAGAACGGGAGTTCAAGCATGGCCTCTCTTGATTTTCATGAATTAGCTGAACTGCTGAACTATACTCGCAACATCCGTATCGATCCGGATCCGATTCGCGTGGAACCCGGCTGGGCAATGTACTCAGCGGTGCATCGAGTGCATGGTTCGTCATACCCTTTTAATATTATTTATTTGCACTCCCGTGTAACTAACCAGGATGTGGAGGTCGCATCGCGCGAGGTATTTCCAGAGAAAAAACGCATGTCATTCATGCTCCGTCTGTGCGGATTCGACGGGAGGTGTTACGTCGAGCATTTGCGAGGGCTGAGGACGTGTGGAGCACCCGCGAATACCTGCTTTCAGTTCTTCGTGACGAGCTAGAGACCTATGTTGCTCGCGTGCTCTCTGATCCCCCGCAACACTACACACATCCTCACATCCATACTCCTTCGGGCTTCACGCGTAAGCAGCCAAATCCAGTCCTCTCATATCTCACGGATCGTGACCCGGGTTCCGGGATTCCGAATGGAGCCCTGGGTATTTTGCTCGCGGAACCTGGGCAAGGTAAAACGTACATGTGCCGGTACTTAGCTGCAGCTGTTGACAGGCATACTTCCCATGATATTGTACCCGTCATGATCAGTGCTAACCAGTGGCGGACAATGCCTGTGGAGGACCAGTCTTCGCTATGGAAAACAATCACACATTCCTTCAGATATTATGACGCACCGATTCCTTGGCTCGAAGGGCACGAGAAGGAGTTCCTTGCCACGACTTTGTCAGCAGACATGTTCAGGATCATCTTTGATGGCTTTGATGAGTACATCCTTCGCAACCGTGGAGCTGTTCAACCTATCGAGGTGTTGGACGCGCTGACCGAACTTGCTTCTCAAACCGGTACACGGATTGTCTTGACATCGAGAACGCACTTCTGGGAAACTGCGTTGCCAGAAGATGAGGTGCAGAGATTTATTGCTAAGACAGGGTCGTTCGTATATACCCTGTTGCCGTTCGAAGAAATGCATGCTAAGAACTATTTTGCTGAGAGGCTAGGAGAGGCGGCGCGTATTCACCAAGCATTGCAGTTGTTTGTGTCTCTGCGCCATCAAAGCCCTGACCTCGTCGGACGCGGCTTCGTTCTGAGCTTAATCGCGGATCTTGTCGAGCGGGGGAAGTCTGAATCTACCAGATCAATGACCGAAGGCGCTGACTTGATGTGGCTCCTCCGTGAAATGTGCCAACGCGAAGAGGAGCGCCAGGGTCTTCCCTACACAGCTTCCCAGCAGATGGAATTTCTACAGGAGGTTGCCACCAACGTTGCTCTGGGGGAAACCCCGTCTAGCGACATGTTGGAACTCCTACTCTCACTCGTTCGCCCGGACCTCGAACCGGCGATTCAGCGAGAAACGCTACGGAAGCTGGCAAGCCACCCAATTATTCGTTTCGACCCTATTGCCCAAAGGTGGCGTTTTACCCAGGAGCAAATCTGGTTTGTAATACTCGCTGATGTTTTGTTGGAGCTAAAGCGGCCTGCGCTCCGCGCTTTCCTTGAGAGAGTTCGCTTGGAGGATAGTACTCGCCAAGACCTCGTACTGATGCTCGTGAGGCTGATCTGGGCAAAGGAACCTGACTCCGGCGTGGCTGCTCGTGTGCAGGCGATCGTGACAGCGACGACGGGGACTCGCTTGACTTCTGAGTCATCCGCCCAGCAAGACAGCGTTGGACGCTTCGGTGGACTTCTCGCGCTGCTCGCTGTTGAGAAACTTCATCCTAAGGGTAGTTCACGTGCGGATCGCACAGAAACCCTCCTACAACTTTTTGGAGGAGACGGCGTCTGCGGTGCCGTATTCCGGGGAACAGTGGCGCGGTTTGACTTGCGCGGAACCCGGTTTGATGGGTGTCGGTTTGAGCATGTGACTTGGGCGAACTGTACTTTCGATGAGGATACTACGTTTTCCCACTGCCATTTCTCTGGAGCGTTACACTTAGCTCATTGTACCGGCTTCGACAGCGTGGCCCTCCGGAATACTACTTTTGACGCCGAGTCTGCAGCGATTTTCGACGGTCTGCTTGTCTCGGCAGGTAAGAGAAAGTACTCCGAGGATGACCTTACGCGGGATCTTCAGTTGGTTCTGCGGAAGTTCTTTGTAAAGGGTGGTCTCGGCCTCAAGACGCTCTCAGCGCAAAATCTTCGCACCGGTCCGATCAACTTCTCGCCTGCGAGAGACAGAATCCTCGAAGTCTTAGCCAGTACTGTCTTAGAAGGCTGTTGAAGAAAACCGTCCGGCGACGGGCGTGGATAAACTTCGAGACTCCGCAGGGGTCCGTGCTCTCCCCGACCACCGCTCGGTTCCCAGAGGGGAAGGGTGCCTCGGCCTACCTCCGACGGTGTGGACGGCCGCTTCGGAGCCGAAACGGGGCGCCAGGCTGCTTGAATGAGGCTGCCCGTGCGCCGCTTGCTGCTGCCTGCGCCCCCGCTGGGCGCCTGCGACCTCGGTACGCGGCCAGTCTCTTGAGGTTCTGCACGGCTCCGGTGAGCGTCGCCTGCACCTGCACGCGCACCTGCCCGCGGACCCGCGCGCGATCCAGCCCGTGCAGGGTCTTCGCCTCGGCGAAGGTGTGCTCGCTGCGCGTGCGCAGGCTGCGGCTGACCCGGTACCCGCGGGTTCTCTGAAGCTCCCGCACCCGGTTGCGTGCCCGCGCCTGCCGGACCTTCTCGTCCCGTGCGCGCCGCTGCCGCAGGTCGTAGGTCGGCCGCTTCCACTCAGGAACCGCTTCCATTCCGGGGCCGGCCTGCAGCGGCATGTGCGGGAGCACCTCGCGATCCAGCAGCGCCGCGGCCATCTCCCCCGTCCCATACCCGCCGTCCAGGCTGATCACCTCCGGCCGGTTCGGAAGCCCCAGCACGTTCTGCTTCGACAGCACCTCGTCCAGCATCTCGATGCACACCCTCCGCTCGGCCGACGAGTGCGCCTCGCTCACCTTCCGCGAGAGGATCACGCGGCTCTTCGTGTCGATCAGGTCGTGCACCTGGTAGCTCAGCCTGCTCTCCTTCCCCTTGCCCTTCCGGTACAGCCGTGCGTCCGGATCGCTGCTGGAGCGGTGCGTCTGGTTCGAGTACTTCACCCCGTGACCCTTCCACCCACCGCGCGGCTGCGGTTCCTTCGCCTCGCCCGATTCCACCCTCAAGGAGGGAGCCGGTGTCTCCGCGGCCGCGCGGGTGCCCGGATCGCCAGCCGGATCTTCGTCGTCGCCGGACGGCTCGACCGTCTCGATGATCGGCTCCAGGCTCTGCATGCTCGCATCGGCCCGCACCTGCGTCCCATCACCCGAGAGGTGCCGCCCCGAGACCAGCCCCGCCTCCGAGCACTGCCGGATCACCTCGTCGAAGAGACGCTGGAACAGCCCGCTCTCCGCCCATCGCTCGTTCTTCAGCCTCGACAGCGTGGAGTGGTCCGGCACCGGGTCGTGCAGATTCATCCCGCAGAACCACCGCATTCCCACGTGCATCCCGATCTCGTCGCACAGCTCGCGGTCGCCCAGATCGTACAGCCGACCCAGCAGCATCATCCGCAGCGCCAGCTCCGGATCGACGCTCGGCCTGCCCCGGCTCGCGCTGTAGCACTCCGCCACCGCCTCGCGCACGAACGACAGGTCCAGTACCGCGTCGACCTTGCGCAGGAAGTGGTTCCCGGGAACGAGCTCTTCCACGTTCACGTACTGGAAGAGCGCCGGTTCAGATCGATTGCGTCCGAGCATGGCAATGACGGCTGGGGGAGCACTCTGCGGTTTCCACATTTTACCGCCCGCCCCGCTCCAACGCACTGCCGGATCACCCCTTTTTCAACAGACTTCTAGCGACCCGGCGCGGGCGCCGGGCGCCGTCGCCCGCAGCCCCGTCCAGGAGATGATCGGCGGCGGCGGTGAGCGGCATAGGCCGCCGATCCCCCGGCGTGCGGCCGGAGACCTCGGTCTGTGCTCCGACAACGTGACGAGCCTACTGTGGCGTCCTCTTGACGACACGGCGGGAGGGAGGCATACTGCGGCTGAACCCTTTCCCACCCCGTTCCCAGGAGACTGCATGGCTACGTTCATTCGCGCTCGCGCGCTCCTCGTCCTGGCCGCCGCGATCCTCGGACTGACGGCGGCGGCGCCGGCGCCTTCGCCTGCGCCCCGCGCGGACGGCGCCACCACGTTCACGGCGAGCATCTACTGCCT
Source organism: Longimicrobiaceae bacterium (assembly GCA_030146875.1). Classification (GTDB taxonomy): domain Bacteria; phylum Gemmatimonadota; class Gemmatimonadetes; order Longimicrobiales; family Longimicrobiaceae; genus JASLAX01. Next base: position 13,259 of record JASLAX010000054.1, read on the forward strand.
GTCCATCGGCCACGGCCGCTTTCACTGCCAGGCGAGCGCCAGCGGCGGCACGGCCCCGTACACCTACACCTTCAGCCCCACGCCCAGCGCGGGCGGCGGAACCAGCAGCGACGCCATCGTCCCCTGTCAGGCCTATCGCTACCGGACCGTCTCGGTCACCGTGACGGACGCGAACGGAGCCACGGCGAGCGCCTCCGGCTACTTCTACTGCGGCGACGCGGTGTAGGACGTTCCGCACCGGAAGGCGAGCGAGGAGGACGCGGCAGCCGTTCCGGGCCCGCTCCGGGGCCCGGCGCGGCTTCCCCTGGCGAACGCCGCCGGCGATTGCCGGGGGGGACGGCGCGGTGTAGCATTCCGGCGCGGACGGCGCCCCGCCGCCGCTGGACCCGCGCGAAGGAGCGAGACGTGAGCGAGCAGGAGATGACCCGGCTGCCCTCCGGGCTGGAGTACCGCGACGAGCAGGTGGGCACCGGGCGCGAGGCCGCCAGCGGCCACCACGCGTCGGTGCACTACACGGGCTGGCTGGAGGACGGCAAGAAGTTCGATTCGTCGCGCGACCGCGGGAAGACCTTCGAGTTCCAGCTCGGCGCGGGGACGGTGATCCGCGGGTGGGACGAGGGCGTGGTGGGGATGAAGGAGGGCGGCAAGCGCCGCCTGCGCATCCCCGCCGTGCTGGGCTACGGGAGCCGCGGTGCCGGGAACGTCATCCCTCCGAACGCCACGCTGCTCTTCGACGTGGAGCTGGTCTCGCTGCGATAGCGTCGCGTCCGAACGGCGACGTAAGGGGAGGCCCGCCGGACGAACACCGGCGGGCCTTCTTCGTCGCGCGGACGCCGACGGCTACTGGCGGCAGGGAGCGTTAGGGTCCCGCCGCGGGCCGTCGACCACGGGGCGCCGGTCCAGGTTGGCGACGGCCACCGCCACGTCGCGCACGAAGTTGCCGACGAGCGCCATGTGGTCGTAGTCGATGTACTGCGGCTCGTCGGTCACCATGTGGTAGTCCTTGTGGTAGCCGAGCGAGAAGTAGGTGATGGGGATGCCGTGGCGCGCGTAGTTGAAGTGGTCGCTGCGGCAGTAGCGGTTGTACGGGTGCCCGGGCGCGTCGAACGAGTAGTCCACGTCCATCCGCAGCGCCGCGGGGCGCCCCGCGTTCAGCCCGTCGATCAGCCCTCCCAGCTCCGTGGAGAGGCGCCGCGAGCCGATCATCTGGATGGAGCGCGGGCCGCCGCCCTTCACGTCTTCCGCACGCCCTCGCCCCACCATGTCCATGTTCAGCGCCGTGACGATGGAGTCGCGCGGCACGGTGGGGTGGTCCGTGAACCACTCGGAGCCGAGCAGGCCCAGCTCCTCGGCCGTGTGCGAGACGAACAGGATGGAGCGGCGCGGGCGCCGCGCCTCCGGGAGCGACGCCAGGTGCTCGGCGATCTCCAGCAGGACCACCGTGCCGGAGCCGTCGTCGTCGGCGCCGTTGAAGATGGAGTCCATGCGCACCGGGCGCAGGCGGCGCAGCGAGTCGCGCGCGGCGCGGATGCGCGCGGCCTGCTCCGCGGTGGGCGTGCCGGCGGGGGAGTTGGCGCCCTCCGGCCGCATCACCGCGTTGTAGGCGCGCACCGAGTCGTGGTCCACCGCGGGGCCCTGGACCCCGTCGTGGTCGTTGTGGGCGCCGATCACCACGTACTGCCCGCGCAGCGCGGGGTCGCGTCCGGGCAGGACGGCCACCACGTTGCGGGCGGGCGCCGCGGCCGGCGTCTCGGCCCAGCGCACCGCGGCCGCGACCGTCCGTCCGGCCGCGCCGACGCGCAGGGAGTCGAGCGGCGCGCCCAGCAGCCGCTCCGCCGCCGCCGTGGTGACCACCAGACCCAGGGGCGCGGGGGCGGACGCCTCCTCCTGCCGCATCCCCACCTGCTCCTGGCCGAAGAAGCCGCGGATGCCGGGAGGGGATACGTCGAGCGAGGCGACGACGACCGCCGCCGCGCCCGCGTAGCGCTCCAGGCGCGACCCCCGCCAGAACCGGTAGTCGGGCTGCCCGTCCTGCCCGCGCTCCGGGGCGAAGACCACCACCTTCCCGGCGGCCTGCGCCGGGTCGATGGTCTCCGCGCCGATCCGGCCCCCGTACACCACCTGCAGGCCGCGGCCCGAGAGCGCGCGGCCGAAGGGGAACGTCGATCCCATGGGGGGCACGGCCATGTAGTCGGTGCCCAGCGTCAGCGCGGCGCCGTCCACCGAGAGCGCGGCGGCGCGGTCCACCCCGCGGGTGACCAGGGGGATGGTCTGGAAGAACGTCCCGTTCTCCCCCGCCGGGCGCAGGCCCACGCGGCGGAGCTCGCGGGCGATGTAGTCGGTGGCCTTCACGTTCCCCGGGGTCCCCGACTTGCGCCCCGCCATGGAGTCGTCCGCCACCTGGTAGAGGCGCGTGCGCAGGTCGGCGGCGGAGAGGGCGGCGGTCGTGGGGCGGGGGGCGTGCGTGCGGGGCGGGTCGGCCTGGGCGGCGGCGGCGCCCGCCGCGGCGAGCGTCGCGGCCAGGGCCAGGGAGAGGGTACGGCTCACGGGTGCTCCGGGGAGGGGGTTGGGCCGCGGCGGCGCGCCCCGGCCGCGGAGTGGACCCCGCCGCGGCGGCGAAGTTCCGCCGTCAGCGGGCGGTGAGGCGCAGGACCAGGGCGGGAGAGGGCGCGCGCACGTTCCGCATCTCCACGAGCGTCGCCTCCAGCACGCGCGACCACTCCTCCTCCTCCCCCCGCCAGACGGCGTATCCACGCACGCCGCCGCTCGCCCCTCCCGCGGCGATGGCGTCGGCGAGGGGCCGCAGGTCGGGCACGTCGTCCGCCGGGGTGAAGGCGGCCAGGAAGCTCCGCCCCAGGTCGCGGGCGAAGAAGCCGTTGCGGGCGTGGTCCACGAAGGCGCGGGCCAGCGAGAGCTCCGCCGTCCGGACGATCCCGGCCGCGTCCATCACCAGCCGCACCTCCGCCAGGGAGCGGAAGGCCTCGCCGCTCGGGCGGAAGGAGACCCGAGCCCCGCCGCCGGCCGCGGCGGCGGAGTCCACCCGCTCCAGCGAGAAGAAGGTGAACAGGTCCGTGCCGCGGACGTCTGCCATCCGCCCCCCGAACTGGGCCGCGGCGCCCGCCGGGGCGGCCGCGGCGAGGAGCGCCGCCAGGAGGCCGAGCACGCATCCGCGAGCGCTCCGTCCCGCGCCGTGTTGGTTCGTCATCATCCCTGCCCGCCCGGGCTCGCTGTGAACGGTGGTGGGAGCGTGGGGCCGATGGCGCGGCGCGACGGCCGGCGCTCGCAACCGGCGCCGGCGCGCTTCGGAGCACAATCTACCCGCGGAGCCGGGGCCCGAACAGGTCGCGGCGCGGCCCGCCCGACCCCGATCGTCCGCTCCGTCCCGCACGCGACGCGGCTTTCGTGGCGGGATCGTCCGGCCGTCCCGTCCGGATTGGCCGCAGGGTGTCGGGCGGCGGCGTATTCCTTGACAACGGACGCGGTGGGGCGCTACGTCAACCCCCCGGGGACCCACCGTCCGCTTCGCGCAGGACAGGCACGCACGTCGTATCCTCCTGCCGGACAATGCGTCCCGCCGCTCCCCCGGACGGCGGGTTTTTCTGTGGAGAAACGAGGATCAGAACGATGAGCCTGGCGGCGATCCTGATCGACGGCGGTTACATGGACCGCGTCTCGCGGGACTGCGGCTCACCCCGCATAGACTTCGGCCGGCTGGCGGTGGAGCTGGCGCGCCCCAACGAGCTGCTCCGCTGCTACTACTACCACTGCCTTCCCTACCAGAGCCCGGTGCCCACCCCGGAGGAGCAGGAGCGCTACGCCGGAAAGCAGCGCTTCTTCAGCGCCCTCAACCGCCTGAACCGCTTCGAGATCCGGGAGGGGAAGCTGGAGTTCCGCGGCGTGGACCGCGAGACCAACAAGCCCATCTTCGAGCAGAAGCGGGTGGACATCTCGCTGGGCGTGGACCTGGTGCTGCTCTCGGTGAAGCAGCGCATCGAGCGCGTGGTGCTGGTCACCGGCGACAGCGACTTCCTTCCGGCCGTCCGCGCGGCCAAGAACGAGGGGGTGCTCATCCACCTCTACCACGGCAGCGGGCCCCAGCAGCCCCACCGCGACCTGTGGGAGGAGGCGGACGACCGCACCCTGATCACCCCCGACATGCTCCACTCCTTCCTGCTCCCCCCGCCCGCGCACGTGGCGGCGGCCGCCGCCGCGGCGGCGGAGCTGCGGGGACGCACCGACGACGCGCTGTACGAAGGCCTCTGACCCGGCGCCGGGCCGGACACGCCGAGCGGCCCCCCGACCTCCGCGATCGGGGGGCCGTTCCGTTCGGCAGCGGCAGGGTGCCGGGAAGCGGATGGAGAGGCGGCGGCTTCCCCGGGAGCCCCGCCCGTCCGGCACGAAGGGCAGTGCTGGGTGGCCGCGGGCGCCCTCCGCCGTCGGCCGGCCTGGAAACGGCGGAATCCCGCCTGGCGTGCTCCCGGCATGCGTCCTGCCAGTGGCGGCCCCCCGGGAGGACGGGAACCGACACGACGGGAGGAACGGCCATGGCACGAACCGAGCGAAGCGGCCACACGACGGTCGACCACGAGTTCATCCGCGGATGGGTGGAGGAGCGCGGCGGGTGGCCCGCGCGGGTGGTGGGGACGGGCGGGGATGGGGGCCCCGGGCTGATCCGGGTCGACTTCCCCGGCTTCTCCGGCGAGGGCTCGCTGGAGCGGATCGAGTGGGAGGAGTGGTTCCGGGGCTTCGAGGCGAACGGCCTGGCGTTCCTGCACCGCGACATCGACCACGGCGGCAACGACCTGGACCGCTTCAACAAGCTCATCCGCCGCGACGGGTCCGAGGAGGAGGGGGAGGGCGGCGGCGGCGCCCGGAAGCGCTCCGCGGGGGCGTCCACCGGCGGCACGCGCAGCGCGTCGGCCTCCAAGGCCTCCTCCGCCCGTGGCGGGGCGAAGAAGAGCGCGGCGCGGGAGTCGGCGTCCGCCTCGTCCGGCGGCTCGCGCGGCCGCGCGGCGGCGGAGAAGGGCGCGGCGAAGGATGAGGCGTCCTCCTCCGCCCGCGGCCGGGCCGGGTCGTCCGGCGGCGGCGAGGCGGGCGAGGGAGGGGCGGAGCTGCGCGAGCTGCTGATGCACTCGCTGGGCGACCTGCTCTCGGCCGAGCGCGTGTTCCTGCAGGGCACCCGCGCCCTGGCGCGCGAGGCGATGGACCCCGCGGTGAAGGCCCGCACCGAGGCGCACGTGGGGGAGACCGAGGGGCAGATCGAGCGCCTGAAGGAGGCGTTCGCCGCCGTGGGGGAGCGCGCGAAGGCGGTGAAGTGCGAGGCCGCCGTGGGGCTGAAGGAGGAGCACGACTCGTTCAAGAGCGAGGAGAAGCCCTCCAAGCTCCTGCTCTCGGCCTTCGGGCTGGGCTCCGGCCTGCGGGTGGAGCACTACGAGATCGCCGCCTACCGCAGCACCATCGCCGTGGCCGAGGCGCTGGGTGAGCGGGAGTGCGCGCGGCTGCTCAAGGAGAACCTGCAGGAGGAGATGGCGATGGCCTCCTTCCTGGAGAAGTCCTCCCGCACCGTGCTGAAGAACGTCGCCTCCGGCGGCATGGCGGCCGCCGCTCCGAAGAAGGCCGGCGCGGCGAAGAAGGCCGCCCCCGCGAAGAGGGCGGCGCCCGCGAAGAAGGCCGCCGCGCCGAAGAAGGGGCCGGCGAAGAAGCGCGGGTAGCGGCGGACCTCCGGCGCGGATCTGCGCGGACGCGGACGTCGAGCGGCCCCCCGACCGGAAGGTCGGGGGGCCGTTTTGCGTCGCCCGCCCGTATCCGTGCGATCGCGCGCCTGGCGTGCCTCGGTCGTCAGCGGCGGAAGAGCGGAAGGACCTGCTACGACTCAGGCACCGCCCCCGAAGGAGCGGTGGGCAATCACGCGATGATGATGGTGGGCTCCGACGTCTGCGCGCACTTGCAGCAGCAGCAGCAACAACAGGCCGCGGCCGCCATCGAGGTCTCGACCACGACGAACGCGGAGTCGTCCGGCACCCCGAAGAAGTCGACCGTCCCGAAGGTGGCGATTCCGTTGGTTTCCATGGGAGTTCTCCTGCTTGAATGGAAGTTTGCCGGGACGACCAAGGCACGCCAAGCGCCATGGCCTGAAAGGTGGGGCTAGCGCCCCGGGTTGGTCAATCGGCGCTCGTCACACCGGAAGGGAATGCTCCGCCGGTGTAACACGATCAATGGGAGCACCCCGCATCGAATCGACCTGCTGAGGGTCCTGGTAGCCGGACGCCTCGACCGTCCCGCGAGGGAGTTCACACGACGCCCGCCCGCGCTCGGTACGACTGGGTTGTGAGGACCGAAAAAGATCGGTGGAAGCAGCTCGCGTACGCACGGGGGGTCGCTTTCATCCCCGGTACGCTGCCATCCGATGGCGACGCTTTTCGATTACCCGCTCATCAGAGACGGTGCACTCGCGCGGCTTGCCGGCGCGCGGCCCTGAACCCACCACCCGCCCGGGCCGCGCAGGCGCGGTGAGCCGGCCGCGGAGGTGCCGATCCCACGACGAAGCGGGGCCGCGGCTGCGCTGTCGCAACCACGGCCCCGCTCTCATTCCGGCACGCCGCTGGGCGCCGGGCCGGCCCCTGGACTCGGGGCGCGGCTATGCCAGCATCTCCCTGCGCCGGTCCAGCCAGTGCCGTGTCTCGCGGGCGACCACGGGGGAAAGCAGCAGCAGGCCGATCAGGTTGGGGAAGGCCATCATCCCGTTCATCACGTCCGCGAAGCCCCACACCAGCTGGAAGCCCTGCTGCGCCGACAGGGTGAGCACCCAGGCGCCCACGAACGATGCCGCCACGAAGAGAATGCGGTACGGGACCACGGAGCGCGGGCCGGCCAGGTACTCGATGGCCTTCTCGCCGTAGTAGCTCCACCCCAGGATGGTGGAGAACGCGAACAGGGCCAGCCCCACGGCCACGATGCCGCCGCCCCAGTTGCCCGGCAGCCCCGTGCTGAACGCCCGGGCGGTGAGCGGCGCGCCCGTGTACGCCGCGCCCGTGGCGGGGTCCACCTGCATCCACGCCCCCGTGGCGATGATGGCGAAGCCCGTGAGCGAGCAGACGATGATGGTGTCGATGAAGGTCTGCGTCATCGAGACCAGCGCCTGCGTCACGGGGTGCTCCGTCTGCGCCGCGGCGGCTGCGATGCCGCCGGTCCCCAGCCCCGACTCGTTGCTGAACACGCCGCGCGCCACGCCCATGCGCACCGCCATCATCAGCGAGGCCCCGGCGAACCCGCCGATGGCGGCCGACGGGCGGAACGCGTCGCGAAGCACGAAGACGAAGATGTCGTCGATGCCGCGCCAGTTGATGCCGAGCACCACCAGCGCCCCGATCATGTAGAACGCGATCATCACCGGAACGAAGAAGCCGGTGAAGCGCCCGATGGACTGGATCCCGCCCAGGATCACGGCACCGGCCAGGATGGCGATCACCAGTCCCGTCCAGACGGGGTCGATGCCGAACGAGCTGCGCAGGGCGTCCGCCACGGAGTTGCTCTGCACCATGTTGCCGATGCCGAACGCCGCGATGGCCGCGAACAGCGCGAACAGCCACCCCAGCGTGCGCCCGAGCGGACCGCCCACCCCGCGGGACAGGTAGTACATGGGCCCGCCGGCCATCCGTCCGCGCTCGTCCGTGGTGCGGTACCGCACGGCGAGCAGCGCCTCGGCGTACTTGGTCGCCATCCCCACCAGCCCGGTGACCCACATCCAAAAGAGGGCGCCGGGTCCGCCCGCCGCGATCGCCCCCGCCACGCCGGCGATGTTGCCGGTGCCCACGGTCGCCGCGAGCGCCGTCATCAGCGCCTGGAAGTGCGAGATGTCGCCCTCCGCGCCTTCCTCCTTGCGCTTGACCAGGGCCAGCCAGAGCGAATGCCCCAGCTCCCGGAACTGCAGCCCGCGCAGCAGGAAGGTGAGGTACAGGCCCGTGCCCACCAGCAGCACCAGCAGCGGCGCCCCCCACACCCACGCGCTCACCTTGCCCACCCAGAAGAGCGACGATCCCAGGAATCCCTGCGGCTCCTGATCCATGTACGTGCCTCGGTTCGAGAGGGGTGGCGGGTAGGGATGGACGCGAATGTACGGCCTGCCCGTCCTCCCGGCCACCCGCGTGTCCGGAAAGCGCCTGTCGCGCCGCCGATGAGGCCAGGTTGGGAAGAAACGGGTGCTGACTCACCTGGAGCGGCCCGGGCGCTCACGCCATCACGGGCCGCGCTCCTTCACCTTGCGGATTTCGCGCTCGCTCCCCGGTGTACCACGATCTCCGGGTGGCCCCGATCGAAACGATGAGACCAATTGGCGAGCTCGTCGAGGCCATCGTGGCGAACATGGCCGCTCGGCAGGGGGCTGCACGCGACACGTCCGCTGGTAAGCCGCTCCGTTGTCTAAGGACGCCCCCCGATGGCTTCCACGTCCCTGTCAGACTTCGAAGTAGCTGCGACAACCCACAAGGCAGCATCGGGGTATACTACCTCGGAGAAGCTGCGATAACTCCTGAAGATGATGCGACAATCTACCACAGCCACTCAAGTGGCTGCGACGATCCTGTGCGAGGTGGCCCATGCCCGATCATCCCCACCCTCTGGAAGCTGGTGGCGGAGGGCCGGATCGGCTGCGACCTCACCATCCCGCTCACGATGGACTCCCGCCTTTGGCTCGTGAACGACACCGACCCATGACCAAGCTCTCCCTGCGGCCGGGCGCCGACGTCCTCTTCCGCGGCCGGCTCTTCACCATCATCGCCTATCTCGACACGCAGTTCGTGATTGCCCGCGACCAGGCGGACGGGACGACGGAGCGGCTCGAGATTCAGTACCTCGCCCCGGCCGTGAATGCCGACCCCTCGGACTCGCCGCCCGACCTCGACCTCGTCGGGATCACCGACACGGAGTGGGCCCAGGCGCAGAACCGCTTCGAGGTGATCCGGCCACTCCTCCTCAGCGACGAGGCGGGCTGGCTCGGGCGCGAGGCGGTCGAAGAGCGGGCGGCGGAACGCGGATTTCACGCCGCCACGGTCTACCGCTGGCTCCGGCGGTACGAGGACGGGGCCAGGAGGCTGAGCGCCCTCATCCCTGTCCGGAGAAGCGGCGGGCGCGGCAAGGGCCGGCTGCCGGAGGAGGTCGAGGCCGTCGTCAAGGCCGTCATGCGCGAGGAATACCTCACCAGCCAGCGGAAGTCGATCGCCGACGTGATGACGGAGCTGCGGGCCCGCTGCGCGGCCTACGGATTTCGCGCGCCGGCAGAGGCGACGGTCTCCCGCCGGATCCGGGCGATCAACGCGGAGCGGAAGGTCCGTGCCCAGGAGGGCGCGCGCGCCGCGGAGGAGGCCTTCGCGCCGCAGCGCGGCTCCACGCTCCGCGCCGACACCCCCCTGGCGCTGGCACAGATCGACCACACGCTGCTCGACGTGATGGTCGTGGACGAGGTGGAGAGGAAGCCGATCAACCGCCCCTGGATCACGGTGCTGCTGGACGTCTTCAGCCGCATGGTGCTGGGCTTCTACGTGTCGCTGGAGGTGCCCGGTGCCGCCGGCACGGGGCTCTGCATTGCCCACGCGCTTCTGGCGAAGGAGGACTGGCTGGCGAAGCGGGGTATCGGCGGCGTGGGGCCGTGCTGGAGTGCCCCCACGATCATCCTGGCCGACAACGCGAAGGAGTTCCGTGGCCGCGCCCTGGAGCACGGGTGCATGGAGTGGGGCATCCACATGAAGTGGCGGCCGGTGAAGAAGCCGGAGTACGGCGCCCACATCGAGCGCCTGATGGGCACCATCGCCGACGAGATCCACGCCCTCCCCGGCACGACGCGGTCGAACCCGGTTGCCCGGGGAGACTACGATTCGGCGAAGCAGGCGGTCTTCACCCTCCGGGAGCTCGAGGCGTACCTGGCGACTGGATCACGACCGTCTACCACCAGCGGGCGCACCGCGGCCTCGGCGGCCGGAAGCCGCAGGCGGTGTGGGAGGAGGGGATCCGCGGCACGCGCGAGCGGCCTGGGACGGGACTGCCGGACCGCATCATGGACGAGGCGAGGCTGCGGATCACGTTCATGCCGTACGAGACCCGTACCGTCCAGCAGTCCGGCGTGGTGATCGACCACGTGAACTACTTCAGCGACCCGCTGCGCCCGTACATCAAGGCGCCCGATCCGCACCATCCGGAGCGGAAGCTCTCGCTACGTTTCCACTACGACCCGCGGGACATGTCGGTGCTCTACTACCTGGACCCGCAGACGCAGCGCTACACGTTGGTCACCTACCGGGACATCACACACCCCCCGCTCAGCCGGTGGGAGCTGAACGCGGCGCGGCGAGCGCTGGAGGAGCAGGTACGCCGCGAGATCGACGAGGTTGCCCTCTTCCAGGCCCACGCGGAGCTCCGGCGCCGCCAGGAGGCCGCGGTGCGCGAGACGACCGCCACGCGACGGCAGCAGGCCCGGCGCGCAGGCTGGCGGGCGGCGGAGCGCCCCGCACTCGAAGCGTCTGCACCGGCTGCGGCGCACCCCGGGGCCCCAGTGGCGCCCGGCGATCCCCACGCGCCCCCCCCCCGGCGCAGACACCTCCCCTTTGACGAGGCCGAGGACGACTGATGCACACCACCGAGGACCACCTCACCCCCGGTGCCCGCGCGAAGCTGGACTTGCCCGACGCGGAGCGGATGCCGTCGCTGGATCGCGAAGTCGCCGTGTCTGCCCTGGGCAGCTCTGGCGGTGAAGGCGCACACATAACCGAACGAGGTCCGACGGATGCACTTGGTAACACGATTGCGGATCGGGCTTCACCTGAGAGGACCGGGGGGCGACGGCGCCGGCCTGTGCGCGCGCTACTGGGACCGGCGTCCTGGAGCCGGGAGAGCGGCGCCGTTCACGCACTCACTTGCTCAGTGCAGCGGGAGTTCAGGCTGACACGCCACCTCGTGACGAAGCGAGTGCGGGAGCTGAGTTACGTCACGCTGCCGGACCGGCCGTGCTCCGGGTGCGGGCCGTCGCGGGGAGACAGGCGCTGGATGCGCGTGGCGCCAACGCCGCATCGTGTCTCTCTGCACCCGGTTTGACTACGAGCGCCAGGGTTCATGGAGCGAAGTACAGGTCCCGCGCCCCGCTTCTCGGAAGGGGAGCGGTACGAGCATCCAGCCGGATCTGCTGCTCCGGGCGGCGTGGACCGCAGAGACCACCTTGGCGCAACGAAGTGTCTCCAGCTTCGACTCATGCTCCAGGTAAGGCTGTCCAACGCCGACGTGGGAACTCTCCGGCGTGCACTCGACGCCGGTGACGCGTGGCTGCTCCCGGTCGCCACCCGTGACTGGCTTGGAGCCTGGCGCGGCGAACGGGTGCGACTCACCTACGCCGGCGACGCGCTCGACGCTCGCCCCCCGGTCTATCCAGAGGGAGAGTGGTTCGCCGACGTCGCCCAGGTCCGGACGATTCAGCATGCGGGCGAGATCACGCCCGAGGACGTCGGCGTGATCCTCGGGCTCGGCGCCCCCCGACCAGAATCCCGCCAACGCTTCCCAGGTCAGGCGGCTACCTCCACGACCCTGGCGAGCTGCGAGCGGCCGACGTGCAGCGCCGCCAGAAGAGCCTGGGCCCGTGCCGTCTCGCACGTGCCTACCGCGCCGGTGTCCAGCCAGTGGTCACGCAGGAAAACGAGTCCCGACGCGTAGTGTGCCGTGGACCATTCACCGAAACCAGCGACGATCTCATCCACCTCCGAGATCAGCCATGCCTGGGGGCGGACGGGTGAGAAGAGGCCCCGGGCGCTGGAGGCTGAAGGCAGACAGGAGGAGAGCACGGCGAGCGGTGCGGCGGCGGCGACCCGGCGGGTGCTTCGACCCGCCCCGGGACGCGCATCCAAGGCGTGAACAGCGAAGCGCCGCAACAGTCCCAGGGGTCGCGATAGCCGGCAGACGCACCGGTGGGCTGCGAACAGGGCCCGCGGGGACGGCGCCGCGCCGTACGTCCGCTGGTAGGCGCGCGCGATGAATCGCATGCCCTGCGGGGCGAACGCCGGCCTCAGCTCCGCCTCTATCTCCCCGTGCCGGGCCTGGAACACGGCGTCGAGCCCGATCTCCAGCGCGCTATGCATGGCGGCGACCTCCGGGCCCCAAAGGGGCACGCCACGCCCGCCCGCCAGGAGCTCGCCGCATGCCTCGTTCACCAGCGGGTGCACCGCCACGTCGGCCAGGACGTGCGTCACCCATCCCCAGGCGAAGGCCCGCTCCTCGTCCGTGCGCGCCTGCTGGACCAGCGCGCGACAGAGGGCGCCGGTTCTGAGGTGATGGGCGCGTTGCGAGATGAGGGGATCGGCGCCTGGAAAGTATCCCATGTCGGGGCCGACCGCGCCATGGAGGAAAGCGTTGCGGGTGACCGCGGAGGGGGCGAACGGCGCCCGGATCGGCATGGACGTCCATCCGTCGAAGACTCGCCGCGCGAGAAGGAAGTGCAGGGTGGCATTCGGCATCTGCGGCTCCGCTGCGGAGGTTGGCAAAGGCGATCGGCGACGTCCCCGAGTGGAGCCCCTCTCTTCCGCGGCACGCCTGCGAGCCACGGTGCCGACCACGCCAGGTACGACGACTGCCGGGCGGACGGCGGATTCCCCCGTAACCACCGCGCTCCTCGCCGCGCGTCTTCGCATCGCTGCCGCCAGCCGCCTATCCGATCAGCACCCGGGCACCCATGATGCCCAGCAGCCCCAGCGCCCACCCAGCCGCCACGTCACCGGGATAATGGACACCCAGGTAGCAGCGCGAGATGCCCACGAGCGCCGCGACACACGCCAGCAGCGGCGTCGCGATGGCGGGCAGCCCGGTGGCCGCGCCCAGCGCGACCGAGACGGTGGCTGCCGCATGCCCGGACGGGAAGCTGAAGCGGTCGGGGGGCTGCACGAGCGCCCCAACGCCCGTCGGCATCAGCGGGCGGGCCCGTGTGACGGTGCGCTTGACGAGCTGAACCACCAGGTGGGAGGCGACCAGCGCGAACGCCGCCCGTCGTCCTGCGACGACGAGCCCGGGAACGAGCCCGAAGCAGAGGAGGAGCGCGGCCGTGGCCGTCACGGCCGCGTCGCCCAGATGCGTGACGACGCGCATGAGGCGGTCGAGGTGGGGCCGGCGTCGGAGTACCAGGGCGTGAAGGACACGCTCGTCGTGTCGGTGCAGCCGCGCGATCCAGGCAGTCATCGGCGAAGCTCCCGGGCTGGGGTGGCACACGAAACCTGCCCCGGGCTTGCGACAGCCTCTTCCTGCCCTCGTATCGGCTCTGCTCCGTTACACCCGCATCCGCGTCACCGCACCTCCCCCACGCTCCACACGTACGCCGCGGCGGCGAGTGGTACGAAGATCCAGTATTCCCGCGGGAGCGGACCCCACCATCGCTGGTGCCACCACACGTGCGCGGGGCGGAAGCGGCGCAGTCCGAACGCTGGGTTGAAGACGAACCAGAGGAAGTCCTCGACGACCCAGAAGAGCGCGAGGAAGGCGACGATGCGCGCCTCCATCCGCCACGAGAGTGGCGCTGCGCCCAGCGGGTAGACGAGGTGCACCAGCAGGAGGAGACAGATGTGCACCCACAGATGGTAGCCGGTGAGTGTGCGTCCGCCGAGAATCAGCCGTGCGAGCGGATGGTCGGAGCGCCACGTCGGGAGCGTGGTCGCCCATCCGCCGCCGCCCTCGATCTGCACCTCGAGCATCGCGAAGGCAGCCCCCGTGGCTACCACCCAGGCAAAGAACCAGACGTGGTGCAAGGCTATGGTTCCGTTGAACAGGACGAGGGGGAGGAGTCCGGACGCGGCAAACATAGCGGTACCCCGCATGGCCCGGCATTCCGTGACCCTCAGCGTTACCCGGTGGTGACTCGCGCGTCGCCATGAGCCAGGAGACTCAGATGGGCCGATCACCTGACTCATCCACCCGACCTCATCCAATGAGCAGACCCGGTATCCTGATCGTCTCCGCCAGCACGGGCACGGGGCACCTGCGCGCCGCCGAGGCATTACGGGAGGCGGCGACCGAAGCCCACCCAGAGGTCCGAGTTCGCCACGTGGACCTGCTCGAAACAGCGCCCGGATGGGTCCGTTCCGTTTACGGCGCCGGATACGAGCTCATGGCCGCCCGGGCGCAACGCACGTGGAAAGAGATCTACCGCCTCACCGATGGCGATGGGGGAGACCACGCCCGGTGGGCCCCTCTCGCCGGACGGCTGCTGTTCCGCGAGTTCGCCCGGATCCTCGCTTCGGGGCCATGGTCGGCCTGCGTTTGCACGCACTTCCTTCCCAGCCAGGTCGCCGCGCGGCATCCAGGCGCACCCGAGGTGTCGCTGGTGATGACCGACTTCACCGTCCATCGCTACTGGGCGCAGCCTGCCGTCAGGCGCTACTTCGTGCCCACGGAGGCCGCGGCGGCCGAGCTCCGCCGCCGCGTGGCGGGCGCGAGGGTGGACGCGACGGGGATCCCCGTCGCCATCTCGTTCGCGCGCGCTCCCACCCAAGCGGCCGCACGGGCCTTCCTGGGATTGGACGAACGGCCACTGCTGCTGGTGACTGGTGGCGGCCTCGGTATCGGAGTGGACGAGGCGGCAGTAGCCGCGCTGGAGGGCGCGCCGCCCGAAGTGGCCGTCGTCGCGGTGTGCGGCCGCAACACGCGGGCGATGGCGCGCCTGCAGGCGCTCCAGTTGCCGGATGGACGGCTCCGGGTCCTGGGCTACACCTTGGAGATGGACCACTGGATGGCCGCGGCCGACGTGGTGAGCGGAAAGCCGGGCGGGCTGTTCACCAGCGAGGCGCTGGCAATGGGGAAGCCACTCGTGCTCACCCGGCCGGTTCCCGGAGCCGAGGAAGGAAACGTAGACGCCGTGGTGCGCGAAAGCGCCGCGCTGGCAGGGCGCTGCGGTGCGGAGCTGCGCGCTATTTACAACCGCGCGTTCAGCGACCCGCGGCTCCGTTTGCGGCTGGCGGAGAACGCGCGCCGCATCGGGCGCCCCCACGCGGCGCGGGCTGTCATCGATACCCTGGTGCCTGCGACCGTGGGGGGGCGGGCCGCGTGAGGACGAGCGCGCTCCGCGGCCCCTGTCGCCACGGAGCCCTGCGGGACGCCTCCCTCCTGGAGCCGACACAGGGGTCCAGCGTGCGCCGGCGCCCTCCCGGTCACGGGCAGGACCGCCGTACGCTGCGCACCAGCCCCGCGCTCACCACCATCTCGTATGCGCCGCAGGCCATGGGGAGCAGCATCACCTGGAGCTCCTTCAGGTCCACCGACATGGCGTGCACGGCCAGCGGCGCCTGGCGCGCCTCCACGAAACCCGGCACATGGAAGACCAGATCGCCGCCTTCCAGCGGGTCACCCGAGGGAGCCGGGGGAATGGACGGCGTGCACGCTCGTCATGGTCTCGTGCCGCCATGGTGACGGCGCAGTGCGGCGTTCGTTCGGAAGCGAAGGTTGATTGAGGGATTCCGCACCCGTTCACCCCTGACTTCCATAGACATGCGCGCTCTCTCACCCGTGGTCGTCGGCGCGCTGCTGCTAGGCGCTGCGTGCGACGATCCCACCAGCCCGTCGTTCGGTCCCACTCCGTCGTCGCTCACGCTGCAGAAGATCGGCGGATTCGCCGGCGGCGGCACGGCGGCCGCCGAGATCACCGCGTACGACCCCGACAGCCGGCGCCTGTTCGTGGTGAACGGCGCGCTGGGCACGGTGGACGTGCTGGACCTGTCGAACCCCCGTTCGCCTGCGCGGATCACCACCCTGCAGGCGCGTGGGGGCGGCTCCGTGAACAGCGTGGCGGTGCACGACGGGCTGGTGGCCATCGCGGTAGAGGCGCCGGGCAAGACCTCCCCGGGTGCGGTGGACTTCTACCAGGCCGAGGACCTGCGGGCGGTGAGCAGCGTCACGGTGGGCGCGCAGCCGGACATGGTCACCTTCAGCCCCGACGGGCGCTACGTGCTGGTGGCCAACGAGGGCGAGCCCAACGACGCCTACACCACCGATCCAGAAGGCTCGGTGAGCGTCATCGACGTGCGCAACGAGACGTCGCCCACGGTGCGCACTGCGGGCTTCGGCGCCTTCAACGGCCAGGCGGCGCAGCTTCGCAGCGCGGGCGTGCGCATCTACGGACCGAACGCCAGTGTGGCGCAGGACCTGGAGCCGGAATACGTCGCGGTCTCCGAGGACGGACGGACGGCCTGGGTCACCCTGCAGGAAAACAATGCGCTGGCCATCGTGGACGTCCGCTCCGCCACGGTCACCAGCGTGGTGGCGCTGGGATACAAGGACCATGGGGCCGCAGGAAACGCGCTGGACCCCAGCGATCGCGACGGCGCCGGGGGCACCGCCGCAGTCAACATCCGCACCTCGCCGGTGCGGGGGATGTACCAGCCGGATGCCATCGTTTCCTACCAGGTGAACGGCACGACCTACCTGCTCACCGCCAACGAGGGCGATGCCCGCGACTGGGCCGGTCTGCGCGAAGAGGCGCGGGTGAGCACGCTTGCGCTGAACGCCTCCGCCTTCACCGACGCGGCGTGCGGCGGCGCCTGCAGCGCGGCCGCGCGGCTGGGACGGCTGAACGTGACCACGCAGACGGGGCGCAACGCCACGACGGGCCAGTTCGACGCCCTGTACGCGTTTGGGGCGCGCTCGTTCAGCATCTGGACGGCGCAGGGCCAGCTGGTGTGGGACTCCGGCGATGAGCTGGAGCAGCGGACGACGTCGCTCCCCAATGTGGCGTTCAACGCCAGCAACACGGGTAACGCCCTGGATGACCGCAGCGACAACAAGGGCCCCGAACCCGAGGGCGCCGTGGTGGCGCGTTTCGGCAGCAAGCGCTTTGCGTTCATCGGCCTGGAGCGTACCGGGGGCGTGATGGTGTACGACGTCACCACGCCCACAGCGCCGCGGTACGTGACCTATGCCACCTCGCGCGAGGGCGCGGGCGGTGACCTGGGACCCGAGGGGCTGACGTTCGTCTCCGCGGATGACTCGCCGAACGGCAAGCCCCTGCTGATCGTCGGGAACGAGATCAGCGGGACCACGGCCATCTACCAGATCGATCTGGTGGTGTAAGGCCAAGCGGGTCCTTGGCGGTGCCTCACGCGGCGACACGCATGCGCGGAGAGACTTCGACGTTCTGTCTGCAGGACCATTGTCGGTGGACGAGTACGGCGGCACCGAGGGATTGGTGACGCTGGACGACATCGTGGAGGAGATCGCGGGCGACGTGTCCGCCGCCGCCGCTCCCGGGGTCCGGCCGGCGGGGGGGCGGACGTACTCCAACGCACGCGCGGATGGTAACGGATGGTGGGTACCGCGGCCGTCACCAGCCCGCGGAGCAGCGAGCCTACGGGCTGAGCGGGCTGGGCCACCTCGCCGCCTGGGGGGCGTGGGGACGGTGAGCCTGGCCACGGGCGCGGGTGGGGAGCCGCTAACGAGAAGGGGGCGCACCAGGCGCCCCCTTCCTCGCTGTCTCCGCCTGGGCTCGCGCTTCGGCCGCTCTCGAACCCCGCCCCCGGGATCGGCTCCGGAGCGCCTTCCGCATGGCGTGTCCTACTCCCGGCGACCGTACCTGGGCTGCGGTGTCCAGACTACAGCGCGTGGCGAAGCTGCTGTAGGAACGCCATCAGCCTACCCGGGGGGAAGTCGGCCTCGTCCAGACGCTGTCGGCGCCACAGCTCCAGGATACGCCTCTCCGCATCCGTGGGCGGCCTGGAACCACCGCCCCCGGGGCATCCCGCAGTCGCAAGTACCACGTTGAGGCCGGCTTCCTGGACGGTCACGCGGATGCACACCGTGCCACCCTGCTCGCGCCGGCGCCCCACCTGCTCGGCGATCCACCCGCCGGAGACATCGTTGAGAGACCGCTCATCCGGTCCTATCGACACACGAATCATACTCCCTCCGTCGTCAGCCCAGAGTTCGTGATGCCAGCGTCAGGACACGCTCGATCTCACCATCCGGCCGGGCGAGATCCTGGTAGGTGATCATCCGCGGGCGCTCGTAGACGAGGAACGGATCCGCTCGTGCCTGCGTTCCCATCGAGACTGCGCCCCCGCGTGGGACCTCCGCGGCCCATCTTCGGTAGCCTAATCCCGTCAGGGCGACGCCGAAGTGGAACCGCTGATGCCTGCGGTGGGGGTCGAGCTCGCCATACCACGCGTCGGCGAAGGCGAAGCACCGGCGTAGGACTCGTTCGACGTCCCCCTGAAGGATGACCAACGAAGCGGCGAACTCCCGGCGGTCGTCGCCCTCCTGAGCCGACGTCACGGCCGCTTCCACGGCGATCATGCCGCTTGCGTCGAGATGGACCTCGACGCGCCCGTCCCTGCTACGCCAGTCCTCTACCGCCTGGGTGATCTGCAGGGCGGTCTGCGTGACATGCGATTGCTTCGGCGCCTCATGGCTCAAGAGCCCGACGTCGCGGCGGTGCGCAATCTCGTACGCGAAATCCCGAAGGTCGCTGTTCCCAAGGCGGACGAGGTCGACGACCTCCTCCTCCCGCTCCGGAAGGATGACGAACCGTAGGCGGAGCCGGTCGCCGGCGCGCGGCCGGGCCAGCCACTCCTGGACGACCCGGGCGTTCACTCGCGGCTTCTCCGCTTGCTGGACCAGCTCGCTGACGGAGCGCTCCACTTCCGTCCACAACTCGTCCGGTGTGCTGAACTCGCGCCTGAAAAGCGCCGTGACGTAATCGCTGAGCGTGTGCAGCAGACGCTCAGCGTCCGGATCCCGGCTTCCGCGCTGCACGAATACGAGGATAGGTAGCCGCCGCTGCCTCGCTCGCTCATACTCCTCCTCCACTACCAGCTTTCCAGAGGGTGTGGTCCAGCCGCCGCGTGCACCTACGATCACGATGTAGATGTCGCAGCTGTCTACGGCGTCGAGACACACGTTGCGCGACGATGCCGCCCGGGCTGGGAAGTCCTCGTTGACTAGGACCGGCTCCCCGCCCGCGGCGACGATGCCCTCCCGGGCCGCTTCGCGCTCGGTCTCGAACCCAGAGACCACGGAACTGACGAACACTCGCGGCTTCACCGACATTGACTCACCGTCCCCTCCTTCCAGGGTAGCTTCCTCGGGCCGACCGCCTTCTCCTGGTCACCACTTCGGCGGTGAGGCTGCCACCGGACCCGGCGGGACGCGCCGCACTGCCTGCATGCTCAGCGGTGGACTCGTTGATAGGCGGCCTGCCTCTTCGCGCCACCCTTCCCTGGTCCCAACGTGCGCTCCGCCCAGTAGACGGCACTTAGCACGTGGTTCATTCCCGGCAATGCCTGCTCAAGGCGGCCTTGCAGGGTGTCCAGGGCGGAATTCACCCACTGATGGCCAAACGTCCGGTTGAGGGCCGCGACCACACGGTCGATCTGGTTCTCAACCGCGTCTGGGATAAGAGGCGCGTTGGCCTTGCCACGCCCGCGTTGCAGGTAGGCGAGGAGGATGACCAGCGCGGCTGACAATCCCAAACCGATCAAAGGGTCCGTACCACGTCGCTGTGCCACGTCAGTTCCTCCATTCCTCTGAAGGGTAGATGGACCGGGTCGCGAAGTGTCGACCGGCCGAGTCAGCGTGCAGCCAGCGGAGCCCAGTCCCTGAAAGCGGGGCGCCGCTGCACTTCCAGCGTGTACTCGTAGGAATGGCTGCCACGGACGGCGGCCCGCCGGCTCTGGTAGCCGGAGATCTCCCGGTCCGGCTCCATGCAGCACTCCTGGTACCGGCGGGCGGAGCCGCAGCCGCAATACTCCCGCTTCTCCGCACGCGGCTGACGGAGGTGATGCGGGAGGTGCTGCGGTCCGGGCCAACGGCCCAGCAACTGCGCGTGAAGAGCCTTGCCAATCCAGGTGATGCACCAGTCGACGTACACGCAGAGCGGGTCACGACCCCAGAGCCACTCGCCGGGCATGCAGGCGCACATGCTTCGGTCCGGGTACTCGTGAGGCGAGCTCAGCCAGACGCCGGTCGAGCTTACCGCCCAGGCACGGACCGGAGGTACGAGCGGCTGGAGCCGGTTCGGGATGGCGAGGACGCAGGGGGTCGGATTCGCGGGAGCTTCGTGCGGTACCTCGAGGAAGAGTGTCGCACGGTAGGGCAGCGTCGCGAAAAGCCCCACGGGTACGGCGAGGAGAGTCCAGTCGGGGGAGCTGCGGACGACACGAGTACCTGGATGGTACTCCCGCAGCTCCCCGAACTTCAGCACTTCGTTCAGTCTACGGTCGAGGGGGTGTGCGGCTGGACGGGCCGTGGCGGCTTCGGCCGATGGTCGTTGCCGTGCGTCGGCTGCGGGTCCGGCTTCTTCGGACCCTGAGGTTGCTGGGGCACTGGTTCCTCCTCTGGTGGCCGGGGGAATGGAAGGAGAGGGGCCAACCCCGGGCACGATGAAGCCCCCCTCCGCGATCGCCGGGTACTCGAGCCGGTCCGCCTCTTCTCCGAAACGCTGGAGCTCAATCAGGTCCAGGTTGCTTATCTGCCTCGCGCAGTTACCGGGCTCCATGCGAACCTGTCTTGTTGTGCGCCACAGAATCGAGGCGCCCGTTGCGCGATACTCCCCCTCGCGCCGAGCCTTGCCTCGCTAGGGAACCTAACCGACATTCATTCAGAATGTCAATATCTATCACTTCACAAGATGAAAACGCCGGAGGACTTGTGGGATCGGCGCTTCTACAAGCCGATTTCTAGCGCACGGCTGCGTACACGAACTCGCGGCCACCCCCAGCAACCGCGCGGTGCTGAACCCGGCGGGCGAGGCCGCGCTTCGTGAGGGAGGTCAGCCGGTTCGTCGCCGTGGAAATGTTATTCAGGCCGAAATGCTGCTGTACGGCGCTGGCCGTCGCTCCACTCGTGGTACAGAGGAACCGGTGCGTGGCGAGCATTGCAGGGTCCACGTCACCTCGCAGTTGCACTCCTTCCTCGTCGGCGCGCTCGACAACCACGAGTTCCTCCCCCGACAGCATGATCTCGACGTTGTATAGGCTCTCCCCGAGATCACCGAGAACGAGGTAGCGATCCGTCAGTTCTCCGGCTCGGATGCGCAACAGGGCACGGCGGAGCAGCTGGCGAGCAGCTTCCGAGGAGAGTCGCACTCCTTCAAGGTGGACCGGAAGGAGCCCGCCCTCGGGAACGGCTTCGAGAGCATCCAGAAGGTATGCCTCCGCGTCACGCGCTTCAGCCGCCGTGAAGAGCGACTTCCCGCGGTCGACGAGGTCCACCAGATGGAGGGGTGGCATCTCGATGAATGGCTGTGTTCCAGAGGTGTTCATGTTGTGCAGTGTACACGCTGCATGCGGGCGGAGCAACATCACGATTCGTTTCAGCCAATCGGAAACTCGATCCTAATCTGGGTGCCTGTGCCGTGCGTGAGCCTCCCCATCTCCGGGCGCGTCCCATGCGCGAGCGCGAGGAAGGCACTGCCGGAGCATAGGCGGACCCGAGCCCCGAAGTCGCGAAGGACGCGCTGCACCAACCGCGACAGCCCGCCGCCGGAGCCCTCGCTCTCCTCCCGCCCAGAGATATGGTCGCGGAGCAGGGTCCGGGTTGCCACCGCGTCCGAAAGCTCGGTGATCCATCCGTACCGGGAATGACCCCTCACCGACCCCGGGATCCCGATGCCATCGTCGGCGACACCCAGCTGCAGCACCCGCGGCCGGCGGCGGGCGAAGAGAAGTGCGGCCGCAGCCGCGTTCCGCGCCTCGCCATGGGACAACACGTTTTGAAGAAGCTCGAGCGATACGCCCATGACGGCCACTGAGGTTTTCTTGGGCAGGCCCAGCTCCCGCATGGAGGCCGACAGCCCATCCACGTAGTCATCCATGGATGGGTCCCGTTCGGCACTGAAGAGCGCGGCAGGCGCGACGGAGCGAAACGAAACCTGTCCGGCGGCGGCGGCGCGGGCCCAGCCCGCGCAGCGGCCGCCGAGAGCGACGCCGGAGGTCCGCAGCGCCATCGCGACCGAGGCGTTGCTGGCTTCACAGGCGTAGACGGTCGATCCCCGCTCGCCGAAGTGCCTTGCGACCACGGGGAATAAGGCGAGTCCTTCAGCGGCGACCTCGGTCGCAACGCTCCAGTCGAAGACAACAACCTCGGGACAGGCACCCCCGTCGCCGAACCCGGCGCGTACGAGGGTGGTCGCGCAGGCGCCGTGTGCCTTCTGATCCTCGATCGAGAAGCCGCCTGTCCGAATCCACACCGCGCGTCCTTCGTTGAGCATGCTGCCAAGGTGCGCGCGGAGGGCATCCGGAGAGGGGAACGAGTCGGGCATCATCACGGGTGGGAACGCTTCCTCGCTGGGGCGGCGTGAGCGTGACTGCCGGGGTCTTCCGCCGGCGGGAGGGGGCGTCAGCTCGCCGCTGCAGCCCTGGCCCCCCCCGATTGCCTTCCTCAGGAAGGAAGCGTAGTGGAGGCGTCGGTCTCCTCATCCCCCATACATGTGTCGGGCGCGCGGCGCAGCGCTGCCTCTACACGCCGCCGGTACAACTCGCCGACCACCGGTACCTCGCGGCTCCCCGCATGGAGGAGCTTCGTATACACCTCCAACCCCAGGTCTGTCTTCTCCGCCGGCCATGGACCCGCCCCGCGCTTTGCCCGCTTGACGCAGAGCCTCAGGAAGCGGACGAACCACTCCGTCGTGAGCTCCGCGCCCTCGGCCGCGGCGATCAACAGGCTGGCGAATTCCTCCGACGGCCGCCGCTCGATCTCCAGCAGGTACGCGTGACGTTCACCCAGGACCACGTCGGCGATCAGTACGTGCCGCCGCTTCGGCCCGCCTTGGGTTACCGGACGTGTCGTCTCAACGTAGCACCACCGGGGCCGCTTCGTCCGCGGATTGGCCACGGGAAACGGAGACGCGATCCCATCGCCCCGGCCGAGCTCCGCCTGTGGGTTGCGCCACGAGAGCCCCCACCCACCCGACTCCGCCAGCCGCTCCACCAGTCCCTTGAACTCCATCAGGTGCGGCAGCAGGACCTTCTCCCCGCTGCTCTGGCCATCCCACTCACCACGCTCAGGCGGTCCCGCGGCGACTCGCCCGCAGTCGGGGGGTCCGGGCTCACGACGTCGCCCGGCTCGCCTGGGAGTGGGACCGGCCAGCTCACGTCCTGGTCGGACGGGGGCGGCGGCGGCGTCTCGACCAGGACGACCGGCTTCAGCGGCCGGTATCGGATTCCCGGCTCGACCGCCTTGACCAAGCCGCGCAGCAGGGACCCCGCAGGCCGGCCTGGCGCCGCCACCTCGCCCCTGCTCAGCCGCGGGTATGGGCTCCCCGGCCTCCTCGCGCCCCCCGTCGTTCCACCGCCAGGACGCTCCCCGTCGCGCCTGTTCGGGTTGTCTCGATGCCCCCCCAGTCGCTCGAACGGGAACGCCGCCGTACACTCCGTAATCCAAAACACGAGAAAATCACGATCGGCATCATAGGGTCCCCGCTCCAGCCACGTCCCATGCACCTCCAGCTGCGTCGTTCCCTCGAAGGGCGGTA
Organism: Longimicrobiaceae bacterium; assembly: GCA_030146875.1. Classification (GTDB taxonomy): domain Bacteria; phylum Gemmatimonadota; class Gemmatimonadetes; order Longimicrobiales; family Longimicrobiaceae; genus JASLAX01. The sequence continues at coordinate 36,732 of JASLAX010000054.1, forward strand.
ACGCCCTGAACGTCGCCGGCGCTGACCGCGCCCATTGCATCTGAAGCCGGCGCGCAGTGAAGAGCGCCCTCCGCCTCGCCAACGCCGAATAGCGGAAACGTCCCACCGGCTGGCGATCTTCGTTGCTCACCTGCGCCCGCAGGTGAACGCGTGAGACTCCTGCCTCGTCGACGTAGCTCTCCTTCAAGTTGTACAGTTCCAGGAAGTGCGGTTGCCCTTCCTCGTCGACTCTCTGGTAGACATGCAGCGACCGGTGGTACCCGGTGCACAACGCCCGCATCATCTGGGTCGAGGGGCCGTAGTACCGCCGCACCACCTCCGCGCACGGGATCAGGACCCTGCCCTCCCGGCCGGGCACGTCCAGCACGAGCACGTCAGTGCCCGCGACGCGACGCGGCCTCACGGCACCCTCCGGAGCAGGCGGTGCAACGCGGAAGACACGGTCCGCGGGAGCGCCCCTCCCGATGCACTCGTAGTCGCGCTGGACCCGGCACGTTTCCCTCGAGATGTCCACGTCGAAGGTCGCGACGCTGTACTCAGGCGTCCGCTGCCGGTGTCCCCCCGCCAGACCTGCCCCACGTGCATCGCCGGGTACTGCCCGCTCGGGATCTCGTCCCACCACACCCGGCTCCCGTCCAGCCGCTCGCGCAGTGGGATCCGCTCGTCGTCCCAGTCATCCCGATCCCGGAACGCCGTGAACCGGACCTGCACCCGCGGGTCCAGCCCGGTCTTTCCCCGCACGACGCACCCGATTCCGCTCAGGAGCAGCGGCTCCCTGCGGCGCCCCATCCACGGGCCCCACGGGTTCGGTGGCGTCGGCTTCGTCATCCCTTCAGCGCTCCATCACCGGGCGCCCACCCCCGGTTCTGTCGCAACCACTCTGATGGTTGTCGCAGCCACTTCGACTTTGTCGCGACCACTTCGATTACTGACAGCTACGTCCCGCAACGGCCCCCGGAGAACGTCGGTGCGGGCGGCTGGCGGAACTCGCAGGTCGACATCATCCCGCGGGCCTGGTTCCACGCGTCCTCCGCCCGCTCGAGCTCGTCGAGCTTGCGGTAGAGGGCGGCGCTGTCGGTGGAGGTGGGGCACCACGCCACGTACTCCCGCGGCCCCCCGCAGGGGCGGCTCCCCACCGGCGCGGTGCGGCACTGGCCGGCCGAGGTGCACCCCGTGGTGCGGGCGAGGGCGCGCGCCTCCCTCTCCAGCCGCGCGACGGTCGCGGAATCGCCCGCCGCCACGTCGGACGACGGGGGCTCGGACGATGGCGGGTCGGGAGAGGACGCGGCCGGGGGCGGGGCCGTGTCGGCGGCGGGCGGGGCCGCGCCGCCGCCGTCCTCGCGCGGCTGGGCGCAGGCGGCGAGCAGGGCCAGGGCGAGAAGGGCGGCTCTCATCGGTTGCTCCGGGCGCGGGGGACGGACCTCTCCGCACGGTGCGCACGGCGGCGGCGCTCCGCAAGGCTTCCGGGCGCAGGGTAGCACCCGCACCTCGTGGCGGGCGGGCTGCGACGCGCTCGCGCGCGACGGCGTCCTCTCCGGAAAAGCGGACGCAGCCCGTCCCCACCGGCGACCGTCACCCCTCTCCCCTCGTGGGAGAGGGGCCGGGGGTGAGGGGGCCCGCGGCGGCCGGCCGACCTCCGCCGTCCAGGCGGGAACCACGAAGCGGCGGACGCTTTCGCATCCGCCCCCTCTTCGCCGTCCCGCCGCCTGCTCCCGCCCAGGGCGAGAGGACCCGCCCGACTGCGAGACGGCGTCTAGATCACCTCGAACTCCATCCCCGGCGCGGCGACCGGCCCGTCGGCGAAGGAGAACGCCGCGCGCAGCCGCGCCTCGGCCTCCGCCGCGTCCGCGGGGGTGCGCGCGTGGACCTCTGCCAGCGGCGCGCCGGTCTCCACCCGGTCGCCGATGCGGGCCAGGAGGACGATGCCCACGGCGGGGTCGATGGGGTCCGCCTTCGTCCGCCGCCCAGCGCCCAGCGCCAGGGCCGCGTCGCCGATCCCCCGCGCGTCGGCCGCGGCGATCCAGCGGGCGCCGTCGCCCTCCACCACCACCGTCTTCACCAGCGGCGCGGTGGGAAGGGTGGTGGGGTCCTCCACCGCGCGCGGGTCGCCGCCCTGGGCGCGCACCAGCTCGATCAGCATCTGCGTGCCTGCGCCGGAGTCGCGCAGCTCGCGGACGCGGGCGCGGCCCTCCTCCTCCCCCGCCGCCAGGCCGGAGAGGACCAGCAGGTGCGCGCCCAGCTCCACGGTCAGCTCCCACAGGTCGTCCGGCCCGCCGCCCCGCAGCGTCTCCACGGCCTCGCGCACCTCCAGCGCGTTCCCCACCGCGCGGCCCAGCGGCTCCTGCATGGGAGAGAGGACGGCGCGCGTCCGCCGCCCCGCGCCCTCGCCGATGCGGACCAGGGTGCGCGCCAGCTCGCGGGCGTCCGCCCGCTCCGTCATGAACGCGCCGGAGCCCCACTTCACGTCCAGCACCACGCTCCCGGCGCCGCCGGCGAGCTTCTTGGACATGATGCTGCTGGAGATGAGCGGGATGGAGTCCACCGTCCCCGTCACGTCGCGCAGGGCGTAGAGGGCGCCGTCCGCCGGCACCAGCGCGGGGCTCTGCCCCACCAGCGCGCAGCCGATGCGCTCCACCTGCGCGCGCATGTCGTCCAGCGGCAACGCGGTGCGAAAGCCGGGGATGGCCTCCAGCTTGTCCAGCGTGCCCCCGGTGTGGCCCAGGCCGCGGCCGGACATCTTCACGAAGGCCGCGCCGGCGGCGGCCATCAGCGGCACCAGCACGATGGACGTCTTGTCGCCCACCCCGCCGGTGCTGTGCTTGTCCACCGTCGGGCGGCCCAGCCCGCTCCAGTCCAGGCGCGCGCCGGAGTCGACCATCGCCTCGGTGAGCGCGAGCGTCTCCGCCTCCGTCATCCCGCGCCAGCGCACGGCCATCAGCCACGCCGCCACCTGGTAGTCGGGGATCTCCTTCGTGACGAAGCCGCTGCACAGGGCGCGCAGCTCGTCCGCCGTCAGCGCGCCCCCGCGCTTCTTCCGCTCGATCAGCCCCACCACGTCCAGCGCGCGCACGGCCGCGATCATCGCCCGTCCTCCGAGGGCAGGCGCGACGGGCCGAAGGCCCCCGGGAGCAGGTCGCCCACCGTGGTCGTCGTGTGCCCCTCGCCGTCCGGCGCGATCAGGAGCATCCCGGGGCCGAACTCGTACAGCACCTGCCGGCAGGCGCCGCACGGGGCGCAGGGCACGTCGTCCTCCGGCCCCACCACCGCGATGGCCGTGAAGCTCCGCGCGCCCTCGGACACCGCCTTCCCGATCGCCACGCGCTCGGCGCAGTTGCCCAGCCCGTACGATGCGTTCTCCACGTTCACCCCCGTGAAGACGCGGCCGTCGCTGGCCAGCAGCGCGGCGCCCACCGGGAACTTGCTGTACGGGGCGTACGCGTGGGCGCGCGCCTGGCGGGCGCGGTCCAGCAGTGCGCCCGCGGCGGCACCTGCAAAGGCCAGGGAGCGGGGCGGGTCGTCGTGCGCCATCGGGGTCTGCCTGCGGGGGTCGGGAAGGACGGGGGGAGCACAATATACGGCGTGGCCGCCTCGCGGACAGGGCGGCGGCGCGGCGAGCGCCCAGGGTGCGGGGGGCGGGCTCCGTCCCGATCGACCCGGCGCCGGTGGGGCATCCTTCGAAAGGGGAAGACCACCCGGGGGCGATGCGGGCCCGGATGGTCTTCCGTCGATCTCCGTCCTCCGCCGGCTAGCCGTCGCCCCAGCGGCGGGCGAAGTCGTCGCTGACCTGGCGGAGCAGGCGCTCCACGGGGTCGCCGGGGCGAGGGAAGAAGACGGCGTCGGAGAGGGTGTTCAGGGCGGCGCGCACGTCGCGGAACTGCTCGGCGGCCTGCAGCAGCACGTCGCCCAGGCCGTGACGCGTGGCCAGGTCGGTGCCCGCGGCGGTGCGGAACCCGGCGGCGCCCAGCTCGTCGTAGTACGAGAGCGGCGGGGCGCCGCGGCGCTGCACGCGGTGGGTGACGTGGTCGGGGAACATGCCGCCCAGCCAGAGTGCGAAGTTGCCCAGGTGCACCCGCAGCAGGAACTCGCGCTCGCCGCGGGCGCGGTCAATGGCCGCCAGGATGTCGGCCAGGTAGTGGAACGGCTCCCCCTCGCCGCCGTCCACGCGGTGCGCCTTGCCCGCCATCCCGAACTCCAGCAGCACGGCCGCCGTGTAGTCGGCGAGCTGCCGGTCGGCGATCTCGCGCTGCAGCAGCGCGTGGCGCACGAGCAGGTAGAAGACGAGGGGCGCCGGCGCGAGGGAGATGCGGTTCCCGCGCAGCAGGGCGGCCAGCACGCGCGTGTCGTCGAGCAGCGCGTCCAGCCCCTCCGCGCGCAGCAGCTCCTCGCCGGCCGGGCCGGCCACCGACAGGAGCAGCTCCGCCTCGCGGCGGCCGAACGAGGCTCTGACGTTGGGTCTGATCATGGCGTCCCTCCTGGCTCCGGATCCGTTGCCGATGCCGTCCCGGTGCTTCCGGCCCGGCCTCCCGAAAAGCAGGATGGATGCCGCGATCCGCATCCCCCCGCCGCTCCCGCGCTTCCGTGCTCCCCGCCCGGCGCGGTCCTCCGCTTGCGTCGCCCGCACGCCGACCGCGGCGCGCCGCCCCTCACCCCCTCCCCCGACCGGGCATGGACCTGTCCCTTCCCCCCTCCTGGGCCGCGCTCCTGGCCGGCGAGATGGAGGAGCCGTACTTCCGCGGGCTGCGCGGCTTCGTGGACGCGGAGCGCCGCACGGCGGCCGTGCATCCCCCGGAAACGGACGTGTTCAACGCCCTTCGTCTGACACCGTACGATGCCGTGAAGGTCCTGATCGTGGGCCAGGACCCCTACCACGGCCCCGGACAGGCGCACGGGCTGGCCTTCTCGGTCCGCCCCGGCGTGCGGACTCCCCCCTCCCTGGTGAACGTGTTCAAGGAGCTGCGCGACGACCTGGGGTGCGCCGTCCCGGGGCACGGGCACCTGGTCCGCTGGGCCCGGCAGGGCGTGCTGCTGCTCAACGCCGTGCTCACCGTGCGCCAGGGCGAGCCCAACTCGCACAAGGGAAAGGGCTGGGAGCGGTTCACCGACGCGGTGATCCGGCGCGTCGCGGAGAAGGAGGAGCGCGTGGTCTTCGTGCTCTGGGGGAGCTACGCGCAGAAGAAGCGCGCGCTGATCGACACGTCCCGCCACGCGATCGTGGAGTCGGTGCACCCGTCGCCCCTGTCGGCCAGGCGCGGGTTCATGGGCAGCCGGCCGTTCGGGAAGGTGAACGAGGCGCTGGTGCAGGGGGGCCGGACGCCCGTGGAGTGGTGCCTTCCGCCGGAGCCCTGACGGGGGTCCCGGGAAGGAGGCGCGGACGTCCTCCGCCGTTGTGAGCCGTCCTCCGCCGCGCGTCGTGGCGGGGGATGCGGACGGAACTCCCGGCGCCCCGCCGTGTCAGAACGGGTGACGGAGGCGCGTTCCACGGGTGAGGGCGCCGCGCCGGTGCCCCGGTCGTCCCGACCGAACGTTCGATCCAACGCCGCGGGAGGTTCCCCATGCTCAACGTCTACACCTCGGGGAGGAAGAAGGGCCGCACCTGGAGCACCGGGACCGTCCTGGTCTCGCTGGGTGCCCACGCCGTGGCGGCCTTCTTCGCGCTGATCCTTCCGTTCGGGCCGGGCGAGGCGACGCAGGCGGCGGAGCCCGTGCTGGTGGAGGAGTGGGACATCACGAAGCCGCGGCGGCATCCCGATCCGCCCGCGGCGCCGACGGCGGACGAGGAGCGGCCGGCCGACGAGCCCGTGGTGGGGCGGACGCTCCAGGTCACCGAGCCGCTCACGGTGCCGCCGATGCTCCCCGATCCCAACCTCAACGCCAGGCCGCTGGATCCGAGGGCCTTCGACGGCCCCGGCCCCGTGGGCGACGTGATCGGCACCCCCACACCGGGCGACACGCGGCCCCTCACCGGGAACCCCGGTCCGGCCGGGCCCGCGGACGTGGTCTACGACGAGGGGGACGTGGGGGAGGTGCCCGCCCTGACCAACGCGGACGATCTCCGGCGGGTGTTCGAGCGCTTCTACCCCTCCATGCTGCGCGACTCGGGGGTGCGCGGCCGGGCGGTGCTGCAGTTCGTGGTGAACGCCGACGGGCGGGTCGATCCCTCCAGCGTGGTCGTGGTCTCCGCCACGCGCCCGGAGTTCGCCACCGCCTCCACGCGCGCGGTCGAGCGCTTCCGCTTCCGCCCCGCCACGGTGTACGGACAGCCGGTGCGCGTGCTGATCACCATGCCCATCGACTGGACGGTCGCGCAGGAGTAGCGCCGTCCGGCGGGACGAGGACGAGGGGTCCGGCGCCGCGCGCGCCGGACCCCTCGTCGCTTCCGTCCTCCTCCGTCACCTCCGCTATGCCCCCGCCCCCACCTCCGGCCGCTCGGGCGCGGGCGGGTCGCCCTCCGCCGAGTCGCGCCCGTCCATCCGCGTCTTCGCCACCGTGGCCAGCACGATCAGCAGGCCGCCGGCGATGGCCCACGCGCCCGGCCGCTCGCCGTGGACGATCCAGGCCCACACGGGGTTCAGCGCCGGCTCGACGAGGAGCAGGGTGGACGCCTCCAGCGCGGGGACGTGCTTGATGGCGGCGGCCACGCACAGGTACGCGGCGGCGATCTGGAAGACGCCCAGGTAGCCCAGCATCGCCACGTCCGCCGCGCCCACGGAGGCGACGGGCAGCGCCAGGGGAAGCACGGCCAGGCAGGCGATGGCGTTCCCGGCCACCACGGTGGGGAGCGGCGTGCCGCCCTCCGACCCCGCCCACCGCAGGCCCACGATGGTCAGCGCCCAGCAGACGCCGCTCAGCACCGCCAGCAGGTTGCCGCGCGCGGGGTCGGGCGCGGTCGCCGCGGGCGCCTCGGCCCCCACGAAGAAGAGGAGCAGCCCCGCGCCCACCACCACCATGAAGAGCAGGTCGCGCCGGCGGATGGGCTCCTTGAGCAGCCAGGGGCCCAGGAGCAGGATGTAGAGCGGCGCGGCGGACTGCAGGAAGATGGTGTTCGCGGCCGTGGTCAGCTTGTTGGCCACCACGAACAGGACCATCGTGGCGGCGTAGGCCACCCCGACCGGGAGCGCCTTCCAGCTCCACCCCCGCCGCGCGGCGGGAACGGCGACCAGGATGGCGAGCGCGGCGATGCCGGAGCGGAAGCTGGCGACCTGCCAGCCGGAGAGGTCGGTGGCCTTGATGGCCGCGCCGCCGGTGGAGAACAGCACGGCGGCCGTCAGGAGCTGCAGCCGGTGGAGGACGCGCGGGCTCACGTGGGGTACGGCTCCGGCGGGCGGGGGAGTGGGTGACGGCGCGACAATCTACCCCGCCGGCCCCGCAGGGGCGACCCGGCTGCCTCGCGGGCACGCATGGTGCTGGGCCCGTGCGGCTCACCGGAACCGCGAGAGGCCCTGATGACGCACCACACCCCGCACGACGCCAACCTGGACGTGCCCACCGCCAGGAAGCTGGACGGCCTGTACGAGCTGATCGAAGGCATCGACATCGCCATGCTCACCACGCGCCGACCCGACGGTCACCTGGTCTCGCGCCCCATGCAGGCGCAGGACCGCTCCGGCGCCGCGGACCTGTGGTTCGTCACCGACGTGGAGAGCGACAAGCTGGACGACCTGGAGAGCGACCCGCACGTCAACGTCTCCTTCTACCGCGACCGCTCGCGCGAGTGGGTGTCGGTGAGCGGCATCGCCAGGGTGACGCAGGACCGCGCGAAGATCCACGAGCTGTACCGGCCAGACTGGAAGGGCTGGTTCGGCGACGAGGGCGGCGATCGCGACGGCGGGCCGGACGACCCGCGCCTGGCGCTGGTGCTGGTGGAGGCGCACTCCGTGGTCTACATGAAGAACGACACCCCGCGCCCGGTGGTGCTGTTCGAGGTGGTGAAGGGGATGCTGACCGGCCAGCGCCCCGACGTGGGCGAGACGCGCGTGCTGGAAGGGAGCGAGCTCCGGAAGTCCTCCGGCGTGTAGCCCGCGCGCGGGTGGGACAGTGCGTCCCCGGCCGGGGCGGGAATGTCCCTCCCGCCCGGCCCGCGCGGGTCCGCCCCCGCCCGGCCCTGCCCGGCGTAAGCGCTTCCGGCGAAACGGCCTCGGGGCGATGGGTGCCGAGGGGGGGCGGGCGGTACGAGGGATGCCCTGCGGGGGGAGGGCGCGGCGGAGCGTCCGCCGCGGGGCCGAGGTCGTACCGGTGCGAGGAGGAGCGGGGATGAGGACGCACGACACACGACTGCGCCGGCTGGTGTGGGCGGACGCGATGGGGCCGGTCTTCTCGCCACCGCCCGCCGCGCGCTACCCGGTGGAGTTCCTGCGCGCCACCGGGCCCGCCGAGCCGGCGCGCTCCGGGGCCGCCCTGCCGCCGCGGCCCGACGAGGCCGATCCGGTCCCCCCCGGTCCGCCGCCCGGAGTCGCGCTGCACCTGCTGACCTCCGGCGGCTGAACCCGGGAAGATCCTGCACGAGAGGAGGGGCGGCCCGCATCACTCCGGGCGCCCCTCCTTCGTATTCCCGCGGCCGACGTCCGACGCCCTGCCGTCCGTCCTCAGGCCGCGTGGGCCGCCGCCGCGCCCGCGCCTTCCATCATCATCCCCACCACCTGCACGCAGGCGTCCACCCACGCCTGCCGCGCGGCGTGCGTCCAGGCGTCGCCGAGCTGCACCTCCAGGGTGCGCAGCAGCACCTCGGCGAAGATGCCGTAGTGCACCGCGCTCACCCCGAAGCCCGCGTAGCGCGTGCCCAGCACCCGCAGCGCGCCGGCCAGCCGCGCCTCGTCGTCCAGGCTCTCCACCAGCAGCGCCAGCGCGCTCGCCAGCAGGCGGTGCTGCCCCTCCAGATCCGTGCCGAAGAAGAGGGCGCGCGTCTCGGGATACTCGGCGAAGAGGTTCGCGTAGAAGCCGGCGGCGAAGCGCTCCCCCTGGGGGGCGACGCGGGCGAAGCTCTCGCGGACCAGCGCGGCGGAGTTCATGGGGATTCCGGGGGGACGGGGGCGCCGCACCCGCGGCGCGGCGGGTGCGGTGGGTAACGTCAGGTCGCGAAGGGTGCGTACGTGTGGATACATCATAATGTCCGGAACCGTACTGCACAAGCCTTCCCTCGCCGGAGGGGGCTGCCGGTTCTCGTCCCGTCCCCCCGGTACCGCCGGGGGCGCGGGGCTCCCGCCCCGGACCACGCGACGGACCGCGCATCGGGCGGCGCGCCGGTGGCGCCTCCGCGCGAGCCCGGCTACCTTGCCCGGAGCCCAGCCATCCCGACGTCCACCCCACGCGAGGAGTCCCGCTCCGTGAGGAACCGCGCCTTCGTCCTCTCCGCCGCCGCGCTGGTGGCCGGCTGCGCCCCGGCCGTGCAGACGCCCCCGGCCGGCGCCCCCGCTCCGGCGTCCGCGGCCCCCGCCCCCCCGGCGCTGCGCCCGAGCGACCCGGCGGTCCAGACGGCGTACGACCGCTTCGCGCGGCGCTACCTGGACTGGTACTACGCGGCCCACCCCGTGCGGTCCACCGGCCTGGGCATCCACGCCTTCGACGCCCGCCTGCCGGACGTCTCGGCGGCGGCGATGGCCCGCAAGGCGGAGCAGCTCCGCGCCTGGCTGCGAGAGCTGGAGGGCATCGACCGCGAGCGGCTGGGCGGCGACCGCTACTTCGACCACCGGCTGCTGGAGTACGCGATCCGCGCGCAGCTCCTGGACGTGGAGGAGGTGCGGGGCTGGGAGCGGAACCCGTCGTGGTACTCGGACCAGATCGCCGCATCCCTGGCCGGCCTCTCGTCGCGCGAGTTCGCGCCGGTGGCGGAGCGGATGGAGTCGCTGACGGCGCGGCTGGAGGCGGTGCCCGGGGTGCTGGCCGCGGCGCGCCGGAACCTGCGCGACGTGCCCAGGCTGTTCGCGGAGAGCGGCGTGCGCGACATGCGCGGCACCGCGTCGTTCCTGCGCGGCGACCTGCTGGCCGCCCTGCGCGCACAGGGGATGGAGGGCGTGGACGGCGCCCGGCGCCGCCGCTTCGACGCGGCCCTGGCCCGCGCCACGGCCGAGGTGGACGCCTTCGCGGAGTGGCTGCAGCGCGACGTGGTGCCCACCGCCACCGGCGACTTCCGGCTGGGGAAGGACGTCTACGCGCGGAAGCTGAAGTACGAGGAGCACGTCGACCTGTCGGCCGAGCGGCTGCGCGACATCAACGAGGACGCCATCCGCCGCTACCAGGCCTGGGTGGCGCGCGAGGCGGCGCGGATCGACCCCGCGCGGCCCGTGACGGCGGTCATGGACGAGATCACGCGCAACCACCCCACGCCCGAGACGCTGATCCCCACGGCGCGCGCCCAGCTCGACACCATCAAGCGCTTCATCGTGGAGCGGGGGATCGTGACGCTCCCCTCGGACCGCATGCCGACGGTGCGCGAGACGCCGCCGTACGCGCGGATGGGCTTCGCGAGCATGGACACGCCGGGGCCGTTCGAGAAGGCGGCCACCGAGGCGTTCTACAACATCACCAACGTGGACCCGGCCTGGACGGCGGAGCAGAAGGAGCAGCACCTCACGTACTTCAACTATCCGGGGCTGCTGGGGATCACCGTGCACGAGGCCATGCCCGGGCACTTCGTGCAGCTCCTGTACGAGGCGCAGATCCCCACCGAGGTGCGGAAGGTGTTCAACTCCGCCTCTGTGGTGGAGGGGTGGGCCCACTACGCCGAGCAGATGATGGTGGACGAGGGGCTGGGGGGCGGCAGGCCGGAGGTGCGCCTGGGCCAGCTTCGCCGCGCCCTGCAGCGGCACGCGCGGTGGAACGCCGGGGTGTCGATGCACGCCTTCGGCACGTCGGTGGAGGACGCGGCGAAGCGCTTCGAGCAGATCGCCTTCTTCGCCCCGTTCCCGGCCCTGCGCGAGACGCAGCGCGGAGCGGGCGATCCCACGTACCTGTACTACGCGCTGGGCCGCATGCAGATCCTGAAGCTGCGCGACGACTACAAGCGCTACCTGGAGGCGCGCGGCCAGACCTTCTCGCTGCGCGACTTCCACGACCGCTTCCTCCGCATCGGGCTGCCCGTCTCGCTCGCCCGGCAGGTGATGATCCCTGGGGACACGGGGGAGTCGCTGTAGGAGCGCGGGAGGCGCCGTCCACCGACCCGGTGGAAGGCCATACGCGCGGTCCGCAGTGAAGGCGCCGCGCGTCCGTCTTCCTTGCCGCCACGTCCGTGATCGGAAATCTTCAGGTGGACGTGGACGCACGAGCGGTGCTGGAGAGCGATCCGCAGCTCACCGGGGAGGCCGTTCGCCCCGTATTCCCGCTCGCGGCCGAGGGCGTGCGCGACGAGTCAAACCGCCGTGCCGCGCACGCGCTGGCTTCCCACCATCTCCATTCACTCAGCCCTTCCATTCATGCGATCCATCTTCTCGCTGCTGATCGGACTGCTGATCGCGGTGGGGTCGACGTCCTGGCTGCTGCGCGAGATCCGGGAGGGCGACTGGTTCCGCGCCTTCGGGGCCGTCCTCTTCCTGGGTGTCGCGATCAACCTGATGCTGGCGGTGCTCCGGAGGCGGTGACGCCCGGTCGGTAGGGTCGCCGAAGCGTGGCAAAGCGAAGGGCCGTCACTCGGGGCGGCCCTTCGTGCATCCACCGCGGCGGCGCTGGAGGCGGGGACCGGCGTCCCGACGTGTGCCGGAACGGGAACGACCCTGCGGGAGGGGTCGTCGCGCCGCCCGCGTGCGGGGCCCCGGGGATGCCCGCAACACGACGGCAGGAGGGGTGAGGTGGCACCGCACGGCCGCATGCATGCGCCGGTCGCGTACCGAACGACATTCGCGGCCGCCCGACCCGTCGCCGTGGCGGAAATGCTTGTGGCGCAGTAACTTTCGAAAGCGTCATCCCTCGCGTTCCTCGATCTCACCCGGCGCGGCTCACCGCGGCTCGTGCGATACCCCCGGACCACCGCCCCGCGGTGCCGGGGGTTGGGCGACGGCAGCAGTCCCATCCTTGCCCGGACGTCGCCCATGCACAGCTCCCTTCGCACGCGCGGCGGCTTCGCCGCGCTCGCCCTGGCCGCGGCCGCCGGCTTCTCCGCCTGCGCCGACGGCCCCACCGCCGCTCCCGCCGTCGCCCCCGGGAAGGCCCTGTCCGCAAAGATCGCCGTCGACTGCACGGCCTCGGTCCGGCGGGGCACGGTGAGCTGCGGATCGCCTTCGCTCGACGGCGCGCGCGCCAAGATCGTCGGCGGGCAGAACTCGTTCGTGAGGCTCACGTCGAGCAACCTGACCTACGATCCGGGCGCGGAGCTGTTCCAGTTCGACCTGACGGTGCAGAACCTGATGAACGAGGCGCTGGGGACGCCCGACGGGGTTACGGCCGATCCCGACGGGATCCTGGTGTTCATCCACAGCGACGTCAACGTCACAGCGGGCACCGGCCAGGCCTTCCTGCTGAACCAGGACGGGATCACCACCCAGACCGCCACGGGGCAGGCGTACATCGCCTACCCGGAGATCCTGGTCAAGGACGAGGTGTCGGCGGCCAAGACGTGGCAGTTCCACGTGGATGACACGGTGGACTCGTTCACGTTCCAGCTCCTGCTGGAGTCCGACGCCCAGTACCTGCTGGTGATCAACGAGATCCTGGTGAATCCCGCCGGCTCGATCTCCGACGCCAACGGCGAGTGGGTCGAGCTGTACAACGCCGGCTCGTTGACGGTGGATCTGCAGAACCTGGTGATCGCCGACTCGGCGGGCGCGGGGCGGCGGGCGTACCATCGGATCGGCACGTCCCTGAAGGTGCTCCCGGGCGCCTACGCCACGCTGGGCAAGACCACCAACACCACCAGCAACGGCGGCGTGCCCGTGGACTACGTGCACACCATGCAGGGCTTCCCGAACAGCCTGGGCGCGTTCAAGATCTCGCGGGTGGTCGGCACGGACACGCTGACGATCGACCGCACGCAGTTCGCCTCCGCCGCCATCTCCGCGCAGAACGGCGTGAGCCGGGAGCTGAAGAACCCGGCCCTCGACAACAGCAACATGGACGGGAGCAACTGGGCCGACGCCTCGGTGACGGCCGTGTACGGACCCGGTGGCCGTGGCACCCCCAAGGCGCAGAACTCCACGTACACGCCCTGAGGGCACCTGCCGGGGGCGGGGGCTCGCGGATCTCTCCGCGAGCCCGCTCGCGCGGCGTGAGTGTCCAGCAGGAGCCCGCGCGGACCGTCCGCGCGGGCTCCTCCGTTCGTATCCATCCCTCCCGCCGTCCCCCGCCTCTCCTCGCGGTCACTCGCCGGGCGCGCGCACTATCCGCGTGCCGGGCCTTCCTATTATCCTGTCCGACGAAAGCCGATCCCGGGCTCCCCACACGCCGAGGCGACCGATGGACAGCTCCCTGGTGGAGGTCGCGCGCTTCTACACCCGCCACGAGGCGGAGTGGGCGCAGACCTACCTTTCCGCCGCCGGAATCGACTCCCTGCTCAGGTCCGACGACGCGGGGGGGATGGAGGTCGGCCTGTCGTTCAGCAACTTCGTGCGCGTGCTGGTGCGCCCGGAGGAGGCCGAGGACGCCCGCGAGGTGCTGAGCGCCGATGGCTCCGAGGCGGAGGACGGCGACGACGAACCCGAACTTCCGCGACCCGACTGAACGACGGCCCGGCCCACGCTCGCCGCGCCGTCCGACGCCCTACTCTACCTCTCGTTCCCGGACCCCGATGAAGCTCCACCGCGCGCCGCTGCTCCTGCTCCTCGCCGCCGCCTGCTCGAAGGGAGACGACGCCCCGCGGGCGGACGCCCCGCCCGCCCAGGCCCCGCCGCCGGGCACGGCCGCGGGGGCGCTGCCGCCCGTCCCGCCGGCGGTGGCCGTCACCCCGGACTCGGTGCGCGCGCTCGTCCCCGTAGGCACGGTGCGCGTGTCGCTGATGGACCTGGTGCCGCCCCCGCGCCTGAACGAGCTGAACGCCAGGGTGCAGGCCGCGCTGAGCAGCGACCCGGCCTGGTGGGCGGAGTACAACCGGACGAACCAGCAGCCCGGGAAGCCGCTGCCGTACCACCCGAAAATGGGGGTGACCGAGGCGGAGTACCGCGAGATGGTGGCCCTGGTGGAGGGGGTGCGGCTCTCCCCCGTGCGGCAGGCGGAGCTGACCGTGCGCGACGAGGGGAACGGGCGCTTCGTGATGAACGGCGGCACCGCGCTCCCCGAGCTGACCGGCGTGGTGGTGGACCTGGCCAACAACCGGGTGGACACCCCGTTCGGCAGCACCTTGACCAGCGCTCCCATCGCCCCCGACGCGCGGAAGCAGCAGGCCACCGGCCCGTGGAAGGGGATGTCGTGGACCCGCGAGGAGCTGCAGCCGCAGACGCGCACCGGCACGGTGATCAGCTTCACCCTGGGCCGCCTGCAGCAGAGCGGGCGCGGCATCCTGTACTACGAGGCCGGCCGGGTGCAGGGCGGAAAGCCGATGGGGCGGGTGTCGCGGGTGCTCACGTACGACCTGCCGCGCGGCTGATCCGCCGGGGGAGGAGGCCAAGCACGTCCGCGGCCTTCCGAAGATGTCGGAGAAGCTCGTGGACGTCGCGGAACCGCTCCTGCAGGCGCTGCCCGACTGGCCGGAGCTCCGCGACTTCGAGTTTTGCGCTCGAGCTGGCGAACGCCTCGTGCACTAGGTGTGCGACCGGTGCCGCCTCCTGTACCCGGCGGACGCCGTGAGATCGCCCGCGTCGAGGCGACGATGGATCCCGACGGACGGCTCCACGTGCACGTGATGAGCCTCGAGTAGCGCCGCGCCGGGCCCGGCGGACCCCGGGCTGCGCGCGGGACGGAACGGGTCCTGCCCTCCGTCCCCCGCGACGGTGGCCGGAGGCTCACGCGGGGAGGGGGAGAGGGCGATGGCGGGGCCCGACGCGGTGGTGGTGGGGGCGGGGCCGAACGGCCTGGCGGCGGCGGTCGCGCTGGCCCGGGCCGGCCGCTCCGTGGTGGTGCGCGAGGCGGCGGAGGTGATCGGCGGGGGGACGCGCACGGAGGAGCTGACCCTTCCCGGGTTCCTGCACGACGCCTGCTCCACCGTTCACCCGCTGGGCGTCTCCTCGCCCTTCTTCCGCGCGCTGCCGCTGGCGGAGCACGGGCTGGAGTGGGTCCACTCCCCCGCCTGCCTGGCGCACCCGCTGGACGACGGCACGGTGGGCGTGCTGGAGCGGTCGATGGAGGAGACGGGTGCCACGCTGGGCCCGGACGCGCGCGCGTGGCGGCGGCTGATGGAGCCGTGGGTGGACCGCTGGCTGGTGCTGGCGGAGGACGTGCTGGGCCCGCTGGAGTTCCCCGACCACCCCTTCCTGCTGGCCCGCTTCGGACTCCAGGGCCTGCGCTCCGCCCACTCGCTCGCCCGCAGCCGCTTTCGGGGAGAGAACGCCCGCGCCCTCTTCGCCGGGAACGCGGCGCACTCCATGGTGCCGCTCACGCGCTCCCCCACCAGCGCCTTCGGGCTCACCCTGGCGGCCGCGGGCCACGCCGTCGGCTGGCCGATCGCGCGGGGCGGCTCGCGGAGCATCTCCGCGGCGCTGGCCTCGTACCTCCGCTCGCTGGGCGGCGAGATCGTCACCGGCGCGCCGGTGGAGAACGTGGACGAGCTTGCGGGCGTGCCGCTGGTGCTGCTGGACCTGACGCCGCGGCAGGTGCTGCGCGTGGCCGGGCACCGGCTGCACGGGCGCTACCGCCGGGCGCTGGAGCGCTTCCGCTACGGGGCGGGGTCGTTCAAGATGGACTGGGCGCTCCGCGAGCCCATCCCGTGGCGCAACCCCCAGTGCCGGCGCGCGGCCACCGTCCACCTGGGCGGCACCCTGGACGAGGTCGCCGCCTCCGAGCGCGCGCCGCTGGACGGCAGGGTGCCCGAGAAGCCGTTCGTGCTGCTCGTGCAACCCACGCTCTTCGATCCCTCGCGCGCGCCGGAGGGGAAGCACGTGGCTTGGGCGTACTGCCACGTGCCGTTCGGCAGCGGCGTGGACATGACCAGGGCGATCGAGGACCAGGTGGAGCGGTTCGCGCCCGGGTTCCGAGACGTGGTCCTCGCCCGCAGCGTGATGGATCCCGCCGCCCTGGAGCGGCACAACCCCAACCTGGTGGGCGGGGACATCAGCGCGGGCGCCATGACGCTGCGGCAGGTCTTCTTCCGGCCCGCCCTGCGCCGCAACCCGTACTCCACGCCGGTGGACGGGCTCTACCTCTGCTCGGCGTCCACGCCTCCGGGCGGGGCGGTCCACGGGATGTGCGGGTACTACGCGGCGCGCGCGGCCCTGCACCGGAAGATGGAGGCGCCACCGCATCCGTGAGGCTGCGGCGGGTCTCCGGCTCGCGCACCGGGCGACGGTTTTCCACGCGGAGAGCGCGCCGCTAGACGCGGGTCATGGGCTGCTCCTCGGCCACGTGGTCGTAGTCGAAGCGGCCCTGGTGGTCCGACGGGGAGACGGTGATGACCACGAACTTGGAGGTGGGCGTGTTGCTGCGCTCGGCCACGCTGTCGATGGGGACCAGCACGTTGGCCTCGGGATAGTACGTGGCGGCGCAGCGGCGGGGGATGGGATAGGAGAGCACGATGAAGCGCCGCGCCACCCGCCGCTCCCCTCGGAAGTGGCTGGTCAGGTCCACCACCTGGCCGGGGCGCAGGCCCAGCTCGCGCACGTCGTCCGCGTTCATCAGCACCACGCGGCGCTCGTTGTGGATCCCGCGGTAGCGGTCGTCCAGGCCGTAGACCGTGGTGTTGAACTGGTCGTGGCTGCGCATGGACATCATCACGAGCTGCCCCGGCTCCAGCGCCACCCGGTGGATGGGGTGCACCGTGAAGTTGGCCTTCCCCGTCGTGGTCGTGAACTCCCTGCGGTCGCGGGCCAGGTTGGGAAGGTAGAAGCCTCCCGGCTGGCGCACCCGGCGGTTGTAGTCCGTGAAGCCGGGGATCACCCGCTCGATGCGCTCGCGGATGCGGTCGTAGTCCGCGACCAGCGCCTCCCACTCCACCTTGCTCCGCTCTCCCAGCGTGGCCACCGCCATCCGCGCCACGATGGTGGGCTCGCTGAGCAGGCCGTCCGCCGCCGGGTCCAGCACTCCGCGCGAGGACTGCACGATCCCCATGGAGTTCTCCATGGACGTGACCTGCTCGCCCGACGCCTGCACGTCGCGCTCGGCGCGGCCGATGGTGGGCAGGATCAGGGCGGTGCGGCCGGTGACCAGGTGGCCGCGGTTCAGCTTGATGGAGACGTGCGCCGTAAGGCTGCAGCGGCGCATGGCCTGGCCGGCGTACTCCGTGTCGGGGCCGGCGGAGAGGAAGTTGCCGCCCATCCCGAAGAACACCTTCACCTTGCCGGCGTGCATGGCGCGCAGCGTCTCCACCGTGTCGTAGCCGTGGTGGAGCGGCGGGTCGAAGCCGAACTCCGCCCCGATCTTCTCCAGGAACTTCGCCGGCATCCGCTCCCAGATCCCCACCGTGCGGTCGCCCTGCACGTTGCTGTGCCCGCGCACCGGCAGCGCCCCCGCGCCCCGCTTGCCGATGCTCCCCTTGAGGAGCAGCAGGTTCACGATCTGCTGGATGGCGGCCACGGCCTGCGGCTGCTGCGTGAGCCCCATCGCCCAGGCCACGATCACCCGCTCGTGCGCCGCGATCACCCCGGCCACGCGGCGGATCTCGTCGCGCGACACGCCGCTCTCCTCCACGATCACGGCCCAGTCCTCCGCCCGCAGGTCGGACGCGAAGGCGTCGAAGCCGTGGGTGTGCTCGCGGATGAAGGCGTGGTCGAACACGGCGCCGGGGCGGCGGTCCTCCTCCTCCAGCATCTCCTTCAGGATCCCCTTGAGCAGCGCCACGTCGCCCGCGATGCGCACGGGCAGGTAGAGGTCCGCCAGCGGGGTCCCGGCGCCCACGAGCACGTCCAGCGCGCGCAGTGGGTGGGTCAGGTCCTGCGGGTGCTTGAAGTGGTTGAGGCCCGTCTCCGGCAGGGGGTTGATGGCCACGATCCTTCCGCCGTTGCGCTTCAGCTCGCGCAGGGCCGAGAGCATGCGGGGGTGGCAGCTCCCCGGGTTCTGGCCGATGCTCACCAGCAGGTCCGCGTGCGTCACGTCGTCCAGCGTGACCGTGCCCTTGCCGATGCCGATGGCGTCGGTGAGCGCCGCTCCGCTGGACTCGTGGCACATGTTGGAGCAGTCCGGCAGGTTGTTGGTGCCGAAGTGCCGCACGAAGAGCTGGTAGAGGAAGGCGGCCTCGTTGCTGGTGCGGCCCGAGGTGTAGAACGCCGCCTGGTCGGGCGAGTCCAGCGCGTTCAGCTCCTGGGCGATCAGCCGGAACGCCTCGTCCCACCCGATCGGCTCGTAGTGCGTGGCGCCGGGCCGCAGCACCATGGGCCGGGCGATGCGGCCCTGCTTCGCCAGCCAGAAGTCGGACCGGCGCGACAGCTCGGCCACGGAGTGGCGCCGGAAGAAGTCGTCGGGGATCAGCCGGCGGGTGTTCTCCTCGGCGGTGACCTTCGCGCCGTTCTCGCAGTACTCCGCGAAGCCGGAGCGCTCGCCCGGGTCGGGGTCGGGCCAGGCGCAGCTCTGGCAGTCGAAGCCGCCGGGCTGGTTCAGGTTCAGCAGCATGCGCGTGCCGTCCACCGGGCCCATCTCGTCCAGCGCGTAGCCCACCGCCACCTGCACGGCCTTCAGCCCCGCCGCGGTCCGCTTCACCTTCGCGGTCCGCAGCCCGGTGAAGTCCTCGGGCGTCTGCGCGTGCACGTGGCCGTGGAACGCCTCGTCGGCGGCGGAGGCGGGGAGGTGGCCGTCCTCCACCATCTCGCGGCGGACGCTCTCCTCCGTGGCCAGGTCGATCTTGGCGGCCTCCCACGCGTCGGGCTGCGGCTTGTCGCGGTCGTCGCCGCGGATGGCGCCCTGCTCGGGCTCCACCGAGCCGCGCGCCTCCAGCTCCGCCCGCTCCCGCGGATCGATCTCGCCCCGCTCAGCGTCCGTCTCGCCGCGCTCGCTCATGCTCGCTCCCCGGTGGTCCCGCCCTCCGCGTGGATGCTCGGGGCGCGGCAAGATCCATACTTTCCACGGGGTAGCGCAATCCCTCCTCCGCTCCGCAAGCTTCGTCGGGGGCGGCCAGCTTCGACACCCGAGAACCAGAACGATGGGAACGCGCATCGAGGCAGGGTCGCGAGTACGGCTTCCCGGAGGGTGAGATCGTGGTGACCCGCGTCGAGGAGCAGCCCCTCTGAGCCACCCGCATCGGCCCGCGGGCCGGCATCGTCCAGCCGGCCGGCGAACGGAGACCACGCGAGACGAGGGTGGTTGCCGCTCTCCCGTCCGCGGTGCATCTTGGCCTTCGGGCCGCAGCGACGGAGACGCGCACCCACGAGCCCAGGAGGAGCCCGCGATGAAGCCGCCAACGTCCATCCGCCGGATCCTTCCCGCCACCGCGCTGCTGCTGGCGGCGGGGTGCGGCCCCTCCGTTCCCGCGGCCTCCCCGGCGGCGCAGCCGGGCGCGCCGCGGCCCGCCGCGCAGCAGGTGGTGCGCGACGGGGTGCGCATGTGGTACCGCGTCGCCGGGAACGGGCGGTCGGGCGCGCCGCCCGTCGTGTTCCTGCACGGGGGGCCGGGGCAGGGGAGCGCGCACTTCGAGGTGCTGGCGGGGCCGCACGTGGAGCCGCGGGTGCGCACGGTCTACTTCGACCAGCGCGGCAGCGGGCGCTCGGACCGCCCGGCCGGCAACGACTACGCGATCGCCACGCTGGTGGAGGACGTGGAGGCGCTGCGCGCCGCCCTGGGCGTGCCGCGCATCGTGCCGATGGGTCACTCCTTCGGCGGGCTGCTGGCGCTGGAGTACGCGGCGCGCTACCCGGAGAGGACGGCGGGCGTGGTGTTCGTGGCGGGGGTGTGGGACGTGCCGTTGCAGTGCCGGCTGCGGATGCGCACGCTGCAGCAGCTCCGGCCGGAGGCGTACGAGCGAGCCCGCGCCGACACGCTTGCCCCCGACGGCACCCGCCGCAGCGGCTGCAGCGTGGAGGGGCGCGGCTTCCGCAGCGGCCAGGAGCGCGAAGCGTACAACGTGCAGGCGATGTATCGCGATCCCACCATGGCCGCGCGGCTCGACAGCGTGGGCGCGGCCCACGGCACCCGGAACACGGGCGAGATGGGCCGCGCCCTGTTCGGCTCCGGCGAGCTGATGAGCTACCGCCTGGGCGACCCGGCGCGCGTGGCGGTGCCGGTGCTGGTGGTGGCGGGGCGGCACGACGGCGCCGCGCGGCCCGAGGGTCTGCGCGAGCTGGCGCGGGTGCTGCCGAACGCGCGGTACCTGGAGTACGAGGGCAGCGGCCACTTCGTGTACCTGGACGAGCCGGAGCGCTTTGCGCGCGACCTGGCGCGCTTAGTGTCCAGCCTCACCCCCCGCTGAGGGTGGCGAGCCGAAAGCCGGAGCGGGCGGGGCGGTGGCTGCTCACCGCGCTCGTCGCAGGCGTGCTGCTGGGCCTGGCGTTCGTGTGGGCGATGGCCCGCTTCCGGCCGGCGCTGTAGGCCGGCCTCCACGACGTGAACGAGCCCTCGCGGTGACCCGCCTCGCCCGCGTCTGCCTGGTGGGCGCCGCCGCCGTCGTCGCGTACGACGTGGTGATGTCGGTGGCGTCGCGCACGTTGGGGTTCGACTATGCGACGGCGTTGCCAGGCTCGTTCCTGCTCTACCTCGCCACCGGCTTCTTCGGAGCCCGCGCCGCGGGAAGGCTGCGAGCGGGTGCGCTGGCGGGCGGCGCGGCCGGGTTCGCGGACGCGACCGTTGGCTGGCTGCTCTCGGTGGCGATCGGGGCGGACGGGGCGGTCGAGCCCGCTACTCCGCTCACGATCGCGCTCGTCGTGGTGGTCGTGACGTTGATGGCGGCATCGGTCGGGCTCTTCGGGGCCGTCGTGGAACGCCTCACCGGCCGCATCCCGCGCCGTGGGCCCCAGGTGGGAAATGGGGACGACAGGGGGAGGTGACCTCGCGCTTCCACCGTCCTTCGCGTGCTTCGCCGCACGCGCCCGCCACTGGCGCGGACCGCGCCCTCGCCCCCTCCCGGAAAGACGCCCGTCGTGAAGATCGAATGCTCGTGCGGAGCCATCATCCTGGACGGCACGGACGCGCTGCCCCACAAGGCGCACGTGGTTCCCGACCAGGAGTGGGACGCCATGCTCGAAGCGGTGGACGGCGCCATCGAGCGCGCCGCCGCGCGCCCCGCCCAGCTCTCCGACGCCCTCCGCTCCGCCCGCGAGGCGGTGATCCGCGCGGCGCGCCCGTCGTGGCAGTGCCGCGAGTGCGGGCGCCTGTACCTGGACGACACCGCCCACCAGGCGCGCGAGTTCCTTCCCGGCTCCGACGAGTCGCCCCGCGAGATCTTCCGCACCCGAGCGTAGCCGGAGCGCGGACGCGTCGGCGGAATCCGTCCGTCCCGACCTCCGCCGACGCGGAGAGGCCCGCCCTCCGCTCCGTGCGGAAGGCGGGCTTCTGGCCGCACGCCGGCACGCGGGCGGCGGCGGACGCGCCTCAGCCCTGCTTGTGGACGTGGACCTCCTGGGGCTCGTTCGGCACCCACACCGCCATGGCGTAGTAGGAGACGTAGAAGTCCTTCTTGGTGCCCCAGTCCTTGGCCGACGCCCGGCTGGTCACGCCCAGCACGGCCGTGACGAAGGTGCGCACCTTGTCGCGGTCGTTCTCGTCCGTCTCCGTCTTCCGGATGGAGTCGGCGTGCACCTCGGTGGAGATGGCGCCGCTCCCCAGGATCCCCTCCGCCACCGAGCGAACCACCGAGAGGGAGGCCAGCGCCACCTGCGGCCAGTCCTGGCCGATGGCGGCCTGCAGAAGCTCCTGCGCCCCGTGCACGTACTCGTCCACGCTGGGGTCGTCGGAGTAGAACATGTCGTACTGCACCACCCGCACGTCCGCCTGCGTGGCGTTCGGCAGCGGCACGCCGAAGTTCTCCTCCCACTTGGACACCAGCTTGTCGTGCATCTGCGACGTCAGCTTGTCCATCTTCTTCGTGAGCTGACCGCTGTTCTTGATGTACTGCTTCAGGTTCTTGTTCGAATGGTCGGACATGGCCGGGCTCCCGTGCGGGTCGACGGAGGGGGAAGCCTCGCGGGAGCGGCGGGAACGGCGCCGGCACGCGGTCCGCCGGCTCCGGCCGCCGCGCCGCGAACGGCTTGGGCGCGCGCAACGCGAAGAGGTCCGGCCGGGGTGGGCGCCGCCCTCTCCAGCGTGGGGAACGCGCGCCTGGCACCCGGCCCCGCGGCCCGCCCGGAAAACGCGAGACGCGAAGCCGGCGCTCGCCGGCTTCGCGTCTCCTGGTGTGCGTCCGGAAGGCGGCCGCGTGGGCGCTACAGCAGCTCCCGCGCGTGGGGGAACTGGCGCGTCACGTAGTCGGCGTCGCGGGGGGCGTCGGCCAGCAGCTCGAAGTCGGCGAAGTCGAAGCCTGGGCCTACCGAGCACCCGACCAGCGTGTAGCTGCCCGTGGAGCGCGCCGCCTGCCAGCGCCCCGCGGGAACGCAGCGCACCGGCGCCACGCCGTCGCCCACCGGGCCCAGCACGTCGCGCACCCACTTGGTGTCGGCCTCGTCCAGCCAGAACAGCTCCAGCGGCTCGCCTTCGTAGAAGTGCCACACCTCGTCGGAGTGCACGCGGTGCCATCGCGAGAAGCCGCCGTCCGGGAGCAGGTAGTAGATGGAGGTCAGGGCGTTCCGCGCGGTGCGGCGGTCGTCCGGGCGCACCTGCCACGCCGAGCGGAAGACCTCGCGGTAGTAGCCGCCCTCGGGGTGCGGCTGCAGCTCGAGCTGCTGGATCAGGGAGACCGCGCGTGGGTGCATGGCGGGATGGGTGACGGGGCGGAGCGGCGGGCCGCGGGATGGAGGCGGCTCCCCTATCGGTAGCGCCGCCGGCCCCGCGCCGCAACCGTGGCGTCGTGGGGACGCACGCGGCGACGCCCCCGCGCCGGCCGGGCGAGGGGGCGTCGCCGTCTTCCGCGGACGGGGCTCAGGAGCCGACGGCGGCGCTCAGCAGGGCCTCGCGGTCGGCCTGGCCGGAGATCAGGTCGCCCACCTGCTCGGGCACCGCCGCCTCCACCAGCTCGTCCACCGTCGGCGCGGGCGGCGCGGCGGTGATGGAGTCGCCGGACGGGCCGCCGCCCACCACGCCGGAGCGGATGGGGCCCGTCACCGCCAGCGCGGCGATGCCGGCGGCCGCGGCCAGCGGCACCAGGACGCGCGCCGTGGCGGAGCCGCGCCAGCGGGAGCGCGGGCGCATGCGGGCCAGCGGCAGCTCGGCGCTCGCGGCGATGCGGGCGCGCATGGCGTCCCAGTCCACCTCGCGCTCGGGCACGTCGCCCATCAGGTCGCGCAGGGCGGCGCCCAGCACGGGGTCGCGCTCGGGGTCGCGGGTCGTGGTCTCGTCGATCATCCTGCGTTCCTTTCGTACGGGGCCAGGGCCCGCCGGAGCGTCTTGCGCGCCTCGTGCAGGTGCCACCGGACCGTCCCTTCCGATATCTCCAGGATCCCCGCGATCTCGGGGCTTCCGAAGCCTTCCAGCTCGAAGAGCTGCACGATCGTCCTCTGGCGCGGCGGCAGCGCCTCCATGGCCGCGGCCAGCCGGGTCCGCAGCTCGCCGCGCTCCGCGTCGCGCTCGGGCGATGCCGCGCTGGACGCGGCGGTCTCCGGGATCTCGTCGGTGGTGCGGAGCGTGCGCGCCTTGCGGGCGTTCAGGCCGCGGTTCACCAGGATCCGCATGAGCCAGGGGCCGAACGAGCGGCCCCGCTCGAAGGTGTCGATCTTCTGCAGGGCGGCCATGAACGCGTCCTGCACCAGGTCCTCGGCGTCCTCGCGCTGCCCCATCACCCGGTACGCCACCGCGAAGGCCCGCCGCATGTAGCGCTGCACCAGCGCGTCGAACGCGGCGCCGTCGCCGCGGCGCACGCGGTCCACCAGCGCGGACTCCTCCGCCGCGTCGGCCGCGGGGGGGGAGGTGCCCGGGGCGGGGTCCACGAGGGGTGCCGGGGGCGCGAGCGGCGTCACGGCCGCCCGGGCGGAGGCCCGTTGCGCCCGCGGCCCACCATCGGCCGGTGCCCCCGCCGGGGTGCGCGCTCCCGCATCAGCTCCCGGGCGCGGGCCTTCTGCGCGGGGGTCAGCACCCCCTGCGCCCCGCGCATCCCCTCGCGCACGTTGGCGCGCATCTCCGCCATCAGGCGCCGCATCTCGGGCGGGAGCGGGCGCCCGCCGGAGCGGATGGCGCGCAGCGTGTCGCGCCGCTGCGCCGGCGTGAGCCGCGCCATGCGCTCGCGCGTCTCGCCCCGGTGCCGCCGCTGCGCCTGCATCAGCCGCTGCCGCAGCGGGCGGTTGCGCTCCTCCACCTCGCGGCCGATGGCGGTGAGCCGCGCCACCTGCTCGTCGGTGAGCCCCAGCTCGCCGCGCACGCGCAGCAGCGCCTCGAACGGGCCGCGCTCGGCGGCCCGCTGGCGCATCCCCTCGCGCATCCCGGGCGCGTGGCCGCCGGGCTGCGCGCCCAGGTGGGCGGGCAGCGCCAGCAGCGCGATCGCGAGCATGGCGCGGAACGTGGTCCTCATCGTCTTCTCTCTCTCCCTGCTCCGTCCGTGGCTCGCGCCGGGCGTCCGACCTGCGGTCGCCGCGCGGCCTCTCCACGACGTACTACCGCCGGGCGGGCGCGGGCGTTGGGTCGGGGTCGCGGATCCGCGCGGAGAACTGCGGGTGGTCGGCCCAGCGGGCGGCGCGGGCGTTCACGTGGAAGCGGCGGCGCGCCTCCTCGAACGGCAGGTCCGTGTCGATCAGCCCCAGCTCGTACGCCAGCCGGTCGGAGTAGCCGGGGAGCAGCACCCGGTAGTCCAGCGGCACCTTCCGCGGCGCGACCCGGTTCACGTGGCGCACCACGTTGGTGGTGCAGGTGTTCCAGAGCGTGTTGTAGAACTCCGGCTCGCGCGTCAGGCGGTTCGCCCTGCCGAGCATGTCCATCAGCATCGCCCGCTTCCCCTCCGGGGTCGCCCGCACCGGGTAGAGGTACACGGGGTCCCTGCGGTGGTTGGCGCGCAGGCCGATGGCGTCGCGCTCGTCCGCCACCACGTACAGGATCTCGAAGCGCTTCAGCATCCCTCCCAGCAGCGAGTAGCTCTCGCCCTTCTCCCGCCGCACCTCGACCGAGATCGCGACGTGCTCGCCGCCGTCGAAGCCGAACGACACGAAGGTGTGCGCGGGCGCCTCCCAGTCCTTCGAGAACGGCTCCACCACGTACCAGGCCGTCCGCAGCTTGCGGAGGTCGTACGTCCGCGTCTCCCAGCGCACGTCGAAGTCCCTGGCGGAGCGGTAGAAGGCGTTGCGCACGTTGTGGATGCGGACCAGCGAGTCGCCCACGAGCTCCGCGTGCGGAAGGCGGGCGTTGTCCTCGGTCCAGTCGCGGTCGTTGGACGGCCGCACGCCGAGCCAGCCGCCGAGCGGGACGGCCAGCATGGCGGGGATCAGGAGCCGCTTGTGGATGCGCATGGGGCGGGGGACTCGTTGGACTGGGGGGACGGCGGAGAAGGGGCGGTCGGAGGGAAACGCAGGAGGACGGCGTCAGGCGCGCAGGGCGGGGGGGACGGCGTCGAGCCACTCCACCTCCAGCACGGCCCAGAGGCCGATCAGCACCGCCTCCGCCGCGTCGTGGCGGAGGGACGTGGGCCGCGGCGCGCCGGACCAGTCGATGACGCGGCGGGCGAGCTCGCCCGCGGTGCGCTTGGCGATGGCGCCGCTGCGCTGCTCGCGCGGAAGGAGCAGGCGCTCGCGCCAGCGCTCGGCCGCGAGGCGGAGGAAGGCCACGCCGCGGCGGCCCGCCTCGCGCTCCCAGATGTCCGCCAGGCGGCCCCCGCCCTCCACCACCACCCAGGCCAGGTCGGGGATGCCGGCCATCACGCCGTGCACCGCGCGGCGCAGGCGCTCGGCGGTGCCCAGGTTGTGCGAGCGGTACCAGAGCAGCCGCCCGTCGGAGGTGTACAGGGCCAGCCCGGTGCGCAGCCCCAGGTCCACGGCCAGCAGCGTCCGCAACGTGGTCCCAGTCCTTCCGGGGGGAGGGGAGCGCCGCGGAACTCGCGACGGCGCCGTCTGCTACCCTTCTTCCCCGGCGGTGTGCCGCGGGCCCAGGACCTCGTCCTCCCCGATCCCCCAGATGCGGGGCGTGCCCAGCTCCACGCTGTTGCCGGCGGGGTCGCGCAGGTAGAGCGAGCGCCCGCCGCGGGGCCACTCGACCTCGGCTTCGACGTCGATCCCGCGGGCAGCGAGGTGGTCGCGCCAGCCGGGGATCTCGTCGTCGCGCACGGCGAAGCAGGCGTGGCCGGCGCCGGTCGCGCCGTGCGGGGGGATCTCGGTGCTGGCCCGCGTCTTCTCCGCCGCGAAGACCAGGAACACCCCCGCGCCGCAGCGGAAGAAGACGTGCCGCCCCTCCACCCGCGCGATGCGCTGCAGGCCCAGCACGCCGCCGTAGAACGCCTCGGCCGCGTCCAGGTCGTCGGCGTACAGGCAGGTCTCCAGGACGGCGGCGGCCCTCACAGCTTGCGCAGGCGAATGCGGCGGACGGCGTGGTCGCGGCCCTTCTCCAGGATCAGCCGCGCCCGCTCCCGCGTGGGCAGGATGTTCTCGCGCAGGTTGGGAAGGTTGATGCCCTCCCACGCGCTCACGGCGAGCGACAGCGCCTCGTCCTCCGGCATCTCGGCGTAGGTGTGGAAGAAGGAGGAGGGGTCGCGGAACGCCGTCTCGCGCAGGCGGCGGAAGCGGCCCATGAACCAGTCGCGGAGCTGGTCCTCGTCCGCGTCCACGTAGATGGAGAAGTCGAAGAAGTCCGAGACGAAGACGCGACCGGCGCCCGATTGCAGGACGTTGAGGCCCTCGATGATCAGGATGTCGGGGCGGTGGACCGGCTGCACCTCGTCGGGCACCACGTCGTAGCGCAGGTGCGAGTAGACGGGCGCCGTGACCGGCGAGCGGCCCGACTTCACGTCGCCCACGAACTGGACCAGCCGGGCTAGGTCGTAGCTCTCCGGGAATCCCTTCCGCCGCATCAGCCCCCGCTCCTCCAGGGTCGCGTTGGGATGGAGGAAGCCGTCGGTGGTGACCAGCGCCACGCGCGGGTGCTCGGGCCAGCGGGAGAGCAGGGTCTGGAGGATGCGCGCCGTGGTGCTCTTCCCCACCGCCACGCTCCCCGCGATGCCGATCACGTACGGCACCTTGGCGGGGATGGTGCCCAGGAAGGTGCCGGCCACGCGGTGGAGCTCCTGCGTGGCGGCCACGTGCAGGTTCAGCAGGCGCGAGAGGGGAAGGTAGACCTCCACCACCTCCGTCATCGACAGCGTCTCGCTGATCCCCTGCATCTCCGTCAGGTCGCCCTCGGAGATGGTGAGCGGCGTGGCCGCGCGCAGCCGCGCCCACTCGTCGCGCGGAAGGTCGACGTACGGGGAGAAGGTCTGCGTCTCGGCGGCGTGTGCGGGCATCTCGGCTCGGTGCGAGGGGTCCTGCGTGGCGGTTTGGGGGAGAGGACGTCGGCCCTCCGCCCCCAGGGCGTCGCAGCCGGAGGCTCAGCCGTCGGGGTCCACCCGCACCTCGATTCCGTACGCGACGACGTACCGGTGTCCCTCCGCCTCGTGCAGCGTGAGCCAGAGGGGCGGCTCCGTGCCGGGGGCGTAGTCGGGGGCGGAGTGCTCGACCCACGCCCGCTCCTCCGGCGTGCAGCGGCGGATCAGGGCGTGGTGGAAGCGGGCGCCCACCTCGCCGAGCGAGTCCCAGGCAGGGCGCAGGAAGCGGATGGCCAGCACGCGGCGGTGGGGCCCGCGCCAGGCGGCCACCAGCACCTCGTGCTCGTCTCTCCTCCCGACCTCCCAGTCCCACGCGCCCACCTCGTTGGCGCGCGCGATCGCATCGTCCGGCGTCTCCATGTCCGTCCTTCGTCAGCGCGGCTCGTCGCGGAAGATCTCCACCGTCACCCTGCCGTCGGCGCCCACGCGGGCACGGTACATCCCCGTGGAGTTGAAGGGCCAGGCCACGTTGCCGGCGGGGTCCATGGCGATCACCCCGCCCTCGCCGCGGACGCGCACCAGGTCGCCCATCACCACGTGGTCCGCGGCGCGGGCCAGCGGCTCGTTCAGAAGCTCCACGCGCGCGCAGATGCTGCGGGCGACCGTCCAGCGGATGAAGAACTCGCCGTGGCCGGTGGCGGAGACGGCGCAGCTCTCGTTGCTGGCGTACGTCCCGGCCCCGATGATGGGCGCGTCGCCCACGCGGCCCCAGCGCTTGTTGGTCATGCCGCCGGTGGAGGTGCCCGCCGCCAGGTTGCCGGCGCGGTCCAGCGCCACGGCGCCCACGGTGCCGAGCTTCCGGTCGTCGGGAACGGAGTAGGCGGTTCCACGGCGGGCGGTGTCGGCCTGCGTCCGCTGGCGGCGCTCGTCCTCGAGCGCGCGCTGCAGCCCGCGCCAGCGGCCCTCCACGTAGAAGTAGCTCTCGGGAACCAGCTCCATTCCCACCGACTGCGCGAACTCCTCCGCGCCCGCGCCGGTGAGCATGACGTGGGGCGAGCGCTCCATGACCGCGCGGGCCAGGTCGATGGGGTTCTTCACGCGCCGCAGCCCCGCCACGGCGCCGGCGCGCAGGGTGGCGCCGTCCATGATGGAGGCGTCGAGCTCGTTCTTCCCCTCGTGGGTGAAGACGGCGCCCTTGCCGGCGTTGAACAGCGGGGAGTCCTCCATCACGTTGATGGCGGCCTCCACCGCGTCCAGCGAGGTGCCGCCGCGCTCCAGCACCCGCCACCCCGCCAGCGCCGCCTGCTCCATCGCCGCGCGGTACTCGGCCTCGCGCTCGGGCGGCAGACCCTGGCGCGTGATGTTCCCCGCGCCGCCGTGGATCACCAGCCCCCAGCGCGCGCCCGCCGGAGCCGCGGGCGCGGCGGGCGGGGCGCCCGGGCCCGGCGGCATCCCCATGGTCCGCGTGGACGGCCCGCACGCCGTCAGCAGCAGCGCGGCCAGCGCCGCGCCCGTCGCTCTCGCCTTCATCGGCCCGCTCTCCTCCCCCGGGTTCCCGCCGCCAGGCCGCACCCGCGCGGCTCTCGCGTCCGTCGTCGTTCGTCATCCCAACCCATCGTGCCGCGATCCGCCGCCCGAGCGCCGGCCCTCCGCCGACAGCACACCGGCGATCCGCCGCGGGTTCGATGGCTGTTCCGAACGTAGGTCGCGCCCCCCC
This sequence comes from Longimicrobiaceae bacterium, assembly GCA_030146875.1. GTDB lineage: Bacteria > Gemmatimonadota > Gemmatimonadetes > Longimicrobiales > Longimicrobiaceae > JASLAX01. Next base: position 65,960 of record JASLAX010000054.1, read on the forward strand.
GCGCGGCAACGGGAGGTGGCTGCTCGCCGGCGTCGGCTGCGGAACCCCTCACCCCCGGCCGCTCTCCCACAAGGGGAGAGGTGCCCCGCCATTCGCGCACTCCGGCGGGATCTCGCGTCGGCGACCTCGGATGCGTGGTTCGTCAGGCCCAGGCCCGCGCCACGGACGAGTCGGCGGGTGCTCGCTGCGTCCGCGGAGGCACTGGTGCGGTTCCTCGACCCCGGTCGCGTCGGACGGGCTCGCGGGGCCACGGAAAGCAGGACAGCCCGCGCAGGCGGGCTTCGTGTCGTTGTTGCAGCGGTTTCAACCGCCGGGTCACTGCGCGAGGTTTGGCCGAAGCCGCGGCCATGCCGGTCCTCTTCCGCATGAGGACGAGGGCAGCGAGCCTGAGCGAGCGGGTGAGGGCCGGCCTACGGCCGCGGCTCCAGGCGGTAGACGCGGCCGTTGGTGCTGGTCAGGTAGACCTCTCCGCGCGAGTCCTCTCCGAACGAGGTCACGTTCCCCAGGTCGCCCAGGGTCCACGAGCGGCCGTCCACGGCGGCGGAGCCGTTCCAGCGGAACGAGCGCACCCAGCCCTGGCAGTAGTCGGAGTACAGGTAGTGCCCGCGGAGCGAGGAGATGGCCGCGCCGCGGTAGACCACGCCGCCGGTGATGGAGCAGCCGTCGTCGTGCGTGTACTCCAGCGCGGGCGTCACCAGCCCCTCGGTGGGGCAGCCGCTGGAGGGGGCGTAGCAGTGCGTGCCCTCCATGTAGCTCCACCCGTAGTTCAGCCCGCCGCGGTCGGCGCGCACCACGTTCACCTCCTCCCACCGGCTCTGGCCCACGTCCGCCACGTAGAGCAGCCCCGAGTCCCGGTCGAACGCCAGGCGCCACGGGTTGCGCACGCCCGTGGCCCAGATCTCCGGCCGCTTCCCGGGCTGGCCCACGAACGGGTTGTCGGCGGGGATGCCGTAGGGGGTGCCGCCGTCCACGTCCAGGCGCAGGATGTCGCCCAGCAGCGTCGCCGCGTTCTGGCCGTGCCCCTGCGGGTCGCCGCCGCTGCCGCCGTCGCCCATGGCCACGTAGAGCTTGCCGTCGGGGCCGAACAGGACGTGCCCACCGTTGTGGTTGGAGTAGGGCTGGTCCACGCCCAGGACCAGGAGGGCCGACGCGGGGTCCGCCCGGTCGGGATCGGCGGCGCTGGCGCGGTAGCGCTCGATGCGCGTGTCGCCCGAGCGGTCCGTGTAGTTGACGTACAGGAAGCCGTTGCTGTCGTAGCGCGGGTGGAAGGCCACGCTCAACAGCCCCCGCTCGCCGCCGGACGCCACCCGGTCGGTGATGTCCAGGAACGGCGTGGGCCGGAGCTGCCCGTCGCGGATCACGCGGATGCGCCCCGGCTGCTCCACCACGAACAGGCGCGCGTCTCCCGGCGGCGTGGCGACGTGCACGGGAGAGGCGAGGCCGGACGCCACCTCCACGGCGCGCAGGCCGTCGTCGGGGAGCGTGGTCCCTCCGCCGCCGTCGCCCCGACCGTCGCCGGAGCAGGCGGGGAGCGCCAGCGCCAGGAGCGCGGCGAGGGGCAGGGCGGCGCGAGTGAGCATGGGGGACCGGGGGAGGGGGGAGGATGCGCGCGAGCCCCGCCGGACGGTGCCGGCGGGGCTCGCGGGGGCGTCAGACCTCGGGGGGTTCCTCGTCCAGGATCTCGCGGGCGTCGCGGACGCGGTGGAACGGCACCATCACCGCCACGCCGCTCCCGGCCGTGCCCTGGTCCCCGGCGCCGAAGGTCCCCCCGTGCTCGCCGCCCCCGACCTGGGCGGGGATGCCCGCCTCGGTCAGCGTCTCCACGGCCATGTCGGCCTCGTAGACCGCCCCGTACGAGGCGACCTCCATCCAGCGCATCGGTTCCGTCACGGCTGCCTCCTCTGGTCCACGGTGGGATGGATCGGGCCGTACCAGGGGCGCGCAGGGAGCGTGCCGCCGCGGGCTCCCTCAGCCCTCCACCACCCCGCAGTACTCCGCGGCCGCGCGGGCGTAGACGTCGGCGCAGCGGGCCACGGAGGCCAGGTCCACCCACTCCACCGCGGCGTGAGCGCCCTCCCCCGCGGGGCCCAGGACCACGCAGTCGATCCCCGCCTCCGCCATCAGCGCGGTGTCCATCCAGTACGGCGCCCCGAAGCGCGGCGGCGCCTCGCCCAGCACCGCCGCGCCGGCGCGCTGCACCGCGGCGACGATGGGGGAGTCCGGGCGCGCCTCCCACCCGCCGCGGGTCAGCAGCGGGCGCACCGTCGCGCGGAAGGTGTCGTCCTCCCCCGCCAGCGCGTCCACGATCGCCCGCACCTCGGCCAGCACGTCCGCCTCCGTCTCGCCGGGCACCGTGCGGCGCTCGACCTCCAGCCGGCAGCTCGCGGCGTAGGTGCTGGTCCCGGTGCCGCCGTGCAGCGTGGCGGCGTGCAGGGAAGGGGGGCCCACCAGCGGGTGCGGCGCCCTGGCCCGGACGTCGCGCTCCAGCGCGTCCAGCCGGGCCAGGAAGCGCCCCATGAGCATGTTGGCGTCGATCCCGTCTTGGAAGCGGCTCCCGTGCGCGGCGCGGCCCTCCACCACCACCTCGATCCAGCGGAAGCCCTTGTGGGCCACGCAGGTCTCCATCTCCGTGGGCTCGGTCACGATGGCCGCGTCCGCGCGGTGGTGGCGCAGCACCTCCTCCATCCCCCGGCTCGCCACCTCCTCGTCCGCCACGCCCACCACCAGCAGGTCGCCGCGCAGGCGCACGCCGGCCTCGCGCAGGGCGCGCACCGCCTCCACCGCCGCGGCCAGGCCGCACTTCATGTCGTACGCGCCGCGGCCGTGCATCCGCCCGTCGTCCACCCGCGGGTCGAAGGGCGCGTCCTCCATCCCCTCCGTCCCCACGGTGTCGAGGTGCGCGTACAGCAGGAGCGACGGGCCTCCCCCCGCGCCCCGCAGCCGGCCCACGACGGAGACGCGCCCGGGCTCCGGCTCGTGGCGGGCGACCTCCATCCCCTCCTGCCGCAGCACGGCCTCCAGGTGCTCCGCCACCGCCGCCTCGCCGCCGCTCTCCGGGTCGAAGTACGGGTTCACGGAGGGGATGCGGACCAGGTCGGCCAGCGTGGACGCGAGGCGGTCGTGGTCGATGCGCACGGTAGGTCGGCGTCGAAGGGGGATGCGAAGACGGCGTCCCCCCACGATACGGAGGACGCCGTCCACGGCGACAGGGGCCCTGCGCGGACGCCCGGCTCAGTCGATCTGGAAGGCGGGGGACGGGAGGTGCCAGGGCATGTTCGCGCCCTCGATGGAGGCGAGGGCCACCACCAGGCGCCCCTCGGCGCTGGTGTCGCCGGCGGGGACCCGCAGCGAGTCCACCAGCGTGGCCCCCGGCGCGAGCTTCACCTCGCCGGCGCCCGCCACCGCGGCGCAGACGCGGCCCTCGATGGTGTTCCAGTCCCCGCCGCTGCGTCCCTCCAGGGTGGCCAGGCAGGTCAGCACCGTGCGGTCGAAGTCCGAGTCGTTGCGCACGCGCACCACGGCGAACGCGCCGGGCGCCACGCGGGGCGTCAGCACCTGCACGGTCACGTCCCTGTCGCCGGGCTGCGGCTCGAGCAGGGGATCGCAGGCGGGGAGCAGGGCGGCCAGGAGGAGCGTGGCGAGGATGCGGCGGGGCATGGTCGGTCTCCGTGGGGTGGATGCAGACGTTCGTGTGCTCGGGGAAAGAACGCGCGGGCCCCTCCGGACGGGACACCGCGCCTCCCTGCCTTCAGCCCACGCCGTAGCGGTCGCGCAGCACGCGCAGGTGGTGCTCGGCGTGGCCGGCCAGGATCCACGCCAGGGCGCGGGCGCTCACCGGCACCTCGCTGGCCGTGCCGCGGCGCGTCCACGCCTCGGCGGGGAGCCCGCGGACCAGGGTGAGGGTGGCGGCGCGCACGCTCTCCATCTCCTCCGCGATCTCGGCCAGCGGCCGCCGGTCGGCGCCCGACGCGGCCGCGTAGGAGTTCTCCTCGAACGCGGGCAGCGGCGTCGCGTCCCCCCGGCCGATGCGGAGCAGGCGGTAGGCGAAGATGCGCTCCGCGTCGGCCACGTGCGCCACCAGCTCGCGCACGCTCCACTTCTCCTCCGCGTAGCGGTGCCCCTCCCGCTCGGGGGGGACGGAGGCCAGCGCGGCGCGCATGCGGGCGCCCTGCTCGTGCAGGGTGTGGACCACGTCGCCGTCGGGCACGGCGGCCACGTACGGGGCGTAGAAGGGCGCGAACTCGTCGCCGGCGGGGCGGACGGCGGTGGGTGCGGTCACGGGACGGTCTCTCCTGCGGCGCGGGGGACGGGGGGTGGCGACGGCGGGCGCCCCGCCCACCTGGGCCAGGGCGGCGCGCTCGGCGCGCGAAAGCTGGCGGTGGCCGCGCCGCTTGGCGAGGGCCCGCTCGCGCTCCAGCGCGCGGAGGCGCGGCAGCAGGCGCGCGCGCTCCGCTTCCATCTCGTCGAGGAGCGCCAGCATGACCTCGCCCGGCGGGACCGCCGGCCGGCGGTCTCCCACGGTCAGCCCCAGGCGGTCGTACAGCCGCTCCACGCCGGCCGGGTAGCCCACGCCCGTGCGGCGCCCCATCAGCCCCGCGCAGTGGCGCAGCGACGAGAGGCGGAGCCGCGGGTCCAGCGCGGGGTCGCGGACCTGCCTGGCGGCCTGGGGAAAGCTCATGGGCGCGGGCGGAAGTTCGGGGGTGGGCTGGCACCGAAATGATGGGCCCACGCGCTCGCTCGGGCAAGCCGCACCTATGGGCCGTGTGGGGGCGGAGGGTTGATGGGCCAGGGGCCGAAGCGTAGCTTCCACGCTCCAGCATTCCCTTCCCAGCCGCCGGGCCCTCCGGCGCCGTGCCCTCCTCCGCAGGTCCCATGCATCCGCGCACCCGCACCCTCTCCCCCGCGGCGGCCCTGGCCCTGGCGCTGCTCGCCGCCTGCGGCGACGACGGCACCCGCCCCCAGCCGGCCCCCGCGCGCCCCGCGAACACCCTGACGGAGCTGCGCTGCACGGCCACGGTCGCGCCGGCCGCCGTGGCCTGCGTGGAGGCGGACCCGAACGCCGCATCCGCCCGCCGCGGCGGGCCGCGCGCCGCCGTGCGCACCGTGGGCAACCAGGGGCGCTACGTGCGGCTGGCCTCGTCCAACGCGGCCTACGCGGGCGGCGTGTACTCGGTGGACGTGACGGTGCAGAACCTCTCGAACCTGCCGTTCGGCACCGCCGACGGCACCGCGCGGCACGCGCAGGGGGTGCGGACCTTCTTCCACGTGGAGCCGTCGGGCGCGGGGGGAACCGTGACCGTGGCCAACGCGACGGGAATGGCCACCTACACCGCCACCTCGCAGTCGTACTTCCAGTACGGGGGCCAGATCGGCGGCGTGGACGGGGCCGAGCTGGGGGGGGACGGCATCCTGGACCCTGCCGAGACCTCGTCCGCGCGGTCGTGGCAGTTCAACGTGCCGGGCACGGTGACCGCCTTCAGCTTCAGCGTGTTCGTGGCCGCGGAGATCCCCTCGGGCGCGCTGGTGACGGTGGCGCCGCAGGTCTCCTCCATCTCGCCGGCCACGCTGGTTCCCGGCGGCACGGCCACGCTCACGGGCATCAACTTCGATTCCACCGCCGCCGGCAACGCGGTGACCATCGGCGGCGTGGCGGCCACGGTGACGGGCGGCACGGCCACGGAGCTGCAGGTGACGGTGCCCTGCGTGGCCACGGGGAGCGTGGCGGTGAACGTCACTACGGGCGGCATGCGCGGCGCCGACCTGGCCCACCCGCTGCAGGGCAACGTGCGCACCCTGGCCGTGGGCCAGGCGGCGGTGGTGAGCGACGGCTCGCAGGTCGCCTGCAACGAGCTTCCGGCCACGGGCGCGGCGGCGCGCTACGTGGTGGCGGTCTACAACACCTCCACCTCCCCCGGCACCACCGCGGGCTTCCAGGTGGCGTCCGACGTCACGGGGGTTCCCCCGCGCCAGGTCCGCGCGCCCGCTGCGCCGCGGCTCGACCGCGCCGCCTACCCGGGCGAGCCCTCGGAGGAGCGCCACGCCGAGATCATGGAGCGGAACCGCCGCGCGATGGAGCGCCTGCGCGCCCGGCCCGCGTCCCGCGGCCCGCGGGTGGAGGTCTCCCGCGAGGTCGTGCCCCCGCCCGCCACGCGCGAGTTCCGCGTGGCGAACATCAACGTGGGCGACATCTGCAACAACTACTTCAGCGTCAACGCCACGCGCGTCTACTACAACGGCAAGGTGGCCATCTACGAGGACGACGCCACCCCGGCGGGGTTGAAGGCGTCGGCCAACGCGGCGATGCAGTCGTACTACACCCTGATCGGCGACCAGTACAACGCCGACATGGAGCCGGTGATCCGCACCAACTTCGGCGACCCGATCCTGCGCGACACGCTCACGGACAACAACGGGGTGCTGGTCGCGCTCTTCACGCCCACCATCAACAACCAGTTCGGCGGGGTCGCCGGGTTCGTGGTGGGCTGCGACCTGTACGCCCGCGGCGCCGGGAACGAGTCCAGCAACCACGGCGAGGTGTTCTACGCGTACCAGCCGACGGTCGTGGGCACGGGCTACGCGAGCTTCACCCCGGACTCGTGGTACTGGAGCATCCGCGCCACCTTCATCCACGAGACCAAGCACCTGGCCTCGTACCAGGCCCGCGCGGTGAGCGGCGCCCCCTTCGAGGCCGGCTGGCTGGAGGAGGGCACCGCCCGCCACTCCGAGGAGATGTGGGCGCGCACCTCCGTCTACGGCGTGGCGTGGAAGGGGAACACCGGGTACGGCAGCGCGGCCGTGCCGGGCAGCGTGTACTGCGACAACCGGCCGAGCTGGGCGTCCTGCCAGGCCACCAACCCGCGGCGGCCGTCGCTGAACATGTACCGGCACTTCCAGGGGCTCTACACCTTCCTGCGGGCACCGGGCAGCTACTCGCCGTTCGGGAGCACGTCGGCGGGGGGCTCGTCGTTCTACGCCACGAGCTGGTCGCTGGTGCGCTACGCCATCGACCGGTACGGGGCGTCGGACGCGGCGTTCCTGACCGCGCTGAACTCGTCCACGACCACCGGCACCACCAACCTGGCCGCGCGGTCCGGCGTCTCCCTGGAGCAGCTCATGGGGGGCTGGGCGCTGGCGCTGTACGCGGACGACTACCCCGGGCTGGCCGCGCCGACCACGGACCTCCAGATGCCGACCTGGGACTTCCGCTCCATGTACACGGGGATGAACACGGACTTCCCGGCGACGTTCGCCACGAACTACCCCATCACGCCCACCGCCCTGACGCTGGGCTCGTTCTCGCCGGTGAGCGTGGCGAGCGTGGCCGGGGGCGGGGTGGCGTACTTCGAGCTCTCGGGCACCCACACCCAGACGCAGCTCTTGAAGCTGCTGGGCACCGGCGGCGGGGCGGTCCCCTCCACCTTCCGCGTGGCGATCGCCCGGCTGCAGTAGCGCGCCTCCCCCGCGGAGCGACGAGGCCCGCCGTCCCCCCCGGGGGCGGCGGGCCTCGTCGCTTCCGGCCGCCGCGGGTCAGTAGCCGGGTGCCCAGTAGACCAGGGCCAGGGTGTTCCAGTACGCGCCGCCGTCGGGGCGGCCGCCGCCGTCCTGGCCGCCCACCACGTAGCCTTCCAGGCCGTCCATGTTGTAGCTGTCGACCTTGACCGCCGACGTCCGCCACCCCTCCCCCGCGTCGTACTGCATCCACACCTTCAGGGTCTCCCCCGTGTCGGGCGAGGGGGGGAGCGTGACCTGGCCCACCAGGTGGTTGTCCTGCGCGCCCACGCCCGTCCAGTTCACCGTCTGCCCGCTGGAGGTCTCCAGGATGATCATCTGGGGCCACCAGGCCGAGTTGGTGATGCCCACCACCTTCACGGTGGTGCCGGTGGGGAGCGGAAGCGTCACGGAGCCGTCGGCCACGGGGACCTCGCTTTCGGGGGTGGAGAGGGCGCCGCGCGTCGGCGCGCGGCGCAGGCGGCCAGGAGCACGCGGACGGCGGGCCGCCTCACCGCGTGGGAGCCGCCGCCGCGGGGGAGGGCGCGGTGGGCACGCCGTACCGCGCCCGCAGGAGCCGAGCGGGGCCGCTGGCGGGGACCTGCACCACGAACAGGTGGTCGTACTCCGCCTCGGTGAGCGGAGCGATCGTCTGGCCGCTGAACGCGCGCACCAGGTCGGGCACGGTGTTGCTGTGGCCCACGACGAGGACCGTCTTGCCGGCGTGCGCGGCCAGCGTCTCCCGCACCAGGTCCGCGGCGTAGGCCTGGGAGCTCGCGATGCGGCGCACGGTCACCTGCACACCCGCCGCCGCGGCCGTGGGCTGGCCGGTGAGCTGGGTGCGGCGGTAGTGCGTGGCATAGACGGCGGAGACGCCGGCCTTCTCCAGCGCGGCGGCCAGCGCCGCGGCGCGCGCCTGCCCCTCGGCCGAGAGGGTGGGGTCGCGCGGGTCGTCGGTGGCCTTCTCGGCGTGGCGGACGATGACGACCGTCGTGGGGCCGGCCTGCGCGTTCGCATTGGCCTGGGCGGCGGCGGCTCCGGGAACGGCCAGCACGGCGGCCAGCGCCAGGCGGATCAGGGTGCGGCGGGAGAGGACGCGCATGGGGGCTCAGGGTGTGGGTGGCGGGCCGCGGTCGCGGGGGGCGGCGCGGCGGATGGTTCCAAGTTCCGGCGGAACTCGCGGGGACGCAAGCGGGGAGCTTCGCGTAGCCGATTTCTTCATTCGCGGCAACGAGGGCGGCGCCGGCGGGTGCTGTCCGACGCACCGCTGCAGGCGCTCCCTCGTGCTCCTCGTATCCCGCCGTGCTCCCGAACCGGTCCTGCCTTCGTCTCGCGCCGCGGCGACACCCCTGGGACGCGGAGTACGCGGAGTTCACGGAGTTCGCGGAGGAGGCGTCGCGCCCGTCGGGCTGTCGTCTCGTTCCGCGGTGACGTTCTTCACGCGGAGACGCGGAGGACGCGGAGACGCGGAGAACGACACGGGAAATCCCCCCGCGAACTCCGCGTACTCTCTTTTTCGAACTCCGCGTTCCATTCCTCGTCGCCTGCCGCGCGGGAAGTCCCCCGCGGAAACGATCAGGAGACGGAGAACCACTCGTCCGCCAGCGCCTCCAGCGTCGTCGCCCTGCGGGGCGGGACGACGTCGAGGTACCAGGAGAGACGGCTGTAGCGGTGGAGGAGCGTGTAGGCCATCAGGCGGCGGCGGAAGGCGGGCGTGCCCACGTCCCCCAGCCATCCGTAGCCGCGCAGCGTGGCGCCGAAGAGCGCCGCGTCGCCGCCGCAGAGGAAGATGCCGATGGAGCCCAGCTCGTACTCCGGGTCCCCGCGCATCGCCGGCTCGAAGTCGAAGATGCCCGACACCCTCCATCCTCCCCCGTCCCGCGCCACCATCACGTGCTCGCGCATCACCTCCGTGTGCAGCAGCACGGTGGGGCGCGCGGGAAGGTCGATGGAGGCCAGGAACGGCGCGACCTGCGACAGCCAGGGCTCGCCCAGCCCCGTCGACCGCTGCCGCTCCACCGCTCCCTCCCGCTGCGCCGCCAGGAACGGCTCCCAGTCGGGCACCACCAGCGGCAGGGCGTCCGCCGCCACCTCGTGCAGCCGCGCGACCGCCGCGCCGACCTCTCCGCAGAGGGCGGCGCGCTCCTCCACGTCCAGCGTCTCCCACACGGAGGCGAGCTGCACCCCGGCCAGGCGCTCCATCACCACGTAGCGCCAACCCTCCATCGCGCCGGTCGCGATCACGCCCGGGGTGGGCACGCCCAGGCGCCGGCTCACCGCGCGGAGCACGGCCGCCTCCGCGTCCGCCTCTCCGGGGAAGATGGGCTCGAAGAACTTCACCACCACGCCTCCGGCGGAGAAGACGATGGTGGAGCCGTCGGCGAACTTCCGCACGCCCTCGGCCGGGAGCCCGTGGGCGCGCAGGATCTCCTCCACGGCGGGGCGGTACGTGGCCTCGTCGCGGGGGGAGCGGCGGTGCTCCTCGGGGGTGCGGACGACGGGAAGGAGGGGCATCGGGAGGGGTTCGGGCCGGGAACGGGGGGCGCGCGGCAATGTGCGCTCCCGGCACGCGCCGCACAACGTCCGGCGGTGGGACGGGAGAGGCCGGCGGCGCGTGCGCGCCGCCGGCCTCCGTGACCGCCGCCGCCGTCGAGCACCCGCGGAAGGAGCCTACGCGCGGAGCGGAGAGGGCGGGCGGGGGATGGCCAGCGGGAGCAGGAGGGCCGCCGCCACGGCCAGGGCCGCGCCCATCCCGAAGGCGCGCGGGGCGCCGAAGCCCTCCCACACCGCGCCGAAGAGGAAGGAGGCCGGCAGCGCGCCCAGGCCGACGACCATGTGGTACGCGCCGAACGCCGTCCCCCGCCCGCCCGCGGGCGCCAGGGACGCCACCAGCGCCTTCTCGGGCGCCTCGGTGAGCCCGAAGAACAGGCCGTACGCCAGGAAGAGCGCCCACGCGTGCCACGTCTCGCTCGCCGTGGCGAAACCCAGGTACACCGAGGCGTACGCGATCCACCCCAGCACGATTGCGCGGCGCGGACCGCGGCGGTCGCTCATCCGCCCGCCGGCCACGCTCCAGAGCGACTTGCTGACGTGCAGCGCCGCCCAGAGCAGGGGGATGAAGGCGGCGGAGACGCCCAGGTCGTGCGCGCGCAGCAGCAGGAAGGCGTCGGTGGCGTTGCCCAGCGTGAAGAGGAGGACCACGGCCAGGTACCGCGACATGGTGCCGCCCAGCTCCGACAGCCTCGGCAGCGGCGGAGGAGGGGCGGCCGGGCCCCTCTCGGGCGCGGGGTCGCGCACCTTGAGCAGGACCAGGGCCAGGGTGAGGAGCCCCGGGACCAGCGCCAGCGCGAACACCAGGCGCAGCTCGCCCGGCCGGGCGAGGAGGACGGCGGCGGCCAGCAGCGGGCCGACCACGGCGCCCGCGTGGTCGAAGGCGCGGTGGATGCCGAACGCCTCGCCGCGGCGCTCCTCCGGCACCGACTCCGCCAGCAGCGCGTCGCGGGGGGCGGTGCGGATCCCCTTCCCCACGCGGTCCGCGAAGCGGATAACGAGCACGTGCCACCCCATGGTCGCCGCGGCGATGAGAGGGCGGCCCAGGGCCGCGATCCCGTAGCCCCAGCCGACCAGCGCGCGCCGCTTCCCCAGCCGGTCGGAGAGGCGTCCCCCCGCCAGCTTCAGCACGGAGGCGGTGCTCTCCGCCACGCCCTCCACCAGCCCCAGGAACGCGGGACCCATCCCGAGCGCGCCCGTCACGAACAGGGGGAGCAGGGGATAGATCATCTCGCTCGCCGCGTCGTTCAGCAGCGAGACGATCGAGAGCCAGAGGACGTTCCCGCGCAGCAGGCCCGCGCGGGGTCGCTCGGTGGGATCGGGCACGGAGTCGCCGGTGCGCGGGAGCGGAGGGCGGGAGGCGTCGGGTCCGTCCGGCAGGATGGGTGCCTACGGCCGCGGCGTCGTCGGCCCCGCCGTCGGAGGTCTCGTCCGGGGTGCGGGCGGAGGAGGGGAGGACGGGCGGGGCGCGAGGGGCATCCCGCCCAGGAGCCACCCGCCGTCCTGGCCCCTCGCCGGCACGACGGCGTCGCCCAGGCGCTTCCAGCGGCCTCCGAAGCGGTGGCCGCCGGGAAGGGGGACGACGCGGACGGGCAGCCCCTCCAGCAGCGGGCAGGCGGTGCGCGTCTCGCGGTCGCCGGGGGAGTAGACGCAGAGCACGGGAAGGCGTCCGTCCGCCATCTTCCGCGCCTCCGGAACGGTGAAGAAGCCCGTCCGCCGCGTGCGTCCCAGCCAGTCGGAGGGCTGGAAGTCGAACGCCGCGTCGCGGCCGATGGCGACCAGCGCCACCCCGGCGACACGCGTCCGGGTCTCCGCCGGGAGCAGGTTGACCAGGAAGGGCAGGACGTCCGCGCCGAAGGAGTAGCCGACCAGCAGGACGCGCGGCCGCTCCCAGCGCTCGGAGTAGACGTCCACGAGGCGCTGCAGGTCCTCCGCCGCTTCCTGCGGCGCGCGGGGCCGGCGGTAGTAGCGCAGCGAGTTCCACCCCACCACGGGGATCCCCTCCCGTGCCAGCCGCTCCGCCACGCCCTGCTCCAGCCCCGACCATCCCCCGTCGCCGCTGAGCACGACGGCCATCATCCCGCCGCCGCCGGCGCCGTGGGCGGGGACCTCCACCAGCGGCAGGTCGTGCACCCCCGGCCGGCCGCTCCCCGCCAGGCGGCCCTGCTTCAGCACCAGGAAGAGCGCCGTCATGGCCGCGAGCCCCCCGGCGGCGAGCAGGAGGGCGCGGCGGCGCGTCAACGCTCCCCGCGGCGGCGGAAGATGCGGCGGTAGCCGCCCGCGATCAGCGCGGACACGTCCGCCGTCACCCGCGGCAGGGCCAGGCCGCCTGGATAGGCCAGGTAGCGCGGCTCCCAGGTGGGGTGGAACTTCTCCTTGTAGGTGCGCAGCCCCTGGAAGTTGTACGCGCCCTCCCACCGCTCGTACAGGAAGGTGCCCACGCGCGTCCACGCCGGGGCGATGGCGGAGGTCTCCAGCCCGGAGAGCGGCGCCATCCCCAGGTTGAAGCGCTGGTATCCGCGCTCCTTCCCCCACAGCATCAGGTGCAGGAGCAGCGCCTCCATCGCGTTCTTCGGCGCGTCCTCACGGTACCGCATCAGGTCCACCGAGAGCTCGCGCCCGTCCGGCCCCGGCCACACCGACGCGAAGGCCACCACGCGCCCCTCGTGCTCCACCATCGCCACCGGGAAGCGCTCCAGGTACTCCGGCTGCCAGAAGCCGAGCGAGAACCCCTTCTCCCCCGCCTCCTTGTGGCGCAGCCAGTCGTCGGAGACCTCCTTGAGCGCGGGGAGCACTGAGGGCACCTCCCCAGCCGGCAGCACGCGGAAGACGGAGCCCGCCTTGGCGAAGCGGTTCAGCACCAGCCGGAACGGCTTGCGCTCCGCGCCGTCGGTGTGGAAGTCGCCCAGGGGGACGAACGCCTCCTCGCCCAGCTTCACGAACGTCATCCCGAAGTCCGCGTACTGGTGCAGGCGCTCCTTGGTGACCTGGTAGAAGATGGGGACGCCGCCGAAGTCGTCGCACCGCTCGAAGAAGTGGCGGATCAGCCCGGGGATGGCCCTGGGGCTGCCGATGGGGTCGCCCATCGCCACCCACGTCTTCCCCTGCACCCCGAACATCAGGAACGCGTCCCGCTCGGGGGAGAAGAGGACGGCCTTGTCGCGCAGGTACACCAGGAACGGCACGGTGGAGGGCTGCGCGCCGATCAGCCTGCCGGCGTCCTCCAGGTCCGCCTCGCTGGGCCGGTGCACCTCGGGGTGGGCGGGGCGCAGCAGGCGCAGGACGCCGAAGGCCAGGATCGCCACGGTCACGCCCACCGAGGCGCGCAGGAAGCGCGGCGCGTCGGCGTCCGCCGCGAAGCGCCACCAGAGCTGGTCGCTGTACTCCACGTGCTGGAACGCGAAGCGCCCCAGCCAGAACGACGCGCCCACGGTGGAGAGCACCCCGATCATCCACCCCGGCGCGAAGCGCGTCTCCCAGAACGCCGCCCGCCGGTCGAACTCCCCGCGGTTGGGGAGCAGGACGAGCAGCACGGCGCCCAGCATGGCCGCCTCCTCGTAGTCGCCGCCCTTGAAGATCGAGGCCGCGATCCCCGTGGCCAGCGCGATCGCCGCCAGGTACCAGGCGATGTCGAGCCGGCGCGCCACGCCGTGCGAGATGATCAGCAGGCCCACGCCCGCCACGCTCCCCAGGAAGTACGACGCCTCCACCACCGCCAGCGGCACCCAGCGCGCGATCCACTCCGCCCGGCCCGGCGAGGTGGGCGTCGCGCCGGAGAGCAGGAGCAGCGCCCCGGCCAGGAAGGTGAACGCCGCCAGCACCTTGGGGGCGAGCTGCCCCGTGAGCGCGCCGAACGCTCCGCCCCAGCGCGCCAGGTGGTGCCGCCGCTGCCGGACCTCGTCCGCCAGCAGCACCACCAGCGCAGCGGCCAGGGGGACCAGGTAGTAGACGATGCGGTAGAGGACCAGCGAGGAGAGGACCTGCTCCGGCGACAGGTGCTCGCGGAGCAGCAGCGCCATGGTGCCGTCGAAGACGCCCACCCCGGCGGGGACGTGGCTCAGCAGCCCCAGGATCTGGGCGGCCAGGAAGGCGCTCAGGAACTCCAGGAAGGTGAGGCCCGTGGGCGGAAGGAGGACGTAGAAGACGCCCGCCGCCAGCGCCCAGTCGAGCGTGGAGAGAACGAACTGGCCCACCACCATCCGCGGCGGCGGGAGCGTCATCTCCACCGAGCGGATGCGCAGGCGGCGGCGCAGCAGCCCCGCGGCCGCGTACGCCGCCGCGGCCGCCAGCAGGGCCACGCCCGCGACCCGCAGCCACGCCCCGCCCGCCAGGGCGCTCAGGCCGGGGTGCGGGTCCACCGAGAGGCTCCACCCGCCCAGCACCAGCAGCCCCAGCCAGAAGGTGCCGAAGTAGAAGACCACGATGCGCGAGATCTCCGCCGCCGACAGCCCCCACCGCGAGTAGAAGCGGTAGCGCACCGACGTGCCCGAGATCAGCGCGAAGCCCACGCCGTTGCTGATGGCGTACCCCGTGAACGACACCAGCGCCACCTTCCAGTCGCTCACCTTGCGGCCCACGTAGCGGAACGCCAGCAGGTCGAAGCCGGTGAGGATGGCGTAGTTCAGGGCGGTGAAGAGCAGGGAGAGGCCCAGCGCCGCGGGGGGAAGGGCGCGCAGCGCATCCGATACCTGGTCGTACTGGACCCCGCGCGCCTCACGGTGCAGCACCCACACCGCGAGCGCGAAGAGCGCCGCCCCCAGCAGCGGCGACGCCCAGCGCCAGACCCGCCCCAGCGGCGTGCGCCTGCCGCGGACCCGGCCGGCCTCAGGGGCCGGGAGGTCCGCCGCGGCGGGCGCGGGCTCCGGTACAAGGGGAAGCTCGGGCATTCAGGCGGGGCGGGAGCGGGGGTCGCGGGAGGGAACGAATGTACGCGGCCCCGCGGGTCGCGGAAAGGCGGTGCCGGCCCGCGCCGCGTCGCGGACGCAGGGCGCCGGATGCCGGCCCGTCCGCACCATCGCGGTCCCGTGCCGTTCGGCCCGCACCATTCTGGTGCACCGCGCGGCGGGGCGGCGGGTACCCCCGCCGGGGCTCAACTTCTCTCGTCGCAAGAGCTTCCCCCTTCCGCGCCCTTTGGGCCTCCGTATTGCTCCGTGCACCCCCGCTACTCTGCAGGCGCCCCCCGGGCCGCGGACCCTCCGCCCTCCCCCGGCCGCGCCGGTTTTCCCCCGATGGAAGGAGAGTGCCCATGCGTCGCTCCACCCCCCTGGTCGCGCTTGCTGCCGCGGTCGGCCTGGCCGCCTGCTCCGACACGCAGCTCCCGTCCGCCTCCCCCGGCGACGCGCGTGCCGCGTCGGCGAACGCGCCCGTCTACCTGGTGTCGTTCCGCTCCGACGTGGCCGACGTGGACGCCGCCGCCCGCGGGCTGAGCCGCACGCACGGGCTGGGGCTTCGCCACGTCCGCACCGCCGCGGCGCGCGGCTTCTCGGCGCACGTCCCGCTGCACAAGGTGGACGCGCTCCGCGCCGACCCGCGCGTGTCCCTGGTGGAGAAGGACGCCGTGGTGCAGCTCGTCCACCCGGTCCAGGCGTTCGCGCGCCCCGGCGGCGGCGGCGGAGGCGGGCAGACCACGCCGTGGGGCATCACCCGCGTGGGCGGCGCCGGCGACGGCACGGGCAAGACGGCCTGGGTGCTCGACACCGGCATCGACCTCACCCATCCGGACCTGAACACCAGCAAGGCCTGTCACACGTTCTTCCAGGGGAACACCCCCTCCGACGGCAACGGGCACGGCACGCACGTCGCCGGCACCATCGGCGCCAAGAACAACACCAGCGACGTGGTGGGCGTGGCGGCCAACGCCTACGTCTGCTCGGTGCGCGTGCTGGGCAACAGCGGCAGCGGCTCGTGGGAGGGCATCATCAACGGGGTGAACTACGTGGCCCTGCGCGGCGCCTCGGGCGACGTGGCCAACATGTCGCTGGGCGGCAGCGGCTCGCTCCTCACCCTGGAGAACGCGATCCTGGACGCCGCGCGCGGCGGCATCCGCTTCGTGCTGGCGGCCGGCAACGAGGGCGTGCACGCCGGCACCACCACCCCCGCGCGCGCCAACGGCGCCGGCGTCTACACCATCTCGGCCATGGACTCGCGCGGCTGCCTGGCCTCGTGGTCCAACTACGGCAACCCGCCGGTGGACTACGCGGCGCCGGGCGTGAGCGTGCTCTCCACCCGCAAGGGCGGCGGCACCACCACGTACAGCGGCACCTCGCAGGCCGCCCCGCACGTCGCGGGCATCCTGCTGCTGGGCGGCATCCGCACCAGCGGCAACGTGACCTGCGACCGCGACGGCACGCCGGACCCGATCGCCTCGCGCTGACCGGCTCTCCATAGGCGGCACGAGGAGCCGGGGCCCCCCGCGGGCCCCGGCTCCTCGTGCGTCCGGCCTCAGCCCTCCGCCCCTCCCGCCGGGAGGAGCAGGGTGAAGACGGAGCCCTTCCCCGGCTCGCTCCGCGCCGTCAGCTCCCCGCCCATCGCCCGCGCCAGGTCGCGGGAGATCGCCAGCCCCAGCCCGGTGCCCTCGTGCGGGGTGGTGAAGCCGCGCCCCAGCTGCACGAAGGGGTCGAAGACGTTCTCCAGCTTCTCCGGGGGGATCCCGCACCCCGTGTCCTCCACCGCCACCGCCACGCTCTCCCCCCGCCGCTCGAACGCCACGGTGATGCGCCCCCCGGCGTCGGTGAACTTGATGGCGTTGGAGAGCAGGTTCAGCAGCACCTGCCGCACCTTCTCGGGGTCGGCGCGCGCGGCCAGCTCCTCCACGCACGGCTCCACCTCCAGCGCCAGCCCCCGCGACGCGAGCTGCGGCGCCACCAGCGGCTCGATCTCCTCCACCACCGCCCGCACCGCGAAGTCCCGCGGCGACAGCTCCAGGTGCCCCGCCTCGATGCGGGCGAAGTTGAGCACGTCGTTGATCAGCGAGAGCAGGTGGCGCTGGGAGCGGCGGATGCGGCCCAGGTCCTGGACCTGGTCGTCGGTGACCGGCCCGCGGATCCCCATCTCCATCAGCTCCACGTAGCCGCCGATGGCGTTGAGCGGGGTGCGCAGCTCGTGGCTCATCACCGCCAGGAAGTCGCTCTTCGCCCGGTTGGCGCGCTCGGCGTCGCGCCGCGCGTCCTCCGCCGCCTCCAGCAGCCGCTCCCGCTCGTGCTCGTGCGTGCGGCGCACGGTGACGTCGGTGAGCACGCACACCGCATCGCCCGTCGCGCCTCCGGCCGAGCCGGGGGCCGAGCCGCCGGCGTCCACCAGGTTCACCGACGTCAGGAAGATCTGCCCGCCGAGGTGCAGGTCCACCCCGCGCACCGGCCGCGCGGCCTCGACGAGCTGGCGCAGCCGCCCCCCCGCCTCGTCGCCGAAGCGCCGCGCGACGAGCGCCGGCAGCATGGCCGCGTCGTCCCCGTCCTCCGTCTCCCCGCCCTCCCCGGCGGCGTCGGCCAGGCC
>JASLAX010000071.1 GCA_030146875.1 Longimicrobiaceae bacterium
CACGGCGCCGGGGGCCGCCGCCTGGCGGGCCTCGGCGTTGCCGGGGTCGATCTCCAGCACGCGGTGGAAGACGGCGCGGCCCTTCTGCTCCTCGCCCGTCTCCACCAGGCGGCGGCCCAGGGCCAGGTACGCGGCCACCAGGGGCTCGCGGATCCCGCCGCGGAAGGCGTACTCCACCTGCTTCTGCAGGTACGCCACGTCCCGCGGGTTGCGGCGCACCAGGTCCCCCACCACCTCCAGCGCGTCGGCGTAGCGGCCCCGCGCGGCCAGCCCGCGGTGCGCCTCCTCGAGCAGCGGGGCCGCCTCGGCCGCTCGGCCCAGGTCGTCCAGCATCGCCAGCAGGCGCCCGCGCGCGGAGGGGTCCTCGGGGGCGGCGTGGAAGCGGGCGCGGGCCTCCTCCAGCGGGTCGGCGGCGGCGGGGACCGGCGCGCGGTCCTCCTCCACCCGGTACGCCTCCTCGGGCGCCAGCATGGGGAGCCCGTCGTCCACGTCCATCATGGGCAGGGGCTCGGCCTCGTACCCGTCGTCGTCGTACGCGTCCGCGTCGTCCTGGTCGGGGTCCGGCGCGTCGTCGGGGAAGCCGAAGCCGCCGCCGGGGTCGAAGCCGGGGAGCGGCGCGGCGGCCGCGCGGTCGTCCTCGTCGTCCGCCGCGTCGGCCGGCCCGTCCAGGTCGATGAAGGGAAGGTCGCCGCCGGCGGGCGCGGCGGTGTCGGCTTCCGTCGGGACCACCTCCACGTGGGTGATCTCGAAGCCATCCAGCCCGCCGTCGTGCTCCACCTCGGGCACGGCGGAGCGCCCCGGGGGCGCGGAACCCAGCGAGGTGGCCTCCAGCCCGGCGACGGGCGAGACCTCCATGGGATCGGCGAGGGAGAGGTCGGCGGCGATCTCCGCGCCCAGGGCGGGCGAGGAGGGCGGCGCGTCGGGTGCCAGGGAGACGTCGTCGAAGTGGAAGTCGTCGCCGGCCCCGCCGCGCGAGGCGGCGCGGTGGATGGGCTCGGTGCTGCCGTTGGGATCGAAGTGGACGATCTGCTCGCGCAGCGCCTGCGCGACGCCCTCGTCCCCCTGGTCCAGCGCGTGGCCCAGCAGGATGCGGAGCTGCTCCACGGCCTCGTTCACGCGGCCGTGCGAGTGGAGCTGGTCCGCCAGCAGGCGGCGCAGCTCGGTGTCGGTGGGGGAGAGGTCGGCGAACTCCTTCAGTGCCTCGAACGACTCGTCCAGCTTCCCCGCGCGCTTGGTGCGCTCGGCGTACTCCAGGAAGTTCTGCCGCGCGTCGGCCAGGAACCCCTTGGCCGCGTAGATCTGCCCCAGGCGCCGGTAGATGGTGGGACGGTGCGGCGTGATGCGCAGCACCTTGCGGCAGAGCGCGATGGCGTTGTTGTGCAGCCCCACGTCCACGTACGCCGCGATGGCCGACTCGTACGCCTCCACCGCGCGCTCGGTCTCGTTGAGCCGCAGGTGCAGGTCGCCGATGCGGTTCCACAGCCCGATGTCGGTCTCCTCGCCCTGCGCCTCCTCGAGGACCTGGCGATAGAGGTTGATGGCCTCGCGCCAGTTCTCCTTCTGCTCCAGGACGCGGGCCTGTTCCCTCAGCTTCGGGTTGATCGCCATGGATTGCGCGGTGAGGTGCCGGAGGCGGGCGTTCCCGACCGGAACGGGCCAGGGACCGGGGGACGGGCCCGGCGAGCCTAAGAAGATAGCGGCCCGCCAGATACGGAACAAGCAAGGCGCGGGGCGACACTTTTCGCCGTCCACCACCCTCCGAAAGAGGGAGCGGAGGAAAACGCGCGGGACGGAAATCGACGGCCGCACTCCTCCGCGTCTCCGCGTCTCCGCGTGGAAACCGTCCCCGCGGCGCGCGACGAGGGCCCGCCGGAGCGACCTCGCCCTCCCTCGCGACACCTCCTCCGGCGGACCCCGTTCGACGCGGCACGGCCGAGGATCAGACCACGCGCCGCCCGTGCTTCCAGACGCCGGCGCAGACCGGGGCCGCCATGCGGTACGAGATCTCGTCCGCGCTCCCCGCTCTCCAGAGCACGAGGTCCGCCGGCGCGCCGGGGCGCAGCGTGCCGCGTCCGTCTGCGAGCTCCAGCGCCGCCGCGCCCCCCGCCGTGGCGGCGCGCAGCGCCTCCGCCGGCGACATCCCCATGCGCGAGCACGCCGCCGTCATGGCGAAGGGGAGCGACGGGGTGGGCGAGGAGCCGGGGTTGAAGTCGGTGGCGATGGCGACGGTGGCCCCCGCCTCGATCAGCGCCCGCGCGGGCGCGAAGCGCGGCCGGCCCAGGAAGAAGAGCGTCGTCGGGAGGAGAGTGGCAACCGTCTTCGAGGACGCCAGGGCGCGGATCCCCGCCTCGGAGACGTCGCCCAGGTGGTCGGCGGAGGCGGCGCCCAGCTCCGCGGCCAGCTCCGCCCCCCCGCTCCCCTCCAGCTCGTCGGCGTGCAGCTTGGGCCGCAGCCCCGCGTCCAGCCCGGCGCGCAGGACCCGCTCCGTCTGCCGCCGGTCGAAGACGCCCGGCTCCATGAACACGTCGCAGAAGCGCGCCAGCCCCGCCTCGGCCACGGCGGGGATCATCTCGTGGACCAGCAGGTCGACGTACGCCTCGCGGTCCTCCCGGTGCTCCGGCGGGAACTCGTGGCCCCCCAGGAACGTGGGAACGAGCTCCACCGGCTGCATGGAGGAGAGGCGGCGGATGGCGCGCAGCGTCTTCAGCTCCGACTCGGTGGAGAGGCCGTAGCCGCTCTTCACCTCCGCCGTGGTCGTGCCGCAGAGCAGCATCTCGCGCAGACGCGGGAGCGCCATCTCCACCAGCTCGTCCTCGGAGCGGGCGCGCAGGTCGCGCACGGAGGCGTTGATCCCCCCGCCGCGCCGCGCGATCTCCATGTACGGCACCCCGCGGCAGCGCTCGGCGTACTCGTCGGCCCGCCAGCGCCCGAAGACGGCGTGCGTGTGCGAGTCGACGAGGCCGGGCGTGAGCGTGCCCCCGGCGCAGTCCACGCGCGCCGCGTCGGGGTGCCGGGCGCAGAGATCCTCCTCGGGCCCCACCTCCTCGACGTGGCCGTCGCGCACCAGCACGGCGGCGCCGCGCAGGGCGGCGGAGGGATCGACGCCGTCCGCCTGGCCCACGGGTCCCGTGCAGGCCGCCACCTCGGCCGCGCCGGTGAAGAGAAGGTCGCTGTGGGGAGAGTCGGGCATGGGGGCCGGTGGGTGGCGGAGTTCTTGCGCTCGCTGGCGGGCTGGACACATGCTAGACGGGCGCGCGCCGCCGCGCCAGGGATGACTCCCACCGCCGGAGAGAACATGGTCGAAGTCCCGACGACACCCCCCTCCGAACGCTATCCCGGACGGCCCGAGGAGGGACGCGTCGTCGTCATCGCGCCCACGCGGGCGGCCTGCGAGACCATCGAGCTGGGCGTCGGGCTGACCGGCGTGGAGACCATCATCCAGCGCGAGCACGCCGAGGAGCTGGCGCGGCTCGCCCGCGAAGGGAAGGGCTTCGGGATCGTCGCCGGCACCGGGACGGGGAAGACGCTCGCCATTCGCCCCATCGCCCAGCAGATCGTCGGCCAGGAGCTGCGCGTGGGCGTGGTGAACCGCGAGCGCGAGGCCACCCCTGAGACGCCGACCTGGAACGTGGTCATCGTCACCACCGGGATCGCGCGCCGCTGGCTGCAGGACGGGCTGATCGGCGGCGAGGACACGGTGGTGGTGGACGAGATCCACCAGACGTCGGCCGAGCTGGAGCTCTGCCTGGCGCTGGCCAAGCGCGCCGGGTGCCGCTTCATCTGGCTTTCCGCCACGGTGGACCCCACGTTCTACTCCGAGTACCTGGACTCCGCCGCGGTGATCGAGTCGAGCGCCTTCGACCCCGCCAGGGCGGCCGAGGTGCGCGTCTCCAACACGCTGAACCCGCTGGCCTTCCTGGGCGAGCGCTTCATGCGCCACGTCACCAAGGGCAGGCGCGGCGTGGCCGTGTTCGTCCCCACGCGGGCGGGCACGGAGCAGGTCGCGTCCTCCATCGCCGAGCACTGGCGCAACGTCTTCACCGTCTTCTACCACGGCGGCGAGCCCGTCACCACCCTCACGCCCTTCCTGACCGGAGAGGCGCCGCACCCGTTCGTCCTGTCCATGACGGCGGCGGGGCAGTCGGCGCTCAACATCCGCGGGCTGGACACGGTGGTGATCGAGGACGCGCAGTTCACCACCCTGATCGACAAGGGGCGGAAGGTGCTCACGCGCCTTCCCCTGGGCGCCAACGAGATCCTGCAGATGGCGGGGCGCGTGCACGGCCGGGTGGAGGGCGGCGAGGTGTTCATCCTCTCCGAGCGCGACATCGACTTCCACTCGCTCAAGCCCACGGCGCCCAACTTCCAGCTCGCGGGCGACCCCGAGCGGGTGGCCATGACCTGCGCGGACATGGGCGTGCGGGCGGACGAGCTGGACCTGCCCGTCCCGCTCGACAAGGTCGCGTACCGCCGCTCGGTGGACCTGCTGGAGAAGCGCGGGCTGATCCACGAGGGCCGCCTGACCCCGTACGGCCGCCGGGTGGAGGTGCTCCCCGTGGACCGCCCCTGGGGCGAGCTGCTGGTGCAGGCCGAGGAGCACCTGGTGCCGATGGTGGCCGTCTGCGCGTCCATCGACTCGCTGCACCGCATGCTGCGCTCGGACAACCAGATCCAGGAGTACGTGGTCCCCGGCAGCGACCACCTGACGGCGTACAGCTTGTACCGCGACGCGCTGGAGAGCTGCGGCCAGCTCGGCTCGGTGTACGGCCTGCCGCGCCACGTCTTCGAGGAGGAGGCGCTGGCCGCCTGGGCCGAGGAGCGCGGCGTGCTGGTGCGCGGGATCGAGGACGCGGCGCTCGCCGTGGCCTCCATCTACCGCTCGCTGGAGCTTCCCCTGCCCCGCACGCTCCCCAAGGTGCGCAAGCCGCTGATGACCGACTGGCAGCGGCTGCTGTCGGAGGTGATGCCGTTCGACCTGGTGATCGACCAGGAGACGCACTGGGGCGAGCACGTGACCGCCTCCAAGACCAGCGTGTGCGGCGGGTGGGGCGCCATCGCGGGGACCATCCGCTACTTCTCGGACCGCTTCGGCCGGGCGCGCGGCTCCATCGAGGGCACGGAGATCCCGTACGAGATGGTGTGGTCGTTCGCCAAGTCGGGCGAGGCGAAGCTGGAGTACGACCCCGAGCACCGCCGCCACCCGCTGCGCCTGAGGCGCACGCGCTCGTTCCACGGCTTCGAGCTGGAGGCCGAGGAGCACGGGATCGACGAGTTCCCCAGGGGGAAGGAGGAGGAGGCGCGCCGGATCCTGGCCCGCGCCGTGGCCGCGGGAACGGCGTACCACCCGGACGCCAAGGAGAACCGCGACCGCTTCCGCGAGCTGCGCGAGGTGTGGCGCCGCTCCGCCATCCGCCCCGGACCCGCGGCCGAGGACTCGCTGACGGAGCACCTGACGGCGCAGATGGGCGAGGTGCGCACCTACGCGCAGTTCCTGGAGACGCGCCTGAAGCTGGACGCCGACTCGCTGATCTCGCCGGCCGAGCGGAAGCGGTGGATGGCGCTCCCCGACACGGTCGAGCTGGAGGGGATCGACTACCCGCTGGACTACGCCTTCGACGGCGAGACGCCCGTCGTGTTCGCCCGCGTGCCGGCCAAGGTGGTGTCGCGCCTGGACCCGGCCGAGGTCCCCACCCTGGACCGGCCGCTGCACTGGACGGCGCTGCGCGGGAAGAAGGAGGCGTTGCGCGCGGGCACGCTGGAGGAGGCGCAGGCGCTGCTGCTGCAGGCGCGGGCCGACCGCTCGCTGGACGGCGAGGGAGGTCCCCGCCGCCGCGGCCAGCACGGCCCGCGCGGAC
>JASLAX010000089.1 GCA_030146875.1 Longimicrobiaceae bacterium
GCCCCGCAGCGTTTCCGCTACGGGGCCTTCGTTTCCGTCAGTAGCAGGGGGGGGACTCGAACCCCCGACCTTACGATTATGAGTCGTACGCTCTAACCAGCTGAGCTACCCTGCCTCCACCGTGTGAAAACGGCCGGCCCCGGGGGGCCGACCGATCCACGGAACATAGCGGGGGCGGGATTCGAACCCGCGACCTTCGGGTTATGAGCCCGACGAGCTACCAGGCTGCTCCACCCCGCGACAGTTCAACGAATATAGGCCCGGGAACCCGGCGGGTCAAGGGGCCGCGGGGGCCTTCGCGCCGTCCGCCGGCGCCGGGGGCTCCACGGGGACGAAGCGGTAGAGCAGCTCGCCCTCGCCCACCATCCCCCAGCGCTCGCGGGCGATGCGCTCCAGCGTCGCGGGATCCCTCTCCAGGCGCTTCGCCAGCCCGCGCAGCGAGTCCAGCTCGGCGCGGGCGGCGACCAGCCCCTGCTCCTGCTCGGCCCGCTGGGCCTGCAGGCCGCGCAGGTCGAACGCCGAGTACTCGCCGCCCCACAGGGCGAAGTACCCGGCGACCAGCAGGATGCCGCCGCGGAAGCAGCGGCGTACGGCGACGGGGCTCAGCGCCACAGGGACTTTCCGGGGTAACGCGCCGCGCTCCCGAGCTCCTCCTCGATGCGCAGCAGCTGGTTGTACTTGGCGACGCGGTCGGTGCGGGACGCGCTGCCGGTCTTGATCTGGCCCACCCCCGTCGCCACCGCCAGGTCGGCGATGAAGGTGTCCTCGGTCTCGCCCGAGCGGTGCGACATCACGGCGTTGTAGCCGGCGCCCTTGGCCATCTCGATGGCCTCCAGCGTCTCGGTGAGCGTGCCGATCTGGTTTACCTTGATCAGGATCGCGTTGGCGACCCCGCGCTGGATCCCGTCGGAGAGGCGCTCGGTGTTGGTGACGAACAGGTCGTCGCCCACGAGTTGGACCGTGTCGCCCACGGCGTCGGTGAGGAGCTTCCACCCGTCCCAGTCGTTCTCGTCGAGGGCGTCCTCGATGGAGCGGATGGGATAGCGCGACGTCCAGTCGCGGTAGAAGTCGACCATCTGGCCCGCCGTCCTCCGCTCGCCGCTGGACTTGTGGAAGACGTAGCCGCCTTCACGGTACATCTCCGAGGACGCCACGTCCAGTGCCAGCACGATGTCCTCGCCCGCGCGGTACCCGGCGACGCGGATGGCGGTGAGGATCACCTCCAGCGCCTCCTCGTTGCTCGCCAGGTCCGGCGCGAAGCCGCCCTCGTCGCCCACCGAGGTGCTCTTGCGCGCCTCGGAGAGCACCTTCTTGAGCGCGTGGAACACCTCCACGCCCATCCTCAAGCCCTCCGAGAACGTCTCCGCGCCCACCGGCATCACCATGAACTCCTGGAAGTCCACGTTGTTGGCCGCGTGCGCCCCGCCGTTCAGGATGTTGAGCATGGGAACCGGCAGCACGTTCGCCATGGGCCCGCCCAGGTAGCGGTAGAGCGGCAGGCGGCACTCCGCCGCGCCGGCGCGCGCGACGGCAAGGGAGACGGCGAGGAGCGAGTTCGCCCCCAGCCGGCCCTTGTTGGGTGTGCCGTCCAGCGCGATCATCGCGCGGTCGATCCCCACCTGGTCCAGCCCTTCCATCCCCCGCAGGGCCTCGGCGATCTCGCCGTTCACGTGGGAAACGGCGGAGCGGACCCCCTTGCCCACGTAGCGCCCCTTCTCGCCGTCGCGAAGCTCCACCGCCTCGTGCTCGCCGGTGGACGCGCCGCTGGGAACCGCCGCGCGCCCCGCGGCGCCGCTGGCGAGGACCACGTCGGCCTCCACGGTGGGGTTGCCGCGCGAGTCCAGGATCTCGCGGGCGCGCACTTCGGCGATTCGGCTCATGTATCGGGAGAGGGCGTCGGTGTCGGAAAGGCGGCGCGAGGCCGGGGCCGGACGCGCGCGAACGTACCACGGCACCCGGTGCGTGTCAACGCTTTCCGCCGCGTCTCAGCGCGCCGGGGGCAGGTCCAGCAGGATGCCGGGCACGGGCGCGGGCGCCTCGTCCTCCCCCGTCTCGGCCAGGGCGGCGGGGAGGGCGTCCAGCACGTCGCGGGGGAGCAGGCCGCGGCCCCTGCCCGCGATCTCGGCCGCGCGCCCGGCCGTCCACAGCGCCACCCCCGCCGCGTCGCGCGGCGAGCAGCCCACCGCCATCGCCGCGCCCGCCACTCCCGCCAGCACGTCGCCCATCCCCCCGGTGGCGATGCCGGAGTGCCCGGCCACGTTCACCAGCGTCGTCTCGCCCGGCGCGGCGGCCAGCGAGGGAGAGCCCTTCAGCAGCACCGCGCACCCGAACCGCTCCGCCGCCTCCGCCACCGTCGCGAAGGGGTCGGCGGTGATCTCCTTCGTGTCCCTTCCGAGCAGGCGCCCCATCTCCCCCGGGTGCGGGGTGAGGAGGATCGGACGGTCGCAGAGGTCGCGCAACGAGGGGTCCGCCGCCAACATCGTGAGGGCGTCCGCGTCCAGCAGCACCGGCGCCTCGCCTCTCGTCAGCACCGTGCGGAGGACGGCGAGCGCCTCCTCGTCGTTCCCCATCCCCGGCCCCGCGACGACGGCCTGCGAGTCCTCCAGGTCGTCTCCCAGTCCCGGGGCCGCGCGGTCCTGGAAGAGGGCCTCGGGCACGGCGGGCTGCAGGATCACGCGGTTGTCGATGTGGGAGACCAGGCGGATCTTCCCCGCCCCGCCGCGCCCCGCGCCCATCCCGGCCAGGATCGCCGCCCCCGCCATCCCCGGGTGTCCCGCGACGACGGAGACGGTGCCCATCCGTCCCTTGTGGACGTTGGCCGGGAGCCGCGGCAGCGTCTCGCGGACCCAGCGCCCCGTGATGAGCCGCGCGCCGAGCTCCTCGTCCTCCAGGGGGACGAAGGGCACGTCCACGACCACGATCCGCCCCGCCCGCTCGCGGCCGGGGAAGAGGAGCAGCCCGCGCTTGGGCGCGCCGAAGGTGACGGTGACGGCGGCGCGCACGGCGGCGCCCGGCGCGGAGCCGTCCGTCAGGTCCACGCCCGACGGCCCGTCGAGGGCCAGGACCGGCGTACCCGCGCGCTCCATCGCCTCGATCGCGGCCGCCTGCACCTGGCGCGGCGCGGCCTTGCCGCCCGTGCCGAGGATTCCGTCCACGACCACGGCGGCGTCGCGGAAGGCGGCCTCCGCCTCCTCCCCCGGCCTCTCGCGCACCTCCCACCCGTGCAGCAGGGCGGCGTCCGGCCGGGAGGAGCCGACGTACACCGCCTCCACCTCCCGTCCCCACGCCTTCAGGGTGCGGAGGAGGACGAGGGCGTCGCCCCCGTTGTTCCCCCCGCCCACGGCGGCGACCACGCGGCCCTCTGGAAAGAGGGAGGCGAGGACGGCGGCGGCGGCGCGGCCGGCGGCCTCCATCAGCACGCGCTCGGCGATCCCCGCCTGCTGTGAGCGGCGGTCCCAGGCGCGCATCTCGTCCGACGTGAGGACGGGAACGCGGGCGGCGGCGTGGAAGGGGCGGTGGGCCAGGGTGGTCATGGGATGCGGAGGCGCTGGACGGACGATGCCCACGACCCGGCGGGGGCCGTGGGCATCAGGCGAAAGGACGGACGATGGACCCGGCTACTTGTAGCTCTGGCCGATCGTGCGCCCGAACGAGATCTCCCCGTTGTCGATCCGGATGTTGAACCCGCAGTCGGGGTTGGTGCACACCCAGGCCTTGTAGGTGATGGGCGCCCCGTCCCTTCCATAGTCCGAGAGCGGGACCATGATCCCCGCCCCGCATTTCTTGCACGGTGGATACTGACGCTCGTCCGGCATCGCTCATCCCCTCCCCTCGTCAGTGGCAGACCCCCGGGCGCGGCTGCACGCCCGCGAACGCGGACCGGGTCGGGCGACTGCAAGCCTCGTTCCACCCCCGTTCTCGCCGGAAAACGGCGGAGCGGGCGCGTCGAGAGGGGTGCTCAGTCCTTCAGAAGCGAACCTCGAGCGCCGGGCACCAGGGGTAGTGGTTCTCGAAGGCGTCGACGAATCGGAACACGTCCACGAAGTCGTCGAGGGAGTCGTCGTCCTGCTTCACCAGCACGCCGCATTCCACGAGCGCGAAGACGATCTCGCCGAAGTCGCGCGTGGCGCGGATGCCCCAGTGCTCCAGCACGGACCGGGCCATCAGGCCGTAGCGGTCCAGCGCCAGGTCGCGGCACCCCTCGGCGAGCTCGGTGCCGGAGACGTGGCGCGCCTCGCCGATGCGGGAGATGGTGTACTGCAGGCCCGCGAGCACGAAGATGTAGGCGGTCTCGTGATAGGCGGGATACCGCCGCCGGAGGTGCTCTACGATCGGGTCTGCCAGGACGGAACCGTCCATCGGTCTGCTCTCCTTCTACTTCGGACGGACGGCGCCGGGACGTGTCGGACGGTGAGGGCGTCCGCCGGCGCGCGACCCTCTGTACCGAGGGTCAGGCGTTCTCGTTCCGGTAGAGCACGCGGCGCCCGGTCCGCTCGGGCGCCACGGCTCCCGCGGTGGTCTCCCGCAGCCGGTCCCGCAGCCCCTCCTCCTCCGCCTCGGCCACGGAGAGCTCGACGGTCCCCCCGGTGCCGCCGTGGTCGTAGCCGTGCTCCACCTCCGCCGCGCCCGCGCGCTCGATGGCCCGCATGACCGCGGCGGTGTGCGCGTACGCGTAGGCGACGTGCAGGCGCACGGCCGGCACGCCCCACCGCCGCGGCGCCTCCCCCAGCGCCAGCGCCGCCGCCTCACCGTAGGCCCTCACCAGGCCGCCGACCCCCAGCTTGGTCCCGCCGTACCAGCGGGTGACGATCACCACTAGGTCGGCCAGCCCCGCGCCCTCGATCGCCGCCAGGATCGGCGCGCCCGCGCTTCCCGAGGGCTCCCCCGCGTCGTTCGCCCGCGCCGTGCCGTCGCGCAGCCGCCACGCGGAGCAGTGGTGCGTGGCGTCCCACATCGCCTTCTCGCGCTTCGCCAGGACGGCGCGCGCCTCCTCCTCGCTCTGCACGGGTACGGCGAGCGCCAGGAAGACGGACGCCTTCACGCGGGTCTCGGCTTCGGCGGCGGCGGCGAGGGTCAGGAAGGGCGGGGAGAGTGGCACGGGATGCGTGGAGGAGTTCATCGCGGTGAAGCACGAACCTACGGGTGGGGGGCGGAGGACGCCACGTTCGCCCCAGCGGCCGTCCTGCCCGAGAAGGCGCATCGCGACCGGTCCCTGTATATTGCATCGCGAACGCTCATCGCGGGGGAGGAGCATGCATACGCTGAACGTGGAGGAGGCCCGGACCCGCCTTCCGGAGCTGATCAGCCAGGCTGCGGGGAGGAGAGGACGTCGTGATCTCGGACGCGCACGGGACCGCCGTGCGCCTGGTGCCGCTGGCGACGCGGAATCGTCCGCGGTTCGGCAGCGCTCGTGGGATGTTCACGATGGCCGACGACTTCGACGCTCAGCTGGGCGACTTCGCTCCCTGCGAGCGGTGAACCTCCGCCTGGACACCACCACTCGCGCCATGCGCCTCTCCACTCCGGCGTGCCTGGCGCTCGCATGCCTCGCCGCGATCTCCGGCTGCGTCAATGGGGAGGAGGAGAATACTCCGATCCCAGCGGCGCGGACGGAGCTGAGGTCGGAGATGCTGGGGTGCTACGCCCTGTACACACGCCGCGGCACGCCGCTCGATTCGACGGTGTTCTACCACGCCTCTCCCGTCGTGCGGCTCGACAGCAGCTCCGTACGGTCTTCCCAGAATGACGTTCCGACCGCCGACGGACGCCGGCACCTTCACCGTCTGTCCGCCACCCTGCAGCCTCTCTCGCGAGACGAGCGGCACATCCCGTGGGAGTCCTGGTGGTCCGACCGCGACACGGACACGCTGCGGATCGGCCTCTCCACCGGCTTCAGCGGAACGATGCTCGCGCTGGCGCCGGTGACCACCACCGCAGATACGCTCAGAGGTCGGGTTGAGGTGCGCTGGGACTCCGGGCCCCCGTTCGTCACCGACAGGACACGGGCGTTGGCTGTGCGCATCCCCTGCGAGCCCCAGGCGTAGACGAGTCCCAGCGGGGCGGGACGACGGACATTCACCTGCCCGTGCCGTCCGGTCCGGGAGACGCTAAGTTGACGGAGGTCGTTTCCCCCACTCTCGCATCAGGAGCCAACTTGAAGAAGCCCATCCAGGACGTTGGACCGCGCGCCCCGAAGGAAGGCGACCGTACCGGCACCACCTGCCCCCTCTGCGGAGAGCCGGTGCTGCGGCAGGAGGTGGTGGGGAACAACGGGCTGCGCCAGGGAACGCGGCTGGTGTGCAGCAAGCGCGGTTGCCCGTACCAGGCCACCGACCGGTAGACGGCGCCGCTGGCGTCCCGCTTGCTCACGTCGTCCGTGAATCCCAGACGACCTCAACCCAGGTGCGGCGGCGATGAAGAGGAAGAAGGCGCTCGAGCTTCAGGCCGCGTGGGGCGACGCGCCGTGCGACCACCCCGCGTTCGCCAGGGAGTACGACCAGGGCGAGCGCACCGGGCGCTACGCCTGCACGCAGTGCGGCGCCACGTTCGGCTTCCGCGAGCGGGCGGAGATCCTGGCCGCGCGCCGCCCGGCCGACGCGGAAGCCCCCGCCGACGAGTAGCCGGACCCTCCGCCCGCTGGAGGGCCGCCGGAAAGGGGCTGCTGCCCGCCCCGCACCTCCCGCACGGGGGGCGCTTCGCCGTCCCGTGCCCGCACCGCGAGAGACGATGAGAGCATTCGTTCCCGTCTTGCTGCTGCTCGCCGCCTGCTCGCGGGCTCCGGCTCCCACCCCGCCCGCCGCCCCCCCGCCCGCCGCGACGACGGGGGTTCGCCCCGGCATCGAGACCTTCCTGGCGGACCTGCCGGCGGAGGTGCGGGGGAAGCGCGTGGGCCTGATCACCAACCACACCGGGATCGACCGGGCGGGGACCCCGGTCATCGACCTGATCGCGCGGGACCCGCGGCTGAGGCTGGTGGCTCTCCTCGCCCCCGAGCACGGGATCCGGGGGAACGTCATGGACGGGGAGCACATCCAGGACGAGGTCGACGCGAAGACGGGGGTGCCGGTCTACTCCCTCTACCTGTCCGAGGACCGCGCCCCCACACCGGCGATGCTGAAGGACGTGGACGTGCTGGTCTACGACCTACAGGAGGTGGGCGGGCGCACCTGGACGTATGTCTCCACCATGGCGCTGGCCATGCAGGCCGCCAGGGCCAAGGGGATTCCCTTCGTGGTGCTGGACCGTCCCAACCCCATCGGGGGCGAGATCGTGGAGGGCGCCCTGCTCGACCCCGGGTTCGCGTCGTTCGTGGGGATGTACCCCATCCCCGCGCGCCACGGGATGACGGTGGGAGAGCTCGCCACCCTCTTCAACCAGAGGCACGGGATCGGGGCCAACCTCATCGTGGCGCGGGTGGCGGGCTGGCGCCGCTCGCAGTGGCAGGACGAGACCGGCCTCCCCTGGGTGAACCCGTCTCCCAACCTGCGCTCCCTCGCCGCGCTGACGAGCTACCCCGGGTCGGTCTACTTCGAGGGCACCGCCGTCACCGAGGGCCGGGGCACGGACCGCCCCTTCGAGCAGGTGGGGGCCTCGTGGCTGGACGCCCCCGCGGTCGCGGCCACCATGAACGCGAAGCGGCTCCCGGGGATCCGTTTCGAGGCGGTCACCCTGCCCATGGAGCCCACGGCGCGGAAGTTCCCGGGCCAGACCATCCCCGGGATCCGCTTCGTCGTCACCGACCGGCGGGCGTACCGTCCCGTGCGCACGGCGCTGCTGCTCATCGACGAGATCCGCCGGCAGCACCCGCGCGACTTCGCGTGGACGGGGACCATCGACCGCCTCACCGGCTCCGACCGGGTGAGGCTCGCCATCCAGGCAGGCCGGCTCCTCCCCCTGCTGGACGAATGGGACCGGGAGGCCGCCGAGTTCCGCGAGGCCCGCAAGCCGTACCTGCTCTACCCGTAGTCTCCGCTACGACGCGCGCCCCCAGACCGACGGAGCCGGCATGCATCCTCAGACCGCTCGCGCCTCCCGACTCGCCGCCGCCACGCTGGTGGCGGCACTCGCAACGGGCGCCTGCCGCACCGGGCCGGACCCGGAGGCGGCCGCCGGCGGCTCCGACTCCGTCGCCCGCACCCCGTCCGCGGCCCCGGGACAGAACGCGCAGCCCCGCATCGCCGCGGTGATCCCGGGGATCGAGGTGCTGGTGCGCGACTCCCTGCACCTGGTGCGTGGCAAGCGCGTGGGGCTGATCACCAACCAGAGCGCCGTCACCCGCTCCGGCGAGCTGGGAGCGGACGTCCTGGCGCGCACGCCCGGCGTGAAGCTGGAGGCGCTCTTCGGCCCCGAGCACGGGATCCGGGGCAACCTGGAGGCCGGTGCCACCTTCGTGGGGGGCCGGGACACGCGGACCGGGGTGCGCGTCTTCTCCCTCTACGACCGCACCCAGCGCCCCACCGCCGAGGAGCTGGAGGGGATCGACGTGCTGGTCTTCGACATCCAGGACATCGGAGCGCGCGTCTACACCTTCGTGTGGACGATGGCGATGGCCATGGAGGAGGCGGCGAAGAGGAAGATCCCGTTCGTGGTGCTGGACCGCCCCAACCCCATCACCGATGCGCTCGACGGCCCGGTGATGCACCTGGACGTGCGCGCCGTGACCCAGGTGATCACCGGCTACTACACCGTCCCGCTGCGCCACGGGATGACGGCGGGAGAGATCGCCCGCTACTTCAACGAGACGGCGAAGGTCGGCGCCGAGCTGCACGTGGTGCCGGCGGAGGGATGGCGGCCGGACATGTGGTTCGAGCAGACGGGGCTGCCGTTCGTTCCGCCCAGCCCCAACATCCGCTCGGTGGACGCGGCGCTGAACTTCTCCGGGCTGGTGCTGGGAGAGGGTACCAACGTGCACGTGGGGCGCGGCACCGACTCGCCGTACGGCTACGTGGGAGCGCCATGGCTGGACGCCAACCGCCTGCGGGAGGCAGTCGCGAAGTACGGCCTTCCCGGCGTTCGGCTCACCCCGGTGCAGATCACCCCCACGACCGACCCGAAGGTGGACACCCAGTACAAGGGGCAGACGTTCACCACGCTGCGGCTGGAGGTGACCGACCGGCGGGTGTACCGGCCCGCCTACACCGCGCTGGTGATCCTGAGCGAGGCGAAGAAGCAGAACCCCGGGCAGTTCCGGGTGATGAACGCGGGGTTCACGCAGATGATCGGCTCGTTCTGGGCCCGCGAGGCCTTCGACCGCGGCGACGATCCGCGCGAGATCGATCGCCGCTGGCGGCGGGAGCTCACGGAGTGGAGCGCGGTCCGGGAACGCTATCGCATCTACCCGCGCGCGGGCCGGTAGGGGGAGGGCCCGTCGCCCGGACGACCACCCCCCCATCGGACCCGACGTGAGCCTGGGCCCTCCGCCGTTCGGTTGCCCCTGGGGGTCGGTCGTCCCCCTCGTGCGCCGGTCCGCCTCGTCCGCGACGACGATCAGCCCCCCGCCTCGCGCATGCCCGCCTTTCCGCCGGCGTGGGCCCACAGCGCCCGCTCCACCATCACCGGCGTCCACTCTCCCCCCAGCCGCCGCGCCCGCTCGCGGAGCGCGTCGGCGTACTTCCCGTAGTAGCCCATGGTGAAGGCGACCTCGCCCAGGCCGGGCACCTGCGCCCCCACCAGCTCGTCGAAGAAGGGATAGACCTCCGGCGCCGCGGCGGCCGCCACGGCGGAGGCGGTGGCGGGTCCGACGCCGGCGAGCTTCGAGAGCGTGGCGATGGGGCGCACGGGATCGGGGATCGCGGCCAGCGCCTGGGTGCTGGTGCGCTCCACCTCCTCCTCCGGGTTTCCGCGGACGAGGGCGAGGTTCCGCGCGCGCCACACGCCGCGCGCCATCTTCCACTCCGTCACGCGCACCAGGTCCCCGTGCGTGACGTGCGCGGGGTCGCGCGCCGCGATCGCCGCCGGCAGCTCCTCGCGGCACCAGCGGTCCAGCTCCGCGAGCTTCGCCACGCCCTGCCGCTCCACCACGGCACCGTAGCTCTCCAGTGCGGCGGTCCACGCCTCGCGCGAGTCGGACGTCCACAGGTCGGCCATCGGTTCCCTCGGTCGCGGTGGAGGAGAGGCGGGCCCGCTTGCGCGCGGCCCGCACGGCGCTGAGCTTACGCGTCCCCGCGCGATCCGTCATCCCCCCGTCCTCGACCGGCCATGTCCCACGTCCACCCCGCGGACCCCGACGGCGCCCCCCCGAAGCTCTACGCGGAGCTGGCGGAGTGGTGGCCGCTGATGTCGTCGCCCGAGGACTACGAGGAGGAGGCGGCGTTCTACGGCGACGCCCTGCTCGGCGCGGGCGAGGGGCCCGCCGAGACGCTGCTGGAGCTGGGGAGCGGGGGCGGGAACAACGCGTCGTACCTCAAGCGGCGGTTCCGCCGGACGGTGCTGGTGGACGTCGCGCCCGGGATGCTGGAGGTGAGCCGGCGCCTGAACCCCGAGTGCGAGCACGTGCGGGGCGACATGCGAACCGTGCGGCTGGGGCGGGAGTTCGACCGCTTGTTCGTGCACGACGCCGTCTGCTACATGACGACGGAGGACGACCTGCGGAAGGCGGTGGAGACGGCGTTCGTCCACTGCCGCCCGGGCGGCGCCGCGCTCTTCGCCCCCGACCACGTGAAGGAGACCTTCCGGCCTGAGACGGAGCACGGCGGCCACGACGGAGAGGGCGCGTCCATGCGCTACCTGTCGTGGACGTGGGACCCGGACCCGGCGGACACCACCTGCGTGACCGACTACGTCTACGCGCTGCGCCGGGGCGACGGGCCGCTGCGCGTGGAGCAGGACCGCCACGTGGAGGGGCTGTTCCCCCGCGCGGACTGGCTCCGCGTCCTCCGCCAGGCAGGGTTCGAGCCCACCGTGGTGCCCTTCGACCATTCCGAGCTGGAGCCGGGGACGTACGAGGTGTTCGTCGCCCGCAGACCACCCCTCCCTTCGACCGTCCGATGAACGCGTCCCGCGCCGACCTGCCTCGCAGGGCGGGCGGCCGCGCGAGCCGTAGGGCGATGTCCGCCCTCGGCCGTGCTCGCAGGGGAGCGAGGCGAGCATGACGCCGTTCCCCGGACCGCCGCCGTCCTCTCTACGGGTCCGATGAGCGAGACCCCGCCGAACGAGGCGAGCCTGGCGCAGGTCCGCGCCCTCTACCGCGAGTTCGCGGAGCACGAGGCGAAGGGCGTCTCGCCGCTGTACGAGGAGCTCTGCCTCGCCATCGCCGCCTCGGAGCCGCTGCTGCGCTTCGTGGCGGCGCTGCCGGAGGCGAAGCGCCAGCCGAACCTGGTGCTGGCCGCCGTGCGCCGCCGCCACGGGCTGGCGCGGGACGGCGAGCACCTGGCGAGGCTGGTCGCGCGGGACGAGGAGGGGATCCGCGCGCTGGTCCTGGCCCGGCGGACGCAGACCAACGAGCCGGGGCGCTGCGCCACCCTCCTCCCCGTCCTGGCCCGCCTGCCGCAGCCGCTCGCGCTGCTGGAGGTGGGCGCGTCCGCCGGGCTCTGCCTGCTCCCGGACCGCTACGCCTACGACTACGGCCGCGCCCGCCTGGAACCCACGGCCGTCGGCGCGCACCCGCCGCCCGTCTTCCCCTGCCGCGCGAGCGACGGGACGCCCCTCCCGGAGCGGATGCCCCGGGTCGCGTGGCGCGCCGGGCTGGACCTGGACCCGCTCGACCTGCGCGATCCGGAGGAGGCCGCGTGGCTGGAGGCGCTGGTCTGGCCGGGGCAGGAGGGCCGCGGCGAGCGCCTGCGCGCGGCGATGGACGTCGCCCGGGAGCGCCCGCCGCGCGTCGTCCGCGGCGACCTCGCGGACGACCTTCCCGCCCTGGCCGCCGACGCTCCGGCGGGGGCGACGCTGGTCGTCTTCCACTCCGCCGTGCTCATCTACGTTCCCGCGGAGCGGCGCGCGCGCTTCCGCCGCGCGGTGCGCGATCTGGGCGCCGTCTGGGTCGCGAACGAGTCCCCGCAGGTGCTGCCGGACGTGGCCGCGAAGCTGCGGCGACGGCCGCCCTCCCACCGGTTCGTGCTCTCGGTGGATGGAGAGCCCGTCGCCCTGACCTCCCCGCACGGGCAGTCCATCGACTGGCTGGAGTAGGGGGAGGACGCCGCCCTCCCGCCCTCCGTCCGGCGCGCCTTGCGGGCGGAGGAGACGGCTCCTAGCGTGCGGCGTGGAGACCGCCCCACCCACGCGTCCCTCCGGAGGCGCGGGGACGTCCATCCTCTCCCGACCCGGAGGCATCCCATGGCCCAGGTCCAGCTCTCCGAGGTGCCGCAGGTGCTCGGCGAACCCTTCACGGCCGCCCCGCCGGCCGGCGGCCGGTGAGCGGCCGCGCGGAGGGTCCGCGGGGATCTCGGCCGGAGCACGACGCGTCCGCCCGGACGCGGGTGGAGAAGGGGCGCCGGTGAAGGTCCTGATCTTCGGCGCGACGGGGTCGGCGGGCGGCAGCGTCCTGCGGCACTGCCTCTCGCGGCCGGACGTGGCGGAGGTGCGGACCGTGACCCGGCGCCCTCTCGCGGTGGAGCACGACAAGCTGCGCGCGTTCGTCCACCGCGACTTCGTGGACTACGGGCCGGCCGCGGAGGCGTTCCGGGGGGTGGACGCCTGCCTCTGGTGCCTCGGCGTCTCCTCCACGAAGGTCGCGCCGGAGGAGTATCGCACGATCACGCACGACTACCCGCTGGCAGCGGCGCACGCGCTCCGGGCCGGCAGCCCGGGCGCCGCGTTCCACTTCGTCAGCGGCCAGATGACGGACGAGGGGAGCCGGATGGAGTGGGCGCGGGTGAAGGGGAGGACGGAGCGCGAGCTGATGGAGCGGGTGGGCGCCACGTGCTGGCGCCCCGCCGCCATCGGGGGCGACCCTCCCGCGGACGAGGCCGCCGCGTTCCGCCTGCTCCGTCCGCTGATCCGGCTGCTGAAGCCGTTCCCCGGGCTGTACGTGGAGGGCGAGGACATCGGCCGCGCCATGCTGCAGGCCACGCGCGAGGGGATCCGCGGCCGGACGATCGAGAACCGCGAGATCCGCCGGATCGCGGCGCGCGGGTAGCGCGGCCCGACCGCGCGAGACGAGGGAGCCGACCGATGTACGCGTTCCTGGACTGGTTCTTCGTCGTCTTCCACGGCGCGCTGGTCCTCTTCAACCTCACCGGGTGGATCTGGCCGCGCACGCGCCGGCTCCACCTGGCCGTCATCGGCCTCACCGTCCTCTCCTGGGTGGGGCTGGGGCTGTTCTGGGGATGGGGATACTGCCCGTTCACCGAGTGGCACTGGCAGGTCAAGCGCACCCTGGGCGAGACGGGCCTCCCCGCGTCGTACGTGAAGTACTACGCCGACCAGGCCACGGGGCGCGCCTGGGAACCCGCCACCATCGACGCGATCGTGGTGGGCTGCGGGGTGGGGGCGCTGCTGCTCTCCGCCGCCCTAAACTGGCGCGACCGGCGCCGTCGCGTCGGTCGCGGCAAGGCCGCTTGATCGCGGCGGTGGCCTCCGCCGCGACGACGTGACGAGACTCGGAGGATGATGATTCCGACGCAGAGCTACACGGACGCCATCGACCGCGACGGCTTCACCGTGGTGGAGAACGCGGTGCCGCACGCCACGCTGGATGCGCTGGTCGCCGCGGTCTCGGAGGTGGACCACGAGGGGGCGGTGGAGCGGCGCGGGAGCGTTCACGCCATTCGCAACCTGCTGGAGGCGGTGCCCGAGGTGCAGGCGCTGGCGCGCTCGCGCGACGTGGGCGCGCTCGCGGAGCCGGTGCTGGGACCGGGGTGGTTCGTCGTTCGCGGCATCCTGTTCGACAAGACGCCCGACGCGAACTGGAAGGTGGCCTGGCACCAGGACCTGACGATCGCCGTCCGCGAGCGGCGCGAAGCCCCCGGCTTCGGGCCCTGGTCCGAGAAGGCCGGCATCCCGCACGTGCAGCCGCCGGCGGAGGTGCTGGCGCGGATGCTCACCGTGCGCGTGCACCTGGACGACTGCGGGCCGCAGAACGGTCCCGTGCAGGTGCTCCCCGGCTCGCACCGCCACGGACGCCTGCCCGCGGACGAGGTCGCCCGCCGCCGCGGCGCCGAGGTGCCCGTCCCCTGCACCTGCGCCCGCGGAGGCGTGCTGGTGATGCGTCCGCTGGTCCTCCACGCCTCCTCTCCCGCCACGGTCGCGGCGCACCGGCGCGTCGTGCACCTGGAGCTCGCCGCCGAGGACCTTCCGCACGGCCTGGAGTGGCATGGGCGCTGGTAGAAGCGCGGAAGGGGAGACGCGGTGAGCGCACCGGACTACGAGGACTTCGTCCAGGACGTGGGCAACGACGGCGGTCGGTCGTGGCGCGCGGAGGTCGTGGAGGCGGGCGTGGACGTGGTCGTTCCGGACGCGTCCTGGATGCCGCACGGGCGGTCGGTCCACCTTGCCCGACGGGCGCTGGAGGACCTCTCCGCGCTCGCCGCCGCCGCAGTGACGCACCTCACGACCGTGGTGGACCTCGCCCGTGCGGGGCTGGAGGGGGGGCCGGAGCCTCTCGCGCTGAGCTGCGACGCGCGCGCCGGCACCGTCGCGCTCGACCTGGGCTGGGACTCGGATCCGGAGCATCTCTGGACGGTCACATTCCGCCGGCGCCGGGCCCGGTGGCGTCCCATCGGCTTCGGCCGGCGCCTGCGCGAGGTGCCCGAGTGACGGTCGAGATCCGCGAGGAGCCGGCGTCCTCCCTCCCCGACTACGCCACGGTGCCGATCGCGTTCCAGGTGCGGACGGTGCTCGACGTCAGTGGCGCGGACGGCCATCCGGCGGACGTCGTGCTGACGGAGCGCGCGGTCGAGCCGCCGTACGGGAAGGACTACGACGCGCACGACGGGGAGCGGCCGACGGACTGGCCGCGCCGCTTCGACGTGTCCCGCTGGGGCTTCCTCTCCGCCTGGATCGGCGGACGGCGCGTCGGCGGGATCGTCGTGGCGTTCGACACGCCGGGAGTGGAGATGCTGGAGGGCCGGCGCGACCTGGCCGTGCTGTGGGACGTCCGCGTCGCCCCCGAGGCGCGCGGGCGGGGGGTGGGGGAAGCGCTCTTCCGCGCGGCGGAGGCGTGGGCGCGCGCGCGCGGGTGCGTGGAGCTGAAGGTGGAGACGCAGAACGTGAACGTCCCCGCCTGCCGCTTCTACGCGCGCCAGGGATGCACCCTCGCCGCCGCGCGCCGCGGGCGGTACCCGGGCCTGCCGGACGAGGTGCAGCTCCTCTGGCGGAAGGATCTCCCGGCGTCGCGGGACGGAGGTGCGCTGCCGGTGCGGCGCTCGGCGCGGCTGGCGATCGTGGACGACCACGGCCGGATGCTCCTGTTCCGCTACCACGACGAGCACCGCGCGGCCTTCTGGGCCACGCCCGGCGGACGGCTGGAGGACGGGGAGGACTACCACGACGCCGCCGCGCGCGAGCTCGTCGAGGAGACGGGTTTCGCGGCGCGGGTCGGGCCCGTGGTCCGCGAGCGGGAGAGCGTCTACGCCGTCGCTCGGGACGCGCCCGCGCGCTGGATCGAGCGCTACTTCCTGGTCCGCTGCCCGCAGGCGCCTCCCGTGCGCGGCGGCTGGACCGACGAAGAGCGCGCCACCATCCGCGCCCACCGCTGGTGGAGCGTGGCCGAGATGCGCGCCTCGGGCGAGACCTTCCTCCCCGCCTGGCTGCCCGACCTGCTGGCGGAGGTCCTCGCACCCGGTGCGTACGACGGGCGGTAGAGGAGGCCTTCCCGCGCGCTCCGTCCCGCCGCGCCGCGGTTCGTCCCGCGAGGGGTGCGGCATCCCCGGCGGACGGCGATCGTTGGCGCTCGATCCGACGTCCTCTCATCGCATCCGAAGCTCCATGCGCGCGCCACGACTCGCCGTCCTCGTCTCCCTCCTCTTCCCCGCCCTGCCGGCATCCGCGCAGACGGCGACGCCCCCGCCGATGCGGACGGAGGAGGTGGCGCCGGGCGTCTACGCCGTGCTGCGCGTGGACCCTCCAGGGCTGATGTTCGAGGCGAACGGCGGCTTCATCGTCGCCGACGCCGACGTGGTAGTGGTCGACGGCGGCTCCAACCCGGCATCCGCGGCGGAGATGCTCGCGGCGGTGCGGCGCGTGACGCCCAAGCCCGTCCGCTACGTCGTCCACACCCACTGGCACGACGACCACGTGGCCGGCGCGCAGGTGTGGGACGAGGCGTTCCCCGGCGTGGAGCACGTCGCGCACGCCGGCACGGCCCGGGCGATGGCGGGCGAGGGGCTGGAGGCGCGGAGGAAGTTCCGGGAGGGCGCGCCGGGGGCCGCCGCGTCCATCCGCGCGCTGGTGGCGAGCGGGCGCGGGATGGCGGGCGGGCCGCTGACCGACGAGGAGCGCGCGTCGCACCTGAGCACCCTCGCGCTGGCGGAGAGGGCGATCCGCGAGCTTCCGAACGTGCGCGCCGTCGCTCCCTCCGTGGTCTTCGACGACCGGCTCACGCTGGTGCGCGGCGGGCGCACCATCGAGGTCCGCTGGCTGGGGCGCGCCCACACCGCCGGCGACGCGGTCGTCCACCTGCCGGCGGAGGGCGTGGTCTTCGCGGGGGACCTGGTCTCGTGGCCCGTGCCGCTGGTGGGGACCACGTCGTTCCCGCTGGAGTTCGGCCCGGCGGTGCAGCGCCTGGTGGACCTGCGCCCGAAAACCATCGTCCCCGGCCACGGCCCGGTGCTGCGCGGCGACGCCTACGCCCGCCTGGTCGTGCGCCTGCTGACGGCGATCCGCGAGCGGACCCAGGCGGCGGTCGCGCGCGGAGAGACGCTGGAGCAGGCTCGGAGGAGCGTGGACCTCTCCGACCTGCGGCGCGAGCTCGCGGGCGACTCGCCGGTGCGCGGGCTGCTCTTCGACCAGTACGTCGCCGCGCCCGCCGTGGCCCGCGCCTACGAGGCCGCCTCCGCCGCGCGCCGCGGCACCGGCTGACGCCGGGGGAGGACGACCGCCGGGCCGTTCGTCCGACGCGGTGGACGCACGGCGAGCCCCGAAACGGGCAAGCCGTTTCGTCACCGGCACATGCACGCGGGCGCGCGGATTGCGGCGGAACGCTCCGTCCCGAACCCCCGCTCCCCCTGGTTTCCAAGGCGACATGCGCTCCCTCGCCCCCGTCTTCCTCCTCGCGGTCCTGGCCTCCGGCGGCTGCCGGGCCGCGCGCACCGCGGACGCCCGCGGCCCCACGGAGGGACCGCCGTCCGTCGGCGTCTCGACGTCGCGCGGCCAGGCCCGCTGCCGCCCGGTCGCGCCGGGCGAGCGCACCCACCGGGTCTGCCAGCGGACGCCGCGCCGCGCGCCCACCTCCGTCCCCGACACCACGGCGGTGCCCGACACCGCCATCGCCCGGTAACGCCGCGGGAGCACGACGACGCGTGAGAAGAAGGATCCCGACGCCGGGCGACCTGGCCGTCGACCCGATCGGCTACGAGCTGCTGCAGGAGAAGGCCGCCACCCTGGCCCGCATGGGGCGGCGGCTGGAGGAGGCGCTGGCCGCCCTGGCCGCCTTCGACGCCTCGCCCGGGGAGGGCGCAACGCGGGACGCCGCCCGCCGCGAGGAGCTCGTCGCGGATGCGGGCGAGGCGCTCTGGTACTACGTGGTCCAGCGCGAGGTCACCGGCCTGCGCGACACCGAGACCGTGCTCCGCCAGCTCGGCGTGCCGCGCGAGGTGCGCCTGCGGATGGGGCTGCCGCGCCGCCCGCCCGCAGGGTAGCGCCGCGCACCCGCGCACCACCCCCAGCGTCCGCCGGGAGGAGAGGAAGGGCGCCGACGCCGCGCCGCTCGGGACCTGGACGGCGGCGCGGGCCGCAGGCGGGGGGGGAAGGACGAGGGGCGCCCGGCACCGGGTGCCCCTCGCCGCATGCGACGACCATGGCCCCGCCGGGCCCCGACGCGCCGCGGGGCCGTCCCGCGTCGCCTCCGTCGCGGCGTACGCCAGCCGACATCCGCCGCGACTTGACACCGCCCGCGCCGCCGCCTACTTCGCCCTCGTCTCCCCTCGCGCCGCTCCCCCGTCCCGCCGCCGCAGGAGGTCCCCGCGTGCTCCCCCTGATCGGAATCCTGATCGTCATCGTGGGCTTCGTGCTGAAGCGCAACCCGCTGCTCGTGGTCACCGTCGCGGGGATCGCGACGGGGCTGGCGGGCGGGCTGGGGCTGGTGCCCACGATCGAGGCGCTGGGGCGGTCGTTCGCGGAGAACCGGTACGTGGCCACGGTGTGGCTGGTGCTGCCGGTGATCGGGCTGCTGGAGCGCAGCGGGCTCAAGGAGCGCACGCAGGAGCTGATCTCGCGGGTGAAGGTCGCCACCGCCGGCCGCGTGCTGCTGGTCTACCTGGCCGTGCGCCAGGTCGCCTCCGCGATGGGGCTGACGTCGCTCGGAGGGCACGCGCAGATGGTGCGGCCGCTGATCGCGCCCATGGCCGAGGCGGCGGCGACCAGCCGGCACGGCGAGCTTCCGGAGGGGGTGATGCGGCGCATCCGCGCCCACGCCGCGGCGGCGGACAACATCGGGCTCTTCTTCGGCGAGGACGTGTTCATCGCCATCGGCTCCATCCTGCTCATCCGCGGCTTCCTGGAGCAGTACGGGATCATCGTGGAGCCCATGACCCTGGCCCTCTGGGCGATCCCCACCGCCATCGCCGCCTTCGTCATCCACGGCACCCGCGTCCTCCTCCTGGACCGCCGGTTGAAGACGGACGCGGACGCGGCGGCCCCGGCGGCGGGGGCGGGAGGCGAGACGTGATCGGGCTCCCGTTCCTCTACGCGCTGCTGGCGATCGTCGTAGGCTCGGTCGCGATCCTGAACCTGCGCGACCGGCAGCACGCGAAGCGCTGGGGGAACTTCGGCTTCTGGGGGCTCTACGCCCTGACCTTCGTGCTCGGCGGGCGCGTGCCCGACTTCGCGATCGGGTGCATGGTGATCGCGATGGCGCTGCTCGCCGGGCTGGGGCGCACGGGGCCGTCCGCCACCGCGGGCGGGGCCACGGCGGAGGAGAGGACCGCCGGCGCGCGGCGCTTCGGCAACCGCCTGTTCGTGCCCGCCGTCCTGGTGCCCGCGCTGACGCTGGCGGGCACGCTCACGCTGAAGGGCGTGGTGGTGGGAGGCCAGCCCCTCGTGGACCCCAAGCAGGTGACGCTGGTCTCGCTCGCCTTCGCCACGCTGGTCGCGCTGGCCGTGGGGATGGCGATGCTGCGGCCGCCGCCGCTGGCCCCGCTCACCGAGGCGCGGCGGCTGATGGACACCGTGGGGTGGGCCGCCGTGCTCCCGCAGATGCTGGCGGCGCTCGGCGCGCTCTTCGCCCTGGCCGGGGTCGGCAAGGTGGTCTCGGAGCTGGCGACGCGGTGGATCCCGCTCGACACGCTCTTCGTCTCCGTCGTCACCTACGCGGTGGGGATGGCCGTCTTCACCATGCTGATGGGGAATGCCTTCGCCGCGTTCCCGGTGATGACGGCGGGGATCGGCCTTCCCCTGATCGTGGGCCGCTTCGGCGGCGACCCGGCGATCATGTCGGCCATCGGGATGCTCTCCGGCTTCTGCGGCACGCTGATGACCCCCATGGCCGCCAACTTCAACGTGGTCCCCGCCGTGCTGCTGGAGCTGGGGGACGAGAACGCCGTGATCCGCGTGCAGGTGCCCACCGCCCTCCTCCTCCTGGCAGTCAACACGCTGCTCATGTACTTCCTGGTGACCCGATGAGCCACGTACTCACCCGCGGGATCGCGTCGCGCTTCGCCCGGCTGGCGCTGGGCCACGTCACGCGCGAGTACCCCAACAAGCTCGACCACGTCCTGCGCGGCCCCCAGGACGTGCGCGGGCCGCGCGACCTGCACCCCGTCTTCTACGGCTCGTTCGACTGGCACTCGTGCGTGCACGGCTACTGGCTCCTCGCGCGCCTGCTGCGCCGGCACCCGCAGATGCCCGAGGCGGAGGCCGTGCGCGCGCTCTTCGACGGGCACCTGACGGACGAGAAGGTGGCGGCCGAGACCGCGTACCTCGCGGAGCCGGGGCGCGCGGGCTTCGAGCGGCCGTACGGGTGGGGGTGGCTGCTGATGCTCGCGGGGGAGCTGGCACGGCACGAGACGGAGGAGGGGCGGCGGTGGCGGACCACCCTGCAGCCGCTCGCGGACGCCTTCGTGGACCGCTTCCGCGCGTTCCTGCCGAAGGCCACGTACCCCATCCGCACGGGCACGCACTTCAACACCGCGTTCGCCTTCGTCCTGGCGCTGGACTACGCCCGGGCGGCGCGGGACGACGCCTTCGCCACCCTGCTGCGCGAGCGCGCGCGCGAGTGGTACGGCGCCGACCGCGACTGCCAGGCGTGGGAGCCCGGCGGCGACGACTTCCTGTCCCCCGCGCTGATCGAGGCCGAGCTGATGCGCAGGGTGATGGACGCCGACGAGCACCGGCGCTGGCTACGGGGCTTCCTTCCCCGCATCTCCCGGCGCGAGCCCGCGGCGCTCTTCGCGCCGGCGGTGGTCAGCGACCGCAGCGACGGCAAGATCGCCCACCTGGACGGGCTGAACCTGAGCCGCGCCTGGTGCTGGCGCTCGCTGGCACGCGCGACGGACGACGACGCGCTGCGCGCCGTGGCCGAGGATGCGGCGGAGGCGCACCTGGACGCCTCGCTCCCGCACGTGGCCGGCGACTACATGGGCGAGCACTGGCTGGCGACCTTCGCGCTGCTCGCGCTGGAGGTGGGCTGAGGCCGGAGGAGGCCGTCGAAGGCCGCGACGAAAAAAGGAGGAGGCGGGCCGCCGTGGCCCGCCTCCTCCTCTCCATCCCCGTCCGCCGTCCGCCGCGCGGGGCGCTCAGCAGGACGCGGGCTCGGGCTGCACGAAGCGGCGCACCGCCTCCATCACCTGCCGCGGCGGGATGGGCTTGGTCAGGTAGCCGTCGCAGCCGGCCTCCACCGCGCGGGCGTGGTCCGCCGGCAGGGCGTGCGCGGTCAGCGCCAGGATGGGGATGGCCGCCGTGCGCTGGTCGGCCTTCAGCCTGCGCGTGGCCTCCAGCCCGTCGATGACGGGGATGGAGATGTCCATCAGGATCAGGTCGGGAAGCAGCTCGATGGCGCGCTCCACGCCCTGCAGGCCGTCCGTGGCCAGCTCCACCTCGTAGCCGTAGTGCTCCAGGATCGTGCGGTAGACGGTCCGGTTGTCTTCGTTGTCCTCCACCAGGAGGATGCGGGTGAGCGGCATGGCGGGTACCTCGGGAGCTGCGGACGCACGGCGGACCTTCGCCGAGCGGGATGGGGGGAGCTCAGGGGAATCTAACGCCCTGTCCCCCGTTGTCCAAGGCTTGTCGACGTACGGCTCCCCGGTGGCAAGCGCCTTGCGTGGAACGGGGCCGCGCACATGGACTTCCCGCGACACCGCTCCGGCGGCCGGGCGTCGCGCCGGATTCCCCCCTTGCTTCGGACGCGTCCCTGTCCGGGGCGCTTCGCCTCCCCCACGGGGACGACGGGGCCGGGCGAGCGTACAACCTCCGCAGGACGA
Source organism: Longimicrobiaceae bacterium (assembly GCA_030146875.1). Taxonomy (GTDB): domain Bacteria; phylum Gemmatimonadota; class Gemmatimonadetes; order Longimicrobiales; family Longimicrobiaceae; genus JASLAX01. Next base: position 21,510 of record JASLAX010000089.1, read on the forward strand.
CGTACCGCATGCCGAAGCCGCCGCCACACCCCGCCGGCACCCGTCCCCCGGGGCGCTCCGCCGAAGCCGCGACGCCCGGGTTCACCGCCTCTGGCCGTCCCGGTCCGCTGACCGGAGGCACGCAGTCCATCACCGACGCGCCGCACCGGCACGGTGGCGACGAGGCCGCGCGCGCCGCCCTGGAGCGCGCGGAGGCGGAGCGCGACGCGTGGCGCGCCTACTTCGTGCGCGCGCCCGCCCCGCTGCTGGTGACCGACACGCGCGGCACCGTTCGCGAGGCGAACGACGCCGCAGGGGCCGCCCTCGGCGTGGCGGCGGAGCGGCTGCGCGGCTCGTCGCTGGCGCTGCTGGTGGCGGAGACGGGCGAGCCCGGCTCGCTGGCCGCGCGCCTGGCGGCCGTGGCCGG
>JASLAX010000121.1 GCA_030146875.1 Longimicrobiaceae bacterium
GCCGCGGCCCGCGTTGCTGGGAAAGACGCCGTCCGCCAGCAGGAACGCCGCGGCCCGCGCGTGGTCCGCCAGCACACGGTAGCTGACGCCCTGCGGCGTGTGGTAATCGTACGGCACGCCCACGACCTCCACCGCGCGGGCGATGATGTCGGTGAACAGGTCCGTCTGGTAGTTGGTGTCTACCCCCTGCAGGATGCTGGACAGCCGCTCCAGCCCCATCCCCGTGTCCACGCACGGCGCGGGGATGGGGCTGGAGCGCCTGTGCAGCATTCTGCAGGGCGTGGACACCAACTACCAGACGGACCTGTTCACCGACATCATCGACCGCGCGGTGGAAGTCGTGGGCGTGCCGTACGACTACAACACGCCGCAGGGCGTCAGCTACCGTGTGCTGGCGGACCACGCGCGGGCCGCGGCGTTCCTGCTGGCGGACGGCGTCTTTCCCAGCAACGCGGGCCGCGGCTACGTGCTGCGCCGCATCCTGCGCCGCGCGGTGCGCCACGCCTGGCTGCTGGGGCGGAGGGAGCCCACGCTCGTCCACGTGGCCGAGGCGGTGATCGAGCGGATGAAGGGGCAGTACCCGGAGCTGGAGCAGCGCCGCGACTACCTGCTGCGCAACATCCGGGTGGAGGAGGAGCGCTTCCTGGCGACCATCGACGGGGGGATGCGCCGCTTCGACGAGCTGGCCCCCCGCGGCGGGTCGGGGACCATGGCGGGGAAGGACGTCTTCCGCCTCTACGACACCTTCGGCTTCCCGATGGACCTGACGGAGCTGATGGCGGCGGAGCGCGGCTACGCGGTGGACGTGGCGGGCTTCGAGGAGGAGCTGGAGGCGCAGCGCACCCGCTCCCGCGCCGACCGCGCGGCCAGCGGGATCGGGGTGGAGGCGGACGCGCTGGCGATGGGGTGGGAGGAGGCCGAGGGCGCCGCCGGTGCCGAGCAGGAGGCCGCCTTCTACCGCGCCACGGAGCTGGAGACCGACGTGCTCGCCTTCCGGCGGATGGAGGACGGGCGCGTGGCCCTGCAGCTCCGCGAGAACCCTTTCTACGCCGAGAGCGGCGGCCAGGTCGCGGACCAGGGGCACGTCCACGGCGAGGGGTGGACGCTCAACGTGGCCGAGGTACGCAAGGTCGCCGGCCGCATCGCCGTGGTGGGGCCGGCGGAGGGCGACTTCCGGCCGGGGCGCGTGCGCGCGGTGGTGGAGGAGCCCTCGCGGCGCGACACCGAGCGCAACCACACCGCCACGCACCTGCTGCACGCGGCGCTGCGCTCCGTGCTGGGCGAGCACGTGCACCAGCAGGGCTCGCTGGTGGCGCCGGACCGGCTGCGCTTCGACTTCACCCACTCCGGGCCCATGACGCCGGAGGAGACGACCGAGGTGGAGGCGATGGTGAACCGCTGGATCTGGCAGAACGCCGAGGTGGCGCCCCGCGAGATGGGCTACCAGGAGGCGATCGGGGCCGGGGCGATGGCGCTCTTCACCGAGAAGTACGGCGACGTCGTCCGCGTGGTGAAGATCCCGGGCGTGTCGATGGAGCTCTGCGGCGGCACGCACGTGCGCACCACGGGGCAGATCGGCCTCTTCCGCATCGTCTCCGAGTCGGGCGTGGCGGCGGGCGTCCGCCGGATCGAGGCGGTGACGGGCCCCGGCGCCTTCGAGCGAGTGAAGCGCGACGAGCGCACCCTGCGCGAGGCGGCGGCGCGGCTCAGGACGCGCGAGGACAACCTGCTCCCGCGCCTGGACGCGCTGCTGGCGGAGAGCCGCGAGCTGCACCAGTCGCTCTCCAGGGCGCGCGCCTCCGGCGGGGCGGACGTCGTCGGCCGGCTGCTGGAGGGGGCGACGCAGGTCGACGGCGCGAAGGTGGTCGCGTCCGTGGTGGAGGTGGCCGACGCCGACGAGCTGCGCGCGGTGGGCGACCGGCTGCGCGAGCGGCTGGGGAGCGGGGTGGCCGTCCTGGCCGCGGACGTGGGCGGGCGGACGACGATCTTCGTGGTCTCCACCGACGACATGGTCTCGCGCGGCGTGCGGGCGGACGCCGTCGTGCGAGAGGTCGCCGCGCTGGCGGGCGGGAAGGGCGGGGGACGCCCGCACATGGCGCAGGCCGGGGTGACGCAGCCCGAGCGCGTGCCCGACGCGCTGGCGAAGGTGGTGGAGATCGTGCGCCCCATGCTCGCCGCCGCGGCGGCCACGTGACGGCGGCCGAGGCCTGGCTGCGGGAGCGCGTTCCCGGCGCGCCCCCGCGCCTGCTGGAGGCGATGGTCTCCGCCCTCCGCGCCGACGACGAGGTGTCCGTGCCCGAGGCGCTGGCCGAGGCGTCGCTCGGGCTGCTGACGGGGCTCCCCGGGCGCGGCGCGCGCACGGGGGACGCCCTGCCGCTCCTCGCTTCCGACGCGCTGCTGACGCACGCGCTGGAGGCGCAGGCGGAGCTGGACCCCGCCGGCCTTCCCGAGGCGGTGGAGAGATGGGGCGCCCGCGGCCGCATCGGCGAGGCGGCGCGCCTGCTGGCCGATCCGCAGCCGACGCCCCCGTGAGGCCCCCCCGGTGGAGCGAGGCCCTGCACGCCGCCCGCCGCGCCGAGAAGGAGCAGGCCCTCTTCTACCGCGCGCTGGCGGCGGAGGCGGAGGAGCGCGGCGACGCCGCCCTCTCCGAGCGCCTGAACGAGCTTCACGCCGACGAGCAGCACCACCTCTCGCGGCTCACGGCCCGGCTGCTGGAGCACGGCGAGACGCTGGAGGACCTGGCGGACGTCCGCCCGCCCGCCGTCTCGGCGGACGGCTGGGAGGCGGTGGCGAGGGGGCGGGAGGAGGACGAGGTGCGCCGCTACGACGCGCTGCTCGCGGGCGCCACGGGGTACGACGCCGCCCTGCTCCGCGAGATCGCGGAGACGGAGCGGCACCACGCCGAGGAGCTGGGGGGGAAATGGACGCCGGCCTGAGCCTGGGGTTGGAGGGGAAGCGCGCGCTGGTCACCGGCGGGTCGCGGGGGCTGGGCGCGTCCACCGCGCGGATGCTGGCGCGGGCGGGGGCGGACGTGGTGATCGGCTACCGGTCGCGAGAGGCCGAGGCCGAGGCGGTCGTGCGCGAGCTGCGGGGCCTGGGCGTCCGCTCCGCCGCGCAGGGCGCCGACCTGGCGACGCCCTGGGGCGCGGAGATCCTCTTCGAGCGCTGCCTGGTGGAGCTGGGCGGGGTGGACGTGTTCGTGGGCAACGCGGGCGTGTGGGTGGCGGAGGACGTGCCCATCTCGGCGATGACGGGGGAGCAGTGGCGGCGGACGATGGAGGCGAACCTGACCTCCATCTTCCACACCGTGCAGCTCGCCGCGCGCATGGTGGCGGACGGCGGGCGCATCGTCCTGGTGGGCTCCACGGCGGGGCAGCGCGGCGAGGCGGGGCACGCCGACTACGCGGCCAGCAAGGGCGCGATGATCTCGCTCACCAAGTCCGTGGCCGTGGAGCTGGCGCCGCGCGGGGTGACGGTCAACTGCGTGGCGCCCGGGTGGATCGACACGGAGATGGTGGAGAAGCCGATGTCGGAGGGCCGCGACCGCATCGCCGCCGCGATCCCGCTGGGGCGCATCGCCACGGCAGACGACGTGGCGGGACCCATCGTGTTCCTCTGCTCCGCGCTCGCCCGGCACGTCACGGGGGAGATCCTGAACGTGAACGGGGGGAGCGTCCTCTGTGGCTGAGGACGGCGATCTTCCCCGCGTCCTGTTCCTGGCGACGGGCGGGACCATCTCCATGCGGATGGACGCGGAGCGCGGCGGCGCCGTTCCCCGCCTGAGCGGTCGGGAGCTGCTGGCGATGGTGCCGGGGGTGGACCGGGTGGCGCGCGTGGAGGTGCGGGAGTTCGGGCGGCACCCCGGGCCGCACATGACCATCGACCGCATGTGGGAGCTGCGCGCGGCCGTCCTGGCGGCGCAGGAGGAGGGGTTCGACGGGATCGTTGTCACCCACGGCACCGACACCATCGAGGAGTCCGCGTACCTGCTGGACCGCTCGCTCCCGGCGGAGATTCCCGTCGTGATCACCGGTGCCATGCGGAACTCGTCCGAGCTCTCCTGGGACGGGCCGATGAACTTCATGGCCGCCACCGAGGTGGCCGCGTCGCCCGAGTCGCGCGGCCGCGGGACCATGGTGGTGATGGACGAGAGCGTGGTGCAGGGGTCCGAGGTGGTGAAGACGCACACGGAGGAGGCGGGCACCTTCCGCTCGCCCAACTGGGGACCGCTGGGCGTGACGGACAAGGGCCGCGTGCTGTTCTACCGCGAGTCCCGCCGACCGCCGGCGCTGGCGCCCGAGGCCCCCGCGCAGCCGGTGGACCTGGTGAAGGTGGTCGCCGGCGCGGACTCGCGGCTGGTGGACGCGTCGCTGGACAGCGGCGCGCGCGGCATCGTGATCGAGGCGATGGGCCGCGGCAACGTGCCGCCCGCCGTGGTCCCCGGCATCCGCCGCTGGGTCGACGCCGGCAAGCCCGTGGTGATCGCCTCCCGCTCGCACCGCGGGCGGGTGCTGGACACCTACGCCTACGAGGGCGGCGGGCACCAGCTCCGCGAGATGGGCGCCGTGTTCGCGGACGTCCTCACCGGGCCCCAGGCGCGCATCGACCTGATGCTGGCCCTCGGGGTCCACGGAGACGACCTGGACCGCGTCCGCCGCACCATCGAGGCGGGGCGGTACGACGAGGAGTGAGGGCGGGCGGAGGGGGACGGCGCGGGTCGGAATCGGCGGGGTGCGCTGTCCGGGGGCGTAAAGCCCCCGGCTAAGCACGGCGATCGTCCCCGCGGGACGAGCCCCTCGCAGCCCCACCGGTCACGGTCGCGTCGGACGGAGCGGCGGGCCGGCCGAGAGCATGACAGCCCGCGCAGGCGGGCTTCGTGTAGTCGTTGCAGCGGTTTCAACCGCCGGTGAGGGGGTGGCCGCCCACCGAGCGGTGAGGACGCCCTCCAGCGACCCCGAGCATCGGTCGAGCCCTCGACATCGCCGGGAGCGGCCGCCCATCAGCCTGCGAATGAATTCGCGGCTGGGAAACGCACGAAGTCCGCCTGCGCGGACTGGGCTGCCGGTGCGGGCCGAGACTCCGTCCGGCAGGACGGTCGTAGTAGCCAGCCGGGGGTTTTACACCCCCGGAATGCGGATGCAGCCCGAAGGCGGCCTAGCGGGCTGTCGTGTTCCCCTCTCCCGCTCGAGACTGTCCGAAAACCGGGGTGGCCGAGTAGATTTTCTGAGAGGGGATCACCGACGAAGGGGCCGCCGACCGAGGATCGAGCATGCCGTACGTCACGGGAGTGTCGCGGGAGCAGCAGGTACTCTTCCCGGAGTCGCTGGACGAGTACGTGGAGGCGGAGAACGCGGTGCGGGTGATCGACCTGTTCGTAGCGAAGCTGGATCTGGGCGCGCTAG
>JASLAX010000127.1 GCA_030146875.1 Longimicrobiaceae bacterium
TTCTCCAGGATGATGCGGCTGCGGGCGCGCGCCGCGTCGTCCTGGAGAAGGAAGGGTGGCGCGTCACCGAGGCGCAGAACGGCCGCGAGGCGCTGGCGTGCATGGAGCGCGAGCGCCCGCGGCTGGTGCTGCTGGACCTGGCCATGCCGGAGATGGACGGCTACGAGTTCGCCGACCAGGTCCGCATGCACCCCGAGTGGCGCTCGGTTCCCATCGTGGTGGTGACCTCGCAGGACCTGAGCGGCGCCGAGCGCCGGCGGCTGAACGGCTACGTCGAAACCATCCTGCAGAAGGCCGGCGACTCGCCCGAGGCGCTGCTCCACCAGGTGCGCGACCTGCTGGGCGACTACGGCGCCCCGCGCACCCTGAACGTCAGAAGGGAGGAGAGGCGCGCCGCCAGGGCGTAGCGCCCCTCGAAAGATGCCGATGCCCAGAATCCTGCTGGTGGAAGACAACGAGATGAACCGCGACATGCTGTCGCGGCGGCTGGTGCGCAGGGGCTACCAGGTCGACCTGGCCGTGGACGGCCAGGCCGGCGTGGAGATGGCCCGCACGCTGGCGCCCGACCTGGTGCTGATGGACATGAGCCTGCCCGTGCTGGACGGCTGGGAGGCCACGCGCCTGCTGAAGGGCGCCCCCGAGACCCGCGGCATCCCCATCATCGCCCTGACCGCGCACGCCATGTCCAGCGACCGCAGCAAGGCCCTGGCGGCCGGCTGCGACGACTACGACAGCAAGCCGGTGGACCTGCCGCGCCTGCTCGGGAAGATTGAGGCGCTGCTCGCCGCCACCGGCCACTCCGCGGCCGCCGCGGGGGAGCCCGTCCCATGAGCTCCACCCCGCCGACCTCCGCGGCCACGGACCGCCACGAGCTTCCCGCGGCGCTGATCCACGACCTGCGCACGCCGCTGGGACAGGTCATCGGCTACACCGAGATGCTGCTGGAGCAGGCCGAGGACGGCGGGCACCAGGCCCTGGTCTCCGACCTGAAGAAGGTGAACGCCGCCGGCTACCGCATGCTGGGCATCATCCGCGACCGCCTGGCCCCCGCGATCCCCGAGGCGGGCGAATGGGACGTGGACGCGCCCCCCGGGAGCCTGTCGGCCTTCATCCGCGAGAGCCGCGAGCCCATCATGGTGGAGTGGGAGGCGTTCGCGCGCACCTGCACGCCGGCCAGCGGCGCCATGGACATCGAGGCGCTGCGCGACCACGCGAGCGAGATGCTGAGCGTGATCGCCGACGACATGGACACCCCGCAGGGGGGCGACGCGCAGGACGCCAAGGGGAAGGGGAACGCGCCATCCGGCGACCCCGCCGCACCCACCGCGGCGGAGGAGCACGGCGCCGGGCGCGCGGAGAGCGGCTTCAGCATCGAGCAGATGGTCTCGGAGTACCGCGCCCTGCGGGCGAGCGTGATCCGCCTGTGGATGAAGTCCCGCGGAGAGCTGGGGCCGCGCGACCTGGACGACCTGACGCGCTTCAACGAGGCGATCGACCAGGCGCTCGCGGAGTCCGTCACGCGCTACACGCAGGAGCTGGAGGACTCCAAGGAGATGTTCCTGGCCATCCTGGGCCACGACCTGCGCACCCCCATGGGGGCGGTCCTCACCTCCGCGCAGTTCATGCTGGAGACCGGGGAGCTGAAGGAGCCGCACCTCACGCTCATGCGGCGGATCGCGGCCAGCTCCACGCGCATGGTGAACATGGTGGGGGCCCTGCTCGACTTCACCCGCAGCCGGCTGGGCGGGGGAATCCCCATCGAGCGCGAGCCCATGAACATGGGCAAGGCCGTGCACGACGTGGTGGACGAGATGGCGGCCGCGCACCCGTCGCGCACCATCCGCGTGGACGCGCGGGGCGAGCTGAAGGGGGAGTGGGACTGCGAGCGCATCTCCCAGGTGCTCAGCAACCTGGTGGGGAACGCGCTGGAGCACGGCTCCCCGAGCACCGAGATCACGGTGGAGACCCGCGGCGACCCCAGCGAGATCACCATCGCCGTGCACAACCACGGCGCCGCGATCTCCCCCGCGCGGCTCAACGGCATCTTCAACCCCATGAAGCCGCGCGAGCCCGACCAGCACGCCATCTCGCTGGGGCCGTCGGGAAACCTGGGCCTGGGGCTCTACATCGCCGAGCGCATCGTGAGCGCGCACCGCGGCCGAATCGACGTGCACTCCACGGACGAGCAGGGCACGACCTTCACCGTGCACCTGCCCCGCAAGGCCCCGGAGGAGGACGCGTGAGAGGGAGGCCGGCGGCACGTCCGCCGCGGTAGCCCTGCGCCGGTTTCGGAGACAACGACAGCCCCCGATCCTCAGCGGATCGGGGGCCGTCTGTTTTCGGTGGGACGTCGGAAGTCGGGCACGACGCCGAGCGGCCCGACCGTGGCCCGCCGCTCCTCGCCATCGGCAACGGCGGGATCGGGGAGAGGCCAGGCCGTCGTCCACGTCGGGCCGGCGCGTGGCCCGCATCCGGATCCCCTCGCCGATCTCTCCGAGACGGGGCGCGACCACGTCCGGTGCTCCACGTCCCAGCCGCGACGGATGTGTGGACGCCGGCGGGCGAGACCGAGCGCACGACGATCGCCTTCAGCCGAGACGGCCGGACGTTGACGGAGATCTACCCGACGCTGGCGCCGGAAACGACGAAGGCCCCCTCCGCCGGGTGGGCGAAGGGGGCCTTTCGGATCGTGCAACGAGCGGAGGCGGAGGGACTCGAACCCCCAAGCGCTTGCGCGCGCCGCATTTCGAGTGCGGTGCCTTACCAGTTAGGACTACGCCTCCAGACCAACACAGTCGGGACGGCCGGATTTGAACCGGCGACCCCTCGCTCCCGAAGCGAGTGCTCTACCGGGCTGAGCCACGTCCCGAATCCCGGTGCTACCCTGCCAGAACCGAACCAAAGAACCCCTGCTGACGGACCGGGTGGGATTCGAACCCACGAGGGCTGTTAACCCCACACGATTTCCAATCGTGCTCCTTAAGCCGCTCGGACACCGGTCCAAGACGGAGCGGAGAGGGCGGGATTCGAACCCGCGTCTGCCTTTTGGGCAGGACGGTTTAGCAAACCGTTGGTTTTAGCCACTCACCCACCTCTCCGTACCCAGGCCGCCAGACCTGCACGGCGGCTCCAGTTGCCCCTCCAGGGCTCGAACCTGGACTCTTCTGATCCAGAGTCAGACGTGTTGCCAGTTACACCAAGGGGCAGAAAGTACCCGTTCCCCGTTCCGGGGTGTATTCCTCCACGGGTGGGAGTTCCAACTTTCAAAAAGAGCGGGAGACGGGGCTCGAACCCGCGACCCTCAGCTTGGGAAGCTGATGCTCTACCAACTGAGCTACTCCCGCAACGCTCTTGAAGATAAACACGTGGTCGTGGTTTGACCAGAGCCACCGGTCGGATTTGAACCGACGACCGCTCGATTACGAATCGAGTGCTCTACCCCTGAGCTACGGTGGCAGCCCACCGGCTGCGGTGAGTCGAGTGGAGCCGAGGGGGATCGAACCCCTGACCTCTGCAGTGCGATTGCAGCGCTCTCCCAGCTGAGCTACGGCCCCAGGATGCGTCGAGTGGGCGGTACAAGACTCGAACTTGTGACCTCTACGATGTCAACGTAGCGCTCTAACCAACTGAGCTAACCGCCCGTGCCAGACCAGAGTGGTGGGGGTAGGATTCGAACCTACGTAGGGCGAAGCCCGGCAGATTTACAGTCTGCTGCCATTAGCCACTCGGCCACCCCACCCTGTGTCGGACCAATGGAGCCGAGGGGAATCGAACCCCTGACCTCTTGAATGCCATTCAAGCGCTCTCCCAACTGAGCTACGGCCCCGACGCCGCGCGGCGCACCGCGCGCAAACCCTGATTTTCAATGGCCCGGACGGGGCTGACGGGACTCGAACCCGCGACCTCCGGAGTGACAGTCCGGCACTCTAACCGACTGAGCTACAGCCCCAAAACTAACCCCATCTTCCAGAGCGGGCAACCGGACTCGAACCGGCGACCTCAACCTTGGCAAGGTTGCGCTCTACCAACTGAGCTATGCCCGCGTGCTTCACCGGAAACGCCACGCCACCAGCGCTCCCACGGGGAATCGAACCCCGCTCTCCACCTTGAAAGAGTGGCGTCCTAACCGATAGACGATGGGAGCCGTGCTCTCTCGAAGCTCGCGATGGGACTCGAACCCATGACCTCTTCCTTACCAAGGAAGTGCTCTGCCGGCTGAGCTACGCGAGCATCCCTGCGTTCTTCGCACTGCGTCCGGCATACCGCTACGGGGATTCGAACCCCGGTTACCGCCGTGAGAGGGCGGCGTCCTAGGCCTCTAGACGATAGCGGCGTGTCCTCAGAGTCAGCACGGCAGGAGGGAATCGAACCCCCAACCGCCGGTTTTGGAGACCGGTGCTCTACCAATTGAGCTACTGCCGTCCGTGCTGCCCAGTGGCCAGGGAGGGAGTCGAACCCCCGACACCACGATTTTCAGTCGTGTGCTCTACCAGCTGAGCTACCTGGCCGCGACACCCGACCGGAATAAAAAACCGCCCTTACTTCTGGCGGTGGCCGGGTTTCTATAGCGGGGGCGGGATTCGAACCCGCGACCTTCGGGTTATGAGCCCGACGAGCTACCAGGCTGCTCCACCCCGCGACGAGGCAATAATGATAACCGACCCCGGTCCTCGTGTCAACCCCGATCCGCGCCCGCCGCGAAGGAGCATCCGGGGCCGCGAACCGGCCCGGGCGCTTGCCCGCCGGCCCGCGCGCGGGTATCGTGGGAGGCGCGCGGCCCCCGCCGCGGCGGCCCTTTCCGACGGCGTCCGCACCCGCAGCGGAGCTCCTTCCATGCGACTCGATGCACGCAGCGTCTCCACCCTGTGCCTCGCCGCGGGGCTCGCGATGAGCCTCACGGACCCGCTCGCCGCCCAGCGGCCGGCCTACCCGGACGCGCGCCGCGCCGACCAGGTGGACGTGTACCACGGCACCCGCGTGCCCGATCCGTACCGCTGGCTCGAGGACCCCGACGCGCCGGAGACGCGCGCCTGGATCGAGGCGCAGAACCGCCTGACCTCGCGGTACCTGGAGGCGATCCCCCAGCGCGCCGCGATCGAGAAGCGGATGACCGAGCTGTGGAACTATCCGCGCGTGGGCACGCCCTTCCGCCGCGGCGACGCCTGGTTCTGGTTCCGCAACGACGGCCTGCAGAACCAGGCGGTGCTGCGCGGCTCACGCGAGCTGGGGACCGGCGCGGACGGCCGCGTGGTCCTGGACCCCAACGTCCTGAGCACCGACGGCACCGTCTCCCTCTCCACCACCGCGCTCTCCGAGGACGGGAAGCTGCTGGCGTACGGGATCTCGTCGGGGGGCTCGGACTGGCAGGAGCTTCGGGTGCGCCGCGTGGACACGGGCGAGGACCTGCCCGACCGGGTGGAGTGGGTGAAGTTCTCGGACGCGGCGTGGACGCACGACGCGGGAGGTTTCTTCTACGCCCGCTATCCGAAGCCGGAGGGGAACGCGCTCACCGCCGCCGTGCGGAACCACAAGCTCTACTACCACCGCGCCGGCACCCCGCAGTCGCAGGACGTGCTGGTGTACGAGCGCCCCGACGAGCCGGAGTTCGGGTTCGCGCCGCAGGTCAGCGACGACGGGCGCTACCTGGTGCTGGGGGTGTGGAAGGGCACGGACCGGCGGAACCGCGTCTTCCTGATGGACCTGGGGGACCCCGCCCGCCCCGTCGTCACGGGCGAGGTGGTGCGCCTGCTGGACGACTTCGACGCGGGGTACACCCTCGTCGGCAACCAGGGCTCCACCCTGCTCTTCCGCACCGACCTGGACGCGCCGCGCGGCCGCGTGATCGCCATCGACGCGCGGAACCCGGGGCGCGCCGCCTGGCGCACGGTCGTCCCGCAGACGGAGGACGCGCTGGTGGACGCCGAGGTGATCGGCGGCCGGCTCGTCCTCTCCTACCTGCACCACGCCCACTCGGTCCTGCGCGTGCACGAGCTGGACGGGCGGCACGTGCGCGACGTGGAGCTTCCCGGCCTGGGCACCGTCAGCGGGTTGTCGGGCCGGCCGGAGGACCGCGAGGCGTTCTTCACCTTCACCTCCTACCTCTCCCCGTCCACGGTCATGCGCCACGACGTGGCGACGGGGCGCACCGCGCCGCTCTGGCAGCCGCGGACGAGCTTCGATCCGTCGGCGTACGTGACCGAGCAGGTGTTCTTCGCCAGCAGGGACGGCACGCGCGTGCCCATGTTCGTCACCCGCCGGCGCGACCTGCGGAAGGACGGCGGCAACCCCACCCTGCTCTACGGCTACGGCGGCTTCAACAGCAGCCTCACGCCGGGGTTCTCGCCCTCGGTGGCGGTGTGGCTGGAGATGGGCGGCGTCTACGCCGTGCCCAACCTGCGCGGCGGCGGCGAGTACGGCGAGGAGTGGCACCAGGGCGGGATGCTGGACCGCAAGCAGAACACGTTCGACGACTTCATCGGCGCCGCGGAGCACCTGGTGAAGGAGGGCTACACCTCGCCCGGGAAGCTGGCGATCTCCGGCGGGTCCAACGGCGGCCTGCTGGTGGGGGCGGTGCTGAACCAGCGGCCGGACCTCTTCGGCGCCGCCCTGCCCGCGGTGGGGGTGATGGACATGCTGCGCTTCCACCGCTTCACCATCGGGTGGGCGTGGGTCTCGGACTACGGCTCGTCCGACGACCCGGCGCAGTTCCGCACGCTGTACGCGTACTCGCCGCTGCACAACGTGAGGTCGGGCACGCGCTACCCGCCCGTCCTGGTGACCACCGGCGACCACGACGACCGCGTGGTGCCGGGGCACTCGTTCAAGTACACGGCGGCCATGCAGGCGGCGCAGGGGGCCGACGCGCCGGTGCTGATCCGCGTGGAGACGCGCGGCGGCCACGGCGCGGGGAAGCCCACGGCCATGCAGATCGAGGAGGCGTCGGACCGCTGGGCGTTCCTGGTGCGCGCGCTGGGGATGACCCCGCGCCTCCCGGGGGCCGCGGGGCGCTGAGGGTGGGCTCGGTCGACGCGCGCGCCTTCATCCGGCACCCCGGCGCCGTTCCCATCGAGGTGGAGGCGGACGGGGCCGGGCCCATCCCCGCGCTGCACATGGAGAACGTGAGCCGGGGCGGCCTCTGCTTCTGCTCGCCGGTGCCGCTGGAGGTGGGGAGCGTCGTCCGGCTTCGCATTCCCCACGTGCGTCCGCCGTTCGAGACGGACGCGCGCGTCGCCTGGAGCCGCCCCTCGGGCGACGAGCACGACGTGGGCGTCCGCTTCCTGACCGCCAGCGACGCCTTCCGCGCCCGCATGGTGGAGCAGGTCTGCCACATCGAGGCGTACCGCCAGCGCGTCCGGCACGAGGAGGGGCGCGAGATCGACGGCGCACAGGCGGCGCGCGAGTGGATCGAGCGCTACGCCGAGGACTTCCCCGGCCCCCCGCCCGCGGAGTAGACCGCCGGCCTCGTCCCAGGGCGATCGGACGGGCGGTCGGACGAGACGGAAGAGGAAGACGACGACGCCCCGCCGGTGCAGCCGGCGGGGCGTCGTCTTTCCGAGGTCCTCGGGCGGTTGAAACCGCTGCAACGACCACACGAAGCCCGCCTTCGCGGGCTGTCCTGCCGACGGTGCGGGCCGGGAGTCCGTCCCACGCGACGGACGTTGGTGGCACCGCGGAAGAACGGCGGATCCCGCCGCGTCGCACCGGCGCGGCACCCCGAGACCGGTCTCGTGGACGGCGCCTCGGACCCAACGCGAGCAGGCCACTCCCCGCAGGGGGACCTCGTGCCGTCGTCGCCGCGAGTCCATTCGCCGGTGAGGACCGGCCGCCTCCCCTCCGCGCCCTACCCCTGCGCCGCCTCCATCACGGCGCGGCGGACGTACACCGGCACCATCGCGCGCCGCCAGTCGGGGTCGACGATGATGTTCTCGAGCGGATGGCACTGGCGGTGGGCCTGCTGCGCGACGGCCTCGGCCACTTCGGCCAGGCGGTGGCCGACGGCGATGCGGTCCAGGCCGGTGACGGTCCGCGGCCGCGAGCCCAGCGCGGAGACGACCAGGGAGATGGCGCGCACGGCGCCGTCGTCGGCCGCGTCGGCGGCCAGGGCGATGGAGAGGAGCGGGAAGTCGACCGAGTTGCGCTGCCGCATCTTGACGTACGCGGTGCGCAGCCCCGGCGCGGGAAGGGGAATGCGGACGCGCGCCACCAGCTCGTCGCGGCGGCGCACGTTGTTCCAGATCCCGTCGGCGATGAAGAAGTCCTCGACCCGCAGCGTGCGGACGCCGTCGGCGGCGGCGAGGTCCGCGACGGCGCCGAGCGTGATCAGCACCGGCGGCGTGTCGGCGGAGTGCGCGGCCACGCACTTCTTCCCCACCCTGGTGACGTGGCAGACCTCGCCGTCCTTCTTCAGGCAGAACCCCAGCGCCGACCTCCAGAAGAAGCTCTGGTTGTAGTACGTGCAGCGGGTGTCCAGGCAGAGGTTGCCGCCGATCGTCCCCTGGTTGCGGATCTGCGGCCCCGCCACGTGCCCCGCGGCGACCGCGAGCGACGGATAGAGCCGGCGCACCAGCGGATGCCGCGCGATCTGGGTGAGCGTGGCGCAGGCGCCGATCACCACCTGGGCGGCGTGGGGCGAGCCCTCCTCCACAGGCCGCCCCTCCGCGTCCGCCAGCCCGATCCCGTGCAGCTCCGGGATCCCCTTCAGCCCCACCAGGAACCGCGGGGTGAACAGGCGGTGCTTCATGTTCGGCATCAGGTCCGTGCCCCCCGAGACGGGGATCGCGTCCGGGTGCTCGCGCAGGAAGCCCACCGCCTCGTCCAGGCGCGCCGGGCGTACGTAGCGGTACTCGTGGAGACGCAGCATTCGCGGACCGGCCTGGTTTCGTGGAGGGTGGAGGCGGAAGAATATCGCGCGGCGGAAGATGCGGACAGGGCGTGCATCGCCCGTGCCGCCCCTGGGCCTCGCGTGGAGGTCGGGCGCTCGTCGCGGTTCCGGCGGGCATGAGTCCGCAGCCGCGAGGGGTCTACTCCACCGGCGTCCCGAACGCGCGGGGGATGCGCACGCGGAAGAGGGCGCCGCCGCCGGGTGCGTCGTCCACCTCGATGGTTCCGCAGAGGAGGCGCGTGAGCTGGCGGGCGATGGTGAGGCCCAGGCCGGTCCCGCGCGCGGCGGAGTCGTGGCGCGCGGGATCGCCGAGCTGCTCGAACGGGTCGAAGATGCGGGCGCGGTCGTCGGGCGGGATGCCGGGGCCGGTGTCGGCCACCTCGACCTGCACGGCGGGCACCGGATCGGTCGGCTGGCCGCGGCGCGTCAGCACCGCGGGGCGCTCGCGGGCCTCCGTCACCCGCACGGTCACGGTGACCGCGCCGCGCGAGGTGAACTTGATGGCGTTGGAGACCAGCGCCTGCAGGAGCTGGCGCAGGCGGTCGGGGTCCGTCTCCACCGGCTCGCCGTCGGCCGAGGCGTCCAGGACGAAGGAGAGGCCCTTCGCCTCGGCCTGGCGGCGCAGCGGCTCCAGCATCCCCGCCACCGCCACCCCCAGCGGGACCGGCCGGGGGGAGACGGGGAGGCGGGAGATCTCGGCGGTGGTGAGGAGGAGCAGGTCGTCGACCAGGGCGGCCAGGTGCTCGGCGCACATCCCCGCCCGCTCGGCCGCGCGCGCGGCGCCCGGCGAGACGGGCCCGTAGGTGTCGCTCCCCAGCAGGTGGGTGTAGCCCACGATGGCGTTGAGCGGGGTGCGCAGCTCGTGGGAGACGGCGGCGAAGAAGCGGCTCTTGGCGCGGGTGGCCTCCTCGGCCTCGGCCGCCAGGCGGGCGAGCTCCCGCTCGCGCTGCAGCCGCTGGGTGATGTCCTCGAACATCACCGACAGGCCGCCGCCGGGGAGCGGCGAGACGCGCAGGTCGAAACGCCGGCCGCGGAAGAGCTTCCCCTCCGGCTCCACGTTCTGCAGGGTGCGAGGGGACCCGTCGCGCATGGTGGCCCGCAGCGCCGCCTCCAGCTCGGCCGGCTCGCGCGGCAGCATCCCCAGCAGGTCCTGCCCCTCGGGCCGCAGGCGGCCGAGCGACAGGAGCTCGCGCGCGGCCGTGTTCAGGTAGAGCACGCGCCACTCCGGGTCCACCGCCAGGAAACCGTCGCGCAGCGACTCCAGCAGGCGGGCGTCGCGCGCGGGGACCCACGGCTCCTCCTCGGCGTCGCGGAGCTGCACGGCCACGCCGCCGTCCCTCGTCGCCGTCGCGCGGGCCACGAGGGTGCGGCCCCCGCCGGCCGGGTGCGGCTCGGTGTACACGCGCTCCGCGCCGCCCTCCATCACCGGGGACAGGCGCTCGCGGAGCCCCGCCTGGTCCGCGCCCGAGACCGCGTCCCACGCGGGCCGGCCCAGGGCGCGCTCGCGCGGAACGCCGTAGAGGCGCTCCGCGGCGGCGTTCCAGTACACGACGCGCCACCCTGCGTCGATCAGGTAGAGTCCGTCCCCGAGCGCCTCCAGCCCGGGGTGGACGGGAATGCCGGTCATGGTCTCGCTCCGCCGGGAGAGGCGGTCTCCCGGCGCGTTCAGGGCCTGCCGAACTCCGTGCCGGGTGCCCATTGCGGAAGCCCCTCGGCCGCCGCGACGGCGTACGCCGTGCGCAGCATCACCCGTCCCTGCTGCACCGCGCCGGCGTAGTCGAACCCCTCTCGGTACGCATCCGACGGCTGGTGGTAGTGCTCCGTCACGAACGTGTTGTAGACCTCCTCGCCCCACCCCTCCGGCCTGCCCTCGTACCGCAGCCCGTGGTCCATCGCCACCGCCGGCACGCCCGCGCGCGCCAGGGGGAAGTGGTCCTGCCGGAAGAACATCCCAGCCTCCGGGTGCGGCTCGGGCGCCACGGTCATCCCCTCCGCGTCCGCCGCGGCGGCCACGTAGGCGCCCAGGTCGGAGCGGTCGGGCCCCAGCGGCGCCACGTCCGCCGTGCGCCCGAAGAGGTTGGCGCCGTCCACGTTCAGCATCGCCGCCGTGGTGCGCAGCGGGAAGAGCGGGTGCCGCGCGTACCAGCCGCTCCCCAGCAGGCCGGACTCCTCCGCCGTGGTGGAGACGAAGAGGAAGGGGCGCGCCGGCGGCGGTCCGGAGACCGCCGCCTCGGCCATCGCCAGGAGCAGCGCCACGCCGCTGGCGTTGTCGTACGCGCCGTGGTAGACGACGGGCGTGCCGTCCTCCCCCGTTCCGGTGCCCAGGTGGTCGTAGTGCGAGGCGAGGATGACCGGCTGGTCGGCGCGGGCGGGGTCGCTCCCCGGGAGCAGGCCGACGACGTTGCCGGTGGAGACCTCGCGCACCTCGCTGCGCACGCGCGCGCGGACGCGCACGCCGGTGGGCACCGGGCGGAAGCCGCGCTCCTCGGAGCGGGCGAGCAGGTCGTCGGGGTCGTGCCCGGCGTCGGTGACCAGGCGGCGGAAGAGGGAGTCGGAGATCCACCCCTTCACCTGCAGCGGGAACTCCGGCGGGCCGGCCAGGTCCAGCTGCTCGCCGGTGTTGGACGAGCGCACCACGTTCCAGCCGTAGCCCGCGCCCTCGTCGCCGTGCACCAGCAGCACGCCGGCGGCGCCCCGGCGGGCGGCCTCCTCGTACTTGTACGTCCAGCGACCGTAGTAGGTGAGCGCCTTGCCGCCGAAGAAGCCGGGGGTCGCCTCCGTCCCGGGGTCGTTCACGCGGACCAGGAGCACGCGGCCGCGCACGTCGGTGTCCTTGAAGTCGTTCCACTCGAACTCGGGCGCGCGGATGCCGAATCCCACGAACACCAGCTCGGCGTCGACCTCCACCTCCGCCTCGGGAACGCCCGCCTCCAGCACGTACTCGTCCGGGTAGGCGGGCGCGACCTCGCCCTTCCCGCCGGGCAGGACCAGCGCGAGCTCCGGGTGCGGCGTCAGCCCCACCAGCGGGACCGGCTGGATGTAGGCGCCGTCCACGGGCTTCAGCCCCATCCGCTGGAACTGCGCGCGCAGGTACTCCAGCGCCAGGTCGCCGCCGCGCGTGCCGGGGGAGCGCCCCTCCAGCAGCGGGTGCGACAGGAAGCGCAGGTGCGCGTCGATGGTCTCGGCGCGGATCCGGTCGAGGACCTGCGCCACGGGATCGGTGGCGGACGGTGCGGAGTCGGGGCTCATGTGCGTTCGTCGGGGGTGTACGTGCCGTCCGGATGCGCCCGGGCGCGGCCCTGCTCCACCATCCAGGCTAGGATCGCCCGCAGCGACTCCTCCGCCGCGGGGCGGAGCGCCGGGTGCAGGCCGCCGCCGTAGACGGCGTCCACCATCGCCGCGGCCCCGGCGCGCCGCGCGGCGCCCAGCGCGGCCTCGGCCTGCGCGATCCGCTGCATGCGGTGCGCCCGGTAGCGCTCCACGGCGGCGGCGGGGTCCGGGATCGCGGGCCCGTGGGCGGGGTGGATGATGCCCGGCGCCAGCGCCTCCACGCGGTCCAGCGAGCGCAGGTACGCGCCCAGGTCGCCCTCCGGGGGGGCCACCAGGGTGGTATCCCCCTCGCCCATGAAATGGTCCCCCGCCAGCAGGGCCCCGCCCGCCGGCGCCCCGCCGCCGCGCCAGAGGAAGCAGAGGTGCTCCGGCGCGTGCCCCGGCGTCGCCACGGCGAGCAGGCCCCCGTCGTCCGTCTCGACGGTCTCCCCGTCGGCGATCCAGGAGTCCACCCGGGGCGCCGGGAAGGGCCACCCGAGCGCCCCGCGCGCCATCCGCACCGGCGCTCCGGTCCG
This sequence comes from Longimicrobiaceae bacterium, assembly GCA_030146875.1. Lineage (GTDB taxonomy): Bacteria > Gemmatimonadota > Gemmatimonadetes > Longimicrobiales > Longimicrobiaceae > JASLAX01. Next base: position 12,727 of record JASLAX010000127.1, read on the forward strand.
CCGGGCGAGCGCGGCGGCCGCCGCCGCGTGGTCCGGGTGCGCGTGGGTGAGGAGGATGGCCACCGGCGTCCTTCCCTCCAGCGCCGCGACGACGGCCTCCACGTGCGCCGGGTCGTCGGGCCCGGGGTCGACGACGACCGGGCGCTCCCGGCCGATCACGAAGGTGCGCGTCCCGTCCAGCGTCATCGGCGAGGGGTTGTCCGCCCGGACGATGCGCATCAGCGGGCCAGCAGCACGGCGCGCAGCGGAGAGGCGTCCGCCTCCTCCAGCCGCAGGGGGAGCGCGACCAGGCGGTACTCGCCCGGCGACACGCCGTCCAGCCGCAGGTTCTCCACGATCGCCACGCCCGCCTCCGCCAGCGCCCGGTGGGCCGGCAGGTCCTCCGCGTCCAGCGCGTCCACCGACGGCGCGTCGGTCCCGAAGAGCCGCACCCCCGCGTCGGCGATCCGCCGCGCCGCCGGTCCGTCCAGCGCCGCGAAGCCCTCGGGAAAAACGTCCTCCGACACCCACGCCCCCGTCCGCACCAGCACGCGCTCCGGCCGCGAACGCAAGACGCCCTCCGCCCACTCCGCGTCCAGCCTCTCGACGTCCGTCGCGTCCACCACCACGGCAGGGCCGAGGAAGGCGCCCAGCGGCGCGGCGCCGATCCGCGCGCCGCCGTCCAGCACGTGGAAGGCGCCGTCCGCGTGCGTCCCGGTGTGGGCGGAGAGGGAGATCTCCGCCACGTTCGCCCCGTCGCCGCGCTCGATGCGGGACGCCCACGCCACGCGGCAGGGCGGGTCGCCGGGCCAGACGGGCATTCCCGCCCGCACGGGGCGGGTCACGTCGTGCAGGATGCGGTCGCGGTCGGGCATCGGCCTCGGGGTCCGCGGTTCCAACGCAGCCGGGACGCGGCGCGGGCCGGCGTCCCGGGGAGGCGCGGCGCGGGTGCAGGACCCGGGCCGCGGGGTGCTCGCTCGTCCTCCTCCGTCCGCCGGGGGACGTCCTTCCCGCCTCACCCCGCCAGCGCCCGGAGGACGCGCCGGGAGAGGAGGGAGCGGACCGGGCTCAGGTCCCCCGCGACGGCCACCAGGGCGTCCGCCGCGTCGGGGCTCCGCGCCAGCCGCCGCGAGACCCAGCCCAGGGCGGCGGGGCGCGAGACGACCGTCTCGATGGCCCGCTGCAGCCGCTCGCCCGGCCCGAACGCCGCCCGCCGCGCCGCCTCGTACGGGGCCAGGCCACGCGCGGAGAGGTCGCCCGCCCGCAGCGCCGCGTCCGCCACGCCGGCGGCGAGCTCCGCCCCTCTCAGCGCCCGGAAGATCCCCTGTCCGGTGAACGGATCATAGTACCCCGCCGCGTCGCCGACAAGCAGCGCCCCGGGCGCGGTCGCGGCCCGAACCGGCCAGTCGAAGGGCCCCGTGGCCAGCACGTCGTCCACCCGCTCTCCGCCGACGCCGTAGCGCCGCAGCGCCGTGTCGAAGAACCCCTCCGCGTCTCCCGCCGCCTCGCGCATCCCCGGGCCGGTGACCACCACGGAGACGTTCGCGGTGCCGTCCGCCAGACCCGCCACCCCCACGCAGCCGTCGCCGTCCACGCGCAGCGCGCCGACGCCCTCCTCCACCTCCACCCCCCACAGGTGCGCCGTCAGCGCGAGCTTCCGCAGCCGCGGCCCGCGCCGCAGCAGCCCCAGGCGCCGCACGACGACGGAGCGCAGCCCGTCCGCGCCCACCACCAGCCGCGCGCGCACCTCCTCGCGCCCGCCGTCCGCCGTGGAGACCGCGACGCCGGAGATGCGCCCGCCGTCGCGCAGCAGGTCCGCGACGTGGGCCCCCGTCCGCACCGCCGCGCCGCGCTCCGCCGCCAGGGCGAGGAGCGCCGCGTCCAGCTCCGCCCGCCCGATGGCCAGTCCGTACCGCCCCGCCGCGAAGCGGCCGACGAAGCCATCCTCCCCCGCCCGCCCGATCCTCCACCCGTCCAGTCGCGCCGCGCCCGCCTCCACCCGCTCCAGCGCGCCGAGCAGCCTCAGCGCCTCCACTCCGGCCGGGTTCACGCACTCGCCGCAGGGCTTCCGCCGCGGGAACTCCGCCCGGTCCAGCACCAGCACCTGGTGCCCCGCCGCCGCCGTCCGCGCCGCGAACGCCGCCCCCGCCGGGCCGCCTCCCACCACTACCACGTCCCACGTCCTCATCCGTCGGTCTCCTCACCGGACGTCGGGAGAGCAGGTGACGAGAGCGGCACGCGGAGACGCGGAGAGCGCGGAGACGCGGAGAACGGCAGAGGCGCTTCGTCGTTTCCGCGTCTCCGCGTCCTCCGCGCCTCCGCGTGAAAAAACGTCGCTTGCCTCACCGCCAGTCCGGTGACGAAGGGGAGCGGGTGGCAGTCCGGTCCACGACCACGGCGACGCGGAAGGGGACGTGGGTGTGGACGCGCGAGTCCGCGAGCCCCGCCCGCTCCGCGAGGTCGCGGAGCTCGGCGGCGGTGAAGGCGCGGCGGACGGAGAGGGGGCCGTCGTGGCGGGTGACGGGGTGGCGGCGCCAGACCGTGGCGGCCAGGAGGCGCGCGCCCAGGAGGGCGGGCCGCGAGCGGGCCAGGTCGTTCACGATGACCCCCCACCGCGCCACGCGGCCCAGCTCGCGCAGGACCCGCAGCAGGTCCCCGTCGTCGTCGAAGTGGTGGAGGGCCGTGGAGAGCAGGACGACGTCGAAGGCGCCCTCCTCGTACGGGAGCGAGAGCGCGTCCGCGGGCTCCACGCGGATCTCCGGGTACCCGGTCGTGGCGAGCCGGGCCGCCGCCACCGTCCGGGGGTGGAGGTCGGTCGCGACCATCGCCACCGGCATCCCCGCCTTGCGGGCGTGCTCCACGACGGCGATGGGGATGTCGGCCGAGCCGGTGGCCACGTCCAGCAGGGTCAGCGGCGTCCCCGCCGCGCGCGGGACGCGAGAGAGGATGGGGAGAAGGTGGCGGAGGACGACCGCCGTGCCGCCCAGCCAGCGGTTCACCCCACGCAGGTCGGCCAGGGCGCGGGCCAGCTCCGCCGGGTCCTGGTCCGGCTCGTCCATCCGCTCGGCGCCGCGCGCGCGCGGGATCCCCGTCATCCTTCCCCTCCTCCCCGCTCCCGTCCGAGCGGCTCGACGTGGACGATCACCCCGCGGGCGCCGAAGCGCGTCTGCAGGTGGCGCTCGACCGTGTCGGCGATCTCGTGCGCCGTCTCCACGTCGATCCCCCTTCCCACGGCGATGGTCAGCTCCGCGAACACCGCCCCGTGCTTCCCCCGCGAGCGCACGTCGTAGACCGCGTGCACCCCGGCCATGGCCTCCGCCGCGGCGGTCAGCTCCGCCGCCTCCACCGCGCGCTCGTCCACCAGCACCGGCACCGCCTCGCGCACGATCTCCCACCCCGTGCGGGCGATCAGCGCGCAGACCAGCAGGGTGGCCCAGGCGTCCGCGTTCCGGAAGCCCGCGCGCTGCAGGAGGAGGCCGGCCAGGACCGCCACCGTCACCAGCACGTCCGCCCGCAGGTGCGCCGCGTCGGCCATCAGCAGGTCGCTCCCCAGCTCGCGCCCCCGCCGCGCCTCGTACGCCGACGCCACGATCCCCACCACCAGCGAGCCCGTCATCACCCCGATCGCCAGCATCCCGCCCTGCTCGTGCCCCGCTCCGCCGCCGCGCAGGCGCGAGATGCCCCCCTGCGCCAGCTCGAACACGGTGATGGAGAGGAAGGCGACGATGACCAGCGCCCCCAGCGTCTCGAACTTCGCGTGGCCGTAGGGGTGCCGCTCGTCCGGCTCCTGGGCCGCGACCCTCGCCAGGACGACCGCGATCACGGACGTCAGCGAGTCCACCGCGGAGTCCAGCGCGCCGCCCAGCACGGCCAGCGAGCCCGTGCGCCACCCCGCGAACGCCTTGGCCGCCACCATCCCCAGGTTGACCACCAGGAGGAGGCGCAGGACGCGCTCCACCTCCAGCGGCCGCGCGCGGACGGAGCGGGCGGAGGTCACGCCAGCGCCTCGCGCAGGCGGGCCGCGCCCGCCTCGATGCGGGGGAGCAGGCCGTCGCAGTCCAGCGTCAGCACCCTGCCGTGGCGCTGGAGGACCCGTCCGCGGACGACGGTGAGCACCACGTCGCTCGCCCGCGCCGCGTGGAAGACCGCGGCGGCGGGGTCGTGCACCGGCCGTACGTGGCAACCCGCGAGCGAGACCGCGCAGAGGTCCGCGTCCTTCCCCGGCTCCAGCGTCCCCACCCGGTCCGCCAGCCCCAGGACGCGCGCGCCGTCCAGCGTGCAGAGGCGCAGCAGGTCGTCGGCCGGGAGCAGGTCGAAGGAGCGCAGGCGGGCGCGCTGCAGCACGGACGCGATCCGCGCCTCCTCCAGCAGGTCCAGCCGGTTGTTGCTGCCCACGGAGTCGGTGCCCAGCCCCACGGGGACGCCCGCCTCCCGCAGCTCGGGATACGGCGCCACCCCGTGCCCCAGCCGCGCGTTCGCCACCGGGCAGTGCGCCACGACGCACCCCGCGTCCGCCAGCCGGCGCACGTCGTCGCCGTCCAGCCGCACGCAGTGGATCAGGAGCGGTCGCGTGCGCAGCACGCCCAGCCGGTCCAGCAGCTCCACCGTCGACCGCCCGCGCGGGGGCGTGGCGATCCCCCGCGCCCGCAGCCCCGGCGCGAAGTCGCCCTCCCCCCGCGCCACCAGCTCCTCCTCGGCCTCGCCCTCCGCGGCGTGCACGGCCACCGGGAGCCCCTCCGCCAGCGCGTACTCCGCCACCGCCGCGAAGAGGGGGTCGGAGACGGTGTACGGCGCGTGGGGCGAGACGCCGACGCGGACCAGGTCCGTCTCCAGCGCGCGGAAGCTCTCCACCGCCGCCCTCAGCTCCGCCATCGACTCCGCCGCTTGCGCGGGGTCGGGCCCGAAGACCTCGCGGTACACCACGCCGCGCATCCCCGCGTCGCGGAGCGCGCCCAGGGCGGCGGCGGACATCTCCGTGGCGGCCAGCGTCGTCATCCCCGCGCGCAGGGCCTCCACCGCCGTCCAGCGCGCCGCCGCCTCGTAGTCGTCCTCGCGCAGCGCCGTGCGCTTGGCGCCCACCAGGCGCAGGATCCAGTCGCGGAAGCGCAGGTCCTCCAGGGCGCCGCGGAACAGGGCCAGCTCGGGGTGGGCGTGGACGTTGACCAGGCCGGGGAGGAGGGCCGCCTCGCCCAGCTCCACCACCTCCGCGCCCTCCGGCGCCTCGAGGGCGCCCCGGGGGCCCACCGCCGCGATGCGCCCGTCCGCCCCCACCAGCACGGCCCCGTCGCGCAGCGGCGGCGCCGCGACGGGCAGCACCCAGGCGGCCCGGTACAGCGTCACGCGCGGCGGCCCCGCCGCCCCCGTCCGGTCGTTCATCCCTCGCGTCCCCCCGCCTCTCTCCGGCCGCCGCCCCGCCGGCCGGCGGGGCGCTGCGGGAAGCTACCCCCGCCCCGGGGCCCGCGACAGGCCCCGGGGACGCCCCCCCTTGCAAGCGCGGAGCCCGGAACGGACGACGGCCGCCGCGCGGTTCTCCGCGCGGCGGCCGTGGCCGCTCCGTCTCCGTTCCGCCCGCTACGCCGGGACCGGCTCCGGGGGGGCGACCAGGTCCCCGTCCAGCGTCCCCAGCGCCCGCGAGGCCTGCCGCTCCTCGTAGGTCGCGCCGATCTCGCGGAACAGCGCGATGGCGTGCTCCAGGTAGGCGCGCGCCTCCTCGGTCCCGCCGATGCGCGCGCGCAGGCGGGCGTACTCCAGCAGGGTGTCGCCCTCGGAGAGCAGCAGGTTCTTGGCGCGCGCGATCTCCAGCGCCTTCTCGTAGAACGAGACGCCGTCGTCCTCGGTGTCGCGCGCGATGTTGCCCAGCGTGCGGTAGACCGAGGCCAGGTAGTCGGGCGCGCGGGCGGCGATGGCGTGGTCCTCGGCCTCGCGAGCCCACTCCACGGCCAGGTCCACGTGCCCCTCGCGGAGGCACAGGTCGGCCAGGTCGGTGGCGATGGCGGCGCGGATGGAGGGCGGGACGGGCTGCGTCAGCGCGCGCTCGAAGCAGGCGCGCCCCTCCACCAGGTCGCCCTGGCGCACCCGCATGGTCCCGCGCACGTGCTCGAACACCGCGCGGTCCACGGGCGAGGAGATGACGTTCCAGATGCGCTCGGCCTCGTCGAGCCGGCGCTCCGCCTCGTCGAACCGCCCCTGGCGCGACGCGGTGACGGCCAGGTTGTTGTAGACCTGGGCCCGCTCCAGTCGCAGCTCGCCGCCGCGGTCGGCCTCGTCGACGCGGGCCAGGGCGGCGCGGTAGTAGCCCTCGGCGTCGGCCACGCGCCCCTGGCGCACCAGCACGTTCCCCGTGCCCGTGCGCGCGATCACCTCGGACTTCAGGTCGCCCACGTCGGCGGCGATCTCGGCGCTGCGCCGGTAGCAGAGCAGCGCCTCGGCCAGCTCGCCCTGGGCCAGCAGCACGCGGCCCAGGCGGCGGAAGGCCAGGATCTGCGGCCCGCGGTCCTGCAGCGGGCCGGCCATCTCCAGCGCGCCGGCGTAGAACTGCCGGGCGCGCCCCAGCCCGCCGCGCTCCTCCTGCCGCTCGCCCAGCGACACCAGCTGCTGCGACGCGGCGGCGCGGTCGTCGGTGTAGCAGGAGTCCAGCACGGCCCGCACGCTGGCGAAGAGCGCGGTGACGTACTCGTGGAGCGAGCGCTCGGCGTCGACCACGGCCTCCTCCAGCCGCGCGCGCTCCACCACGCGCTTGTCCACGGTGGAGTACCGCCGCGACCCGGCCCACTCGCTGCCGGGGTCGGGCACGGCCACGCCGGTCAGTGCCAGGCGCACGCCTTCGAGCTCCTCCACCTCCGGAAGCCGGCGGAGGAGCTCGTCGATCGTGACGTGGTGGTTCAGCACGCTGGCGACGGGGTGGATCAGCCGCCGGAGACGACGATGTTGCCGATCCGCGCGTCGCCCTGGGTCCCGTACGTCGAGAAGTGCGGGGTCCCGGTGCGCACCCGCAGCCCGTCGGCCGTGATGGTGCCGCCCATCCCCACCCAGTCCGCGTCCGCCTCGTTCCACCACAGCACCTGCGTGGGGCTGCCGGCGACGTCGGTGTTCTTGTACGGCAGCTCGATGAAGACGGGCTTCAGGAACGCCACGTTGTGCGGGCCGAACTCGGCGATGGCGCGGTCGCTGCCCTCGCGGTCGAGCGGGATGCGGATGGTGAACATCGTGACGCGCTCCACCGCGCCGGCGGGCACCTCGATCGCGAAGCCCGCGAAGTCCACCCGGCCGCCCTGCGGCCCGATCCACGCCTTCGCCCAGCCGGCGGTGACCTGCGGCCGGGAGCGGAGCATCGCCACGCGGGACAGGTCGGGAGCGCCACCGCCGCGGGCGGCGCGCGCGGTCGCGTCGGGGGCCGCCGTGGGCGAGGCCGACTCGCCGCATCCCGCGGCCAGGGCCAGCAGCGGGAGAAGGGCCGCGACGAGCGAACGGGAGATGCGGTGCATGCAGGCCTCCGTGGGGTGGTTTGCCTTCGGACCGGAAGCCGGGCTCGCGCGGGCAGGGCCAGCGGCGCGCGACGGCGGGTGCCGTACGGCGATGGTACCGTGGAACTTACAGCGATTCCACCGGGGGATCAAGGCTGGACGTTCGGGAGCGATCCCGTGAGGCCCGAACGCGGTGTCTTCCTGCTTCCCCGAAACCCCGGCCGCGCCTCAGTTGGGGAAGGCGAAGACCGAGGGGGTGAGCGACCGCCGCGACGAGCGGCGGATCTGCGAGTCCTCTCCGACGGCGTTGCGTCCCACCGCCTGCCCGACCCCCAGGGAGACCTGCAGGCCGCTGAACGCGGAGGGTCCCTTCACCGGCACGGCCACGTCCAGGCGGTAGGTGCGCCGAGAGCCGGGCGGGAACGCCAGCCGCAACCCCGCCCCCGCGCTCACCTCCACCGGCGAGCTGGAGCCGTAGGGGTCCTCCCCCGCCCAGCTCCGCCCCGCGTCCACGAACAGCGCCGATCCCAGGTCGAAGAGCTGGGGGAAGGGCCAGGCCAGGTAGGCGCGGTGCTCCAGCGTGGCCACCACCCGGCGCTGGCCGGGGTACACGTGCCGCGGCAGGCCGCGGATCCCGGCGCGCGACCCCAGCGTGAGCTGGAAGGGAACGCTGGTGTGCCACCCCCCCGCGCCCGCTACCGCCGCCACGAAGGTGTGCCGCGACTCCCCCGAGGGCCGCCAGTAGGCCCAGGCGTCGACCTGCGTGAACAGGTTGCGCCACTCGTTGCTGTCGGCGGGGGCGTCGAAGTCGCGCTTCGCCTCCACCCGCAGCCGGGTGCCCCCCAGGATCTCGCCCACCTCCCCCGCGGCGAAGAGCCCCACGTCCAGCGACAGGTCGTCGTCCTTGGAGAACGCGGAGAGGGACCGCCCCACCGCCAGCTCCACCTCGGCCCCCAGCCGCACGTCCTCGGCGCCGCGCACCGCGTCCAGGGCGCGCCGGCGGTCGAACCGCACGTTGCGCTGCCCCGCCAGGAAGACGGCCCGGATCGAGGAGACCGAGTCCAGCGGCACCGTCACGCTGTCGCCCGGCGCCAGCCCCGGCTCCCCCTCCAGCGCCGTCGGCTGGTCCTCGGGATAGACCGTCGACTCCCCCGCCAGCGCCATCCCGAAGAGCGTCAGGTTGCCGCGCCGCCCCAGCCGGAACACCCCGCCCACGTCGAACGAGCGGCGCCGCTCGGGAAAGTACAGGCGGCGCAGCCGCCCGTCGCGCTCGGCCAGGTACTCGAAGGCGCGCTCCTCGTGCTCGAAGTGCTGCCGGAACGCCCATCGCCCCGTCTCGCCGCGGAAGGGGTAGGCGATGAGCTGCGACACGGCCGTGCCCACCGGAGTCCGCTCGACCGACACGTCCGCGTCCAGGTGCGTGCCCAGGAGCTGGCTGGTGCCGTACGAGGCGCCGAACACCCGCTCCCGCTGCTCCTCGCGCGCCCACACCGACACGCGGCGCCCGGTGCCGAACAGGTTGTCCTCGCGTAGCTCCACGCCCGCGAGCTCGCGGTCGCTGGAGTGGAACTGCGGCTCCAGGCGCGTGGTCCACTCGTCGTGGGTCTCCACCACCACGTGGTGGGTCCCGTCGGGCTGGCGCACCGAGTACACGTCGGCGTCGGCGATGAAGGGAAGGGCGCGCAGCACGCGCTCGCTGTCCTCCAGCCGGTCGGCGTCGTAGCAGTCCCCCGCCGCGAAGAGCAGCTCGCGGCGGATCACCTCCTCGCGGGTGCGGAAGTGGAGCCCGTTGGCCAGGCGGTACGCCCAGTTGAAGCGGGCGTCCAGCCCAGGGCTCCCCACGTCGAACACCGAGGCGTTGTCGACGAACACCTCCGAGATCTCTCCCGCGATGCACCGCCCGGGCCGCTCCTGCGCCACCGCGGCGCCGCCGGACGCGGCCGTGCCCAGGAGGAGCGCGAGCAGGGGACGGGCGACGGAGCGGGTACGGCTCTGCACGGGAACGGCGCTTCCGGGTTCTTCGGGGAGGGGTCGCGGGACTGCGGGCAAGCTCCGCGCCTACTCCCCGGAGATCCCGTACTCGGCGATCTTCCGCCGCAGGGTGTTTCGGTGGATCCCGAGCCGCTCCGCCGCCACCGTCAGGTTGTTGCTCGTCTCGCGAAGAGCGCGGCGGATCAGGCGCCGCTCCATCTCCTCCAGCGTGCAGAGGGGCATCTCGTCGCCCTCGGCCTCGGGGGCGGCGGGGGCGGCGCTCAGCACCTCGGCGGGGAGGTGCTGGGGGAGGAGCACCTCGCCGTCGGCCATCACCACCGCGCGCTCGGCCACGTTGCGGAGCTGCCGCACGTTCCCCGGCCAGGGGTGCTGGCGCAGCAGGTTGAAGACCTCCTCGGCCACCGCGCGGATGGGGCGCACGTGCTCGCGGGCGTAGCGCGCCACGAAGTGGGAGAGGAGAAGGTCCAGGTCGGTCCCGCGGTCGCGCAGGGGCGGCAGCAGCAGGGTCACCACCGCCAGCCGGTAGTACAGGTCCTCGCGGAAGCGGCCGTCGCGCACCGCCGCGGCCAGGTCGCGGTTGGTGGCGGCCACGATCCGCACGTCGATGGGAACGGGCGAGGAGCCGCCCACCCGCTCGATCTCGCGCTCCTGGATGGCGCGCAGGATCTTGGACTGCAGGGCCAGCGACATGTCGCCGATCTCGTCCAGGAACAGCGTGCCGCCGCTCGCCCGCTCGAAGCGCCCCACCCGCCGGGCGATGGCGCCGGTGAAGGCGCCCTTCTCGTGGCCGAAGAGCTCGCTCTCGAGCAGGTTCTCGGGGATGGCGGCGCAGTTGATGGCCACGAACGCCCCCGGGGCCCTCCGCGAGCGCGAGTGCAGCACGCGCGCGACCATCTCCTTCCCCGTCCCGCTCTCGCCCAGGATCAGCACGGTGGCGTCGCTCCCGGCCGCCCGCGCCACCGTCTTGAAGACGGTCATCATCCCCACCGACGCACCCACGATGGCGCCCTCGCCCATCACCTCGGCGGGCAGGGGGCGCAGCCGGCGCACCTCCTCGATCCCGTAGACGATCTCGCGGACGCGTCCGCGCGGCAGGGGCTTGGCCAGCACGTCGTGCGCGCCGTGGCGGATGGCCTCCATGGCCAGGTCCATCGACGGCTGCGAGGTCAGCAGCACCACCGGGATCCCCGCGTCGTCCTCGCGCAGCCTTCCCAGCAGCTCCAGCCCGGCGCCCGAGAAGTCGGCGTCCAGCAGGATCAGGTCCCAGCTCCCCGCCCCCAGCAGGCGCAGCCCCTCCGCGAGCCCGTGGGCGGAGTGGAGCTCCGCGCCCTCGAGATCCGGTTCGAGCGTTCGACCGAGGTTTCGATCCGCGTCGAGGAGGAGAACCTTCAAGCGACCGATGGGGCGTGTGTACACGGGTGGAAGCTTGCCAATGTAGCGCGCGGAGTGCGGGTGCGCAAACGATTTCTACGGGGCGCCCCCCCCGGACGCGCGGAGGGGCCGCGACCGCCGCGGCCCCTCCGGGAAAGCACCTCTTCCGCCACGGGGGCGCGCCGCGCGCGCCCCGGGTGCCGCCGCCTTACAGCGAGCCCTTGAAGAGCAGGCGGTTGGGCGTGCCGGTGACGTTGCCGCTGATCACGTTCGTCGTGGAGTTGTTGATGATCCACGAGTTGATGGTCGCCTGCGACGCGTCGCCGTAGGTCGCCTTGTACAGCGCCGCCACGCCCGCCGCGTGCGGCGAGGCCATGGACGTGCCGTCGATGGTCCGGGTCCCGGAGTTGATCCAGGTGGAGCGGATGGCGGAGCCCGGCGCGTACAGGTCCACGCAGCTCCCGTAGTTGGAGTAGCTGGCCCGCGCGTCGGTCGAGGTCGACGCCGCCACCGTGAGCGCCGCGCCCACGGCCGCCGGCGACACGTTGCAGGCGTTCTGGCTCTCGTTGCCCGCGGCCAGCGCCACGAACACGCCCGCGTTCAGCAGGTTGGTGACGGCGGTGTTGAGGGTGGAGGAAAGGCCGCCGCCCAGCGACATGTTGGCCACGGCCGGCTTGATGTGGTTCGCGCGGACCCAGTCCACCCCCGCGATGATCGCCGAGTAGCTGCCGTTGCCGGAGCAGTCCAGCACCCGCACGCCGCGGATCATGATGCCCTTGGCCACGCCGTACGTGCTGGAGCCGATGGTCCCGGCCACGTGCGTGCCGTGCCCGTTGCAGTCCGCCGCGCCGTACAGCTGCTGGGCGCGCCCGCCGAACTGCGAGTGGCTGGCCTGGATGCCGGTGTCGATCACGTACGCGCGGACGTTGCTGGCCGTGGACGTGTAGCTGTACGTCGTCGAGAGCGGCCGGCTGCGCTGGTCGATGCGGTCGATGCCCCACGTCGCGCTGCTCTGCGTCGCGGTGATGCTCCCCACCTGGTCCTCCTCCACGTACTCCACCGCCGGGTTGTGCCGCAGGGCGTTGAGCTGCCCCTCGTTCAGGTCGGCCGCGAAGCCGTTGACCGCCGACGTGTACACGAACTTCGGGTTCACGCCCTGGATGGCCGCCACGGAGCGGGCGTTCTCGCCCTCCTTCAGCACCACGATGTACGACCCGTCGATCCCGCGGCCTTCCGCGGCCGACAGCACGGGGGCGCCGGCCGGCGAGCGGGCGGCGTCGGGCGAGGCGGGCATGTCCGCGTCGGAGCACGCGGCGGCGAGGGAGACGGAGCCGAGCAGGAGGGTACGGCGCAGGTGACGCATGGGGGTTCCTTCCGGGTCTGGGTGCGTGGTCAACGGGGTGACGGCGGCGACCGAAACGACACGGCGGTTGGGGCCCGGGCCCGGGGTCGGGGATCGGCCTCCTTGGGAGAGGGCGCGCGCAGGGGCTGGGGGAGGGGAAGAGCAGGTGCTCGTCCTCCCAGGGATGTCCCGGCGCGTGCGTGTTCTGGATCGGTCACAGGCAAGGCACGTGGCGCGCCAGAGGGAGCGCGCAGCGAAGGCGGGACGCAGCAACGACATGGGTTTCTCGGCCGCTCGGCGGCGTCGCACCAGGACGGTGCAGCCGTACCAGATTGGAGCGGCAGGGCACGTTCGGGGCGGGAGGAGTACGTCGCGACGGGGTCTCGCGACCCGGGTTGCGCTCCCCTGCCCCGCCTCTGCCGCACGCCGCCTCCCTGCATCGATGCGGGGGTCGCGTCGGTCCGTCGGGCGACCGGGAGTGACGCGGAGTCCGCGGAAGTTCGCGGGGACCCGCGCCGGCCCGGGGTCTTCCCAACCGTCGAAGGACCCCCGGTGCGGGCGATGCCAACCGGTGCGGCGCGCATCGGACGAGGGCGCGAGCACACGACCTATGGCGCACGAGAAAAGGGCCGCCTCCCCGGGGGGGAGGCGGCCCGCCGTCACCTGCCGCGCTGCGTCAGGTCACTTGATCCAGAGATCGTACGCGCCGCTGCCCGAGTAGGAGTGCACGCGCCAGCGGTAGTACCCGGACGTGCCGGCGTACGACACGTCCTCGTTGTTGCTCGCGGTGGTGCCCGACTTCACGTTGACCCACGAGGAGCCGTTCCACTTCTGCAGGTACAGGTCGAAGTCGGTGCCGGCCGGCCCGCGCAGGTAGCCGTAGTGCGTCTTCGACGTGCTGCTGTAGTAGTAGCTGCCGTTGGGCTGGTAGGCCGACCCCCCGGAGCTCAGCGAGCCACTGTACTTGGTGCAGTCGGCGCACGGCGAGGTGCCCACGGGCGGCGTGACCACGCCCCCGTCCACCGTCAGACCGGCGAAGAGCAGCTTGTTCGGGGTGCTGCTGGTGACCAGGCCCGTCAGGCGGTTCAGCGACGCGGAGCCGATGATCGCCGTGTGGACCTGCGCCGGGGTGGCGGTGGTGTTGCCCTGCAGGTACAGCGCGGCCACGCCCGCCACGTGCGGCGCGGCCATCGACGTGCCGCTGTTCACCAGCGTCGCCGTGTTGCTGCTGATGCCCAGCGAGGTGATGGACGAGCCGGGCGCGAAGAGGTCGACGCAGCTCCCGTAGTCCGAGAAGGAGGAGCGCGCGTCGGAGCTGGTGGTGGAGCCCACCACGATCGCCTCGCCCAGGATGCGCGACGGGGACTCGGTGCAGGCGTCCTCGTTCTCGTTGCCGGCGGCGACCACCACGGTCACGCCCGCGTTGTGGAGGTTGCGCACCGCGGCGTCCAGCGTGGTGGAGGCGGGGCCGCCCAGCGACATGTTGACGACGGCCGGCTTCACGTGGTTGTTGCGGACCCAGTCCAGCCCGGCGATGATGTTCGCGTAGCTGCCGTTGCCGGAGCAGTCCAGCACGCGCACGGCGATCAGCGACACGCTCTTGGCCACGCCGTAGGTGGCGCTGCCCACGGTGCCGGCGACGTGCGTGCCGTGGCCCTCGCAGTCCTGCCCGTTCCGTCCGTCGCCCACGGCGTCGTAGCCCACCGTGGCACGGCCGCCGAAGTTGGAGTGCGCGGTGCGGATGCCGGTGTCCACGATGTACGCGCGGACGCCCGCGCCGGTGGGGGTGTAGGTGTAGCTGTTGCTGAGCGGCAGGGCGCGCTGGTCGATGCGGTCCAGGCCCCAGGTGGCCGGCGACTGCGTGGCGCTCACGCTCACCCGGGCGTTCTGCTCGATGTACGCGACGTTCGGGTCGCGGCGCAGCACGTTCATCTGCGCGTCGTTCATGCTCGCCGAGAAGCCGTTGAGCACCGCCGAGTACACGCGGCGCGTCTCCACGCCGGCGTCCATGGCGGACTCGCGGGGGCTGCCGGACTTCAGGACCACGATGAACTCGCCGTCGATCCCCTCGCCCGCGGGGGCAAGGTAGACGGGGGCGAGCGCCTGCCGCGGCTGCGAGGGAGCCACGACCTCGGGGGCGTCCGTGGAGCAGGCAGCCAGCGCGGCGACAGCCGTGGCGGCCACGACGAGACGAAGAGCGCGCATAACACCTTCCGGGTGGTGAGTGGTGGGGCGTGAACCGTGGCCGCGGGGGCGCGGCCCGGGCAAAGCCGGCCGGCGGCGGGTGCCGCCGGCCGGGTGCTGCTCAGTAGTTGACGAACAGGAACACGTTCGGCGTCGCGTAGCGCTTGCTGGAGCGGTGCAGCGTGATGCGGCCGGTCGAGGCGTTCGCCTTCAGCGCCGCGGTCACCTGCGCCGGCGTGGCGAGCGGGTTGGCGGACAGGTGCAGCGCGGCGGCGCCCGCCACGTGCGGCGAGGCCATGGAGGTGCCGCTCTTGGCGATCAGCGCGTTGTCGGCCGAGAGGTCCGACGACATGACCGACGAGCCCGGCGCCAGGATGTCCACGCAGGTCCCGTAGTTCGAGAACGAGGACTCCGTGTCCGTCTTGGTGGTGGAGCCCACCGTGATGGCGTTGGGCGCGTTGGCGGGCGTCTCGTTGCAGGCGCTGATGGGGCGACCCTGGGCGTCGCCGTTGCCGGCGGCCACCGCGTAGACGAAGCCGGCGGCGATCGAGTTCTCCACCGCGGTGCGCAGCGAGGTCACGTTGCCGTAGCCCAGCGACATGTTCACCACGGCCGGCTTCACGCCGTTCGCGGTGATCCAGTCCACGCCGGCGATGGCGTACGAGGCGCTGCCGTAGCCGCCGCAGTCCACCACGCGGCCGGCCCACATCGTCACGCCCTTCGCCACGCCCGAGTACGTGCCGCCGACGGTGCCGGCGACGTGCGTCCCGTGGCCGTTGCAGTCGTTGGCGCCGCCGTTGGCGTCCGGAACGAAGTTGCCGTTGCTGCCGTTGGGGATGTAGTTGGCGCGCCCCACGAAGTCGAGGTGGGTGAGCCGGATCCCCGAGTCCAGGATGTACGCGTTCACGCCCGCGCCCGTCGCCGTGTACACGTAGGACGAGTCGAGCGGGAGCAGGCGGTCGTCGATGCGGTCCAGCCCCCACGAGTAGGGGTTGAGCTGCGTGGTGAAGAGCTGCACCCGCGCGTCCGCCTCCACGTACTCCACGTTCGGGTTGTGCTGCAGCGCGTTCAGCTGCCCCGCGTTCAGCTCGGCCGAGAAGCCGGTCAGCGCCGCGGTGTACACGTGGCGCGGGCTCACGCCGGCGATCGCGGCGATGGAACGGGGGTTCGCCCCCTCCTTCAGCACCACGATGTACTGGCCCTCCGCGCGCTCGGCGGAGAGGACCGGGGCGACGCGGTCGGCGGCCGCGGTGGGGGCATCCTGGCGATCGGCGCACGCGGCGACGGCGAGGGGGAGCAGCAGGGCAAGGCGCAGCTTCATCGGGTTCTCTCTGGAAGTGGGAACGAGCCGTGCCACGACGAGGATCCAGAACAGGACCCCGTCCGGTGGCATGCGCACGCTCCTGGGTGATGCGGGAACGAACGACCGTTAGGCATGATGCGGACCAATCCGCGCCGGATCCGCAAACCCACTCCACGCATCGACTTACGCATCCGTTCACCGCCGGGGCGGCCGGTCCGGGATGGTGCAGGGGACGCCGTGGCCGCACCGTTCTGGTGCGGGCGGGGGGCCGCGCGCCCGCGCTTGACCCTGACGGGACGGCCGGCTACGCTTCCGGCTCACCCAGGGACGGAAGAGGACGAGAAGCCATGTCCATCCTGCGCCAGGACGCGCTCGACTACCACAGCTCCACGCCGCGGGGGAAGATCGCGGTCGTGCCCACCAAGCCGGCCAGCACCCAGCGCGACCTTTCGCTCGCCTACTCGCCGGGGGTGGCGGAGCCCTGCCGCGAGATCGCCGCCCAGCCCGAGGAGGTGTTCCGCTACACGGGCCGCGGCAACCTGGTCGCGGTCGTCTCCAACGGCACCGCCGTGCTGGGCCTGGGCGACATCGGCCCGCTGGCGGCCAAGCCGGTGATGGAGGGCAAGGCCGTGCTCTTCAAGCGCTTCGCCGACATCGACGTCTTCGATCTGGAGGTGGGGTCCCGGGACCCGGACGACGTGATCCGCTTCTGCGAGCTGCTGGAGCCCACCGTGGGCGGCATCAACCTGGAGGACATCGCCGCCCCCGAGTGCTTCTACGTGGAGGAGGAGCTGAAGCGCCGGCTGGACATCCCCGTCTTCCACGACGACCAGCACGGCACGGCCGTGATCTCGGGCGCGGCGCTGCTCAACGCGCTGGAGATCACGGGGCGCGGCATCCACGAGGTGCGCTGCGTCTTCTCCGGCGCCGGGGCGGCCGCCATCGCCACGGCGGAGCACTACGTCTCCCTGGGCGTCCGGCGCGAGAACATCTCCATGGCCGACCGCAAGGGGATCATCCGCGCCGACCGCGACCCCGCCGACCTGGACCCGTACAAGGCGCGCTTCGCCATCCACACCCGCTGGAGCACGCTGGCCGACGCGATGCAGGGCGCCGACGTGTTCGTGGGCCTCTCGGTGGCCGGCGCGGTGACGCCCGAGATGGTGGCGTCCATGGCGCCGCGCCCCATCATCTTCGCGCTCGCCAACCCCGACCCCGAGATCACGCCCGAGGAGGTCGCCCTGGTGCGGCCCGACGCGGTGATGGCCACGGGGCGGACGGACTACCCCAACCAGATCAACAACGTCCTGGGCTTCCCCTTCATCTTCCGGGGCGCGCTGGACGTGCGCGCGCGCGCCATCAACGACGAGATGAAGATGGCCGCCACGCGGGCGCTGGCGGAGCTGGCGAAGATGGACGTGCCCGAGGCGGTGGAGCGGGCGTACGGCGACGAGCGCTTCCGCTTCGGCGCCGAGTACCTGATCCCCAAGCCCTTCGACCCGCGCATCATGCTCTGGGTGGCCCCCGCGGTCGCCCGCGCGGCGATGGAGACGGGGGTGGCACGCCGCGAGATCGATCCCGACGCCTACCGCCACGAGCTGGAGGCGCGGCTGGGACGGGGGCGCGAGGTGGTGCGCGACCTGATGAGCCGCGCCCGCCGCGACCCGCGCCGCATCGTCTACCCCGAGGGCGAGCACGAGCGGGTGATCCGCGCCGCCGCCCTGGTCGCGGCGGAGGGCATCGCGCACCCCATCCTCCTGGGCCGGCGCGAGCGCATCGAAGGGAAGGCCACGGCGCTGGGCGTGTCGCTGGAGGGGATCGAGGTGGTGGACCGGCTGGGCGACGAGGAGCGGCTGGAGCGGTACGCGCAGGACCTGTGGCGCCGCCGCCGCCGGAAGGGCGTCACCCTGGCCGAGGCGCGGGGCGAGGTGCGCCGCGCCGTCGCCTTCGCCTGCATGATGGTGGCGGAGGGCGAGGCGGACGGCCTGGTGGCGGGAGAGGACATGCACTACCCGGAGACCATCCGCCCCGCGCTGGAGACGCTGGGCACGGCGCCGGGCGTGACGCGCGTGGCGGGCCTGTACATGATCGTGCTGGAGCGCGAGCTCCTCTTCTTCGCCGACACCACGGTCAACATCGACCCCGACGCCGAGACGCTGGCCGAGATCGCCCTCCTGGCCGCCGGCTTCGTGCGCCGGCTGGGGATCGAGCCGCGGGTGGCGATGCTCTCCTTCTCCAACTTCGGCTCCGTGCGCGACCCGCGCGCGGACCGCGTGCGCGAGGCGGCGGAGCGGGTGAAGGAGCTGGATCCCACGCTGGAGGTGGACGGCGAGATGCAGCTCGACACCGCCGTACGCCCGCAGATCCGTCAGTCCGTCTATCCCTTCTCCACCCTGAAGGGCTCGGCGAACGTCCTGATCTTCCCCGACCTGAACGCCGCCAACATCGCGTACAAGCTCATGGCGCGGCTGGGCGGTGCGGAGGCCATCGGCCCCGTGCTGCTGGGGATGGCGCACCCCGTCCACGTGCTGCAGCGCGGCAGCGAGGCCGCCGAGATCGCCGCGCTGACCGCCGTGGCCGTGGTGGACGCGCAGCACGCGGCCCGCCGCGCCGATGGGTGAGGCCGTGGACCCGCGGGAGGACGTCGACCGAGACGACGGGCGGCGGGACGTCCGCCGGGCCGCCGCTGGCGGGGAGGACGTCGGAGGGGAGGATGCCGGCCGGGACGACGCCGGAGAGGACGAGGCCGCGCGCGAGGTGGAGATCCGCTACCGCCGGCTCCCCGACCGCGAGCAGGTGTTCCGGCAGGCGCGGGTAGCGGACCTGGACGGGTTCGTGGTGACGCTGCTGGAGGCGGCGGAGCTGAAGCGGGCGGTGGTGGTGGACGGGCGGACGGTGCTGGAGCCCGGCGCGCCCGTGGTCTGGTTCACCTATCCCGGCCGCTGGCACGACGTGGGACGGTTCCACCTGCGCGACGGCACCTTCACGGGCGTGTACGCCAACGTGCTGACCCCGGTGGTGATGGAGGGCGACTGCTGGGCGACCACCGACCTGTGCCTGGACGTGTGGCGCGGCGCAGACGGCCGGGTGGAGGTGCTGGACGAGGAGGAGCTGCGGCAGGCCGAGCGCGAGGGGTGGGTGGACGCCGACACCGCCGCCCGCGCCCGCCACGAGGCGGCGACGCTCGCCGCCGCCGCCCGACGGGGGGAGTGGCCCCCCGCGCACGTAGGAGACTGGACCCTGGAGCGGGCCCGCGTGTACGGGGGTCGCCCGCCCCGCGCCCCCGCGCCGCCGGCACCCAACCCGTGACCGCGCTCCCATGCACCCGACGCCGCACACCACCGCCCGACGCCCCGCCCTGCTCGCCCTGGGAGGCGCCGCGCTCGCCGTGACCCTGCTCTCCGCCAGCGCGTGCGCACAGCAGCCGGGCGACGCCGGCGCCAGGTCCGCCGCCACCGGCGCCGCCTCGGCCGACTCCGTGGCGGCGCGGGCCGACCGCGACCGCCTGAAGGGCTCGGCGCGCGCGCCGGTGAACCTGGTGCTGATCTCCGACTTCCAGTGCCCGTACTGCGGGCAGTTCGCCCTGCAGACGTACCCCAAGCTGGACAGCGCCTACGTTCGCCCCGGCAAGCTGCGCGTCCTGTTCGTCAACTACCCGCTCCCCAACCACGGCGCCGCCTGGGCCGCCTCCGAGGCGGCGATGTGCGCCGGCGCCCAGGGCGCGTTCTGGCCGATGCACGACCGCATCTTCGCCACGCAGCGCGAGTGGTCGCCCGCCCCCTCGGGCGACGCGCCGGCGCGCTTCCGGGGCCTGGCGCAGGAGCTGAAGCTGGACATGGCCGCCTACGACCGCTGCACCACGCAGGACGAGACGGCGCGCATCCTGGTCGGCGACGCCATGGGCGCGGCGGGCGCGGGGATCCCGGGCACCCCCACCCTGATCCTGAACCAGCAGAAGCTGCTGAGCGGCGCCAAGAGCTTCGAGGAGATGTCGCGCGAGATCGACGCCCTCCTGGCCGGCGCCCCCGCGGGGGCCGCCCCCGCGACGCCGCCCGCCGCCGGGACCACGCCGCCGCGGCCCTGACGCCGGACTTCGAACCGACGGCGGACGGCGCGATCCGCGTCCGCCGTCGCATCCACCGGCCGTCCGAGGGAGAGAAAGAGAGAGGGGCGGACCCCGGCCCCCGGGGGGCCCCCCGGACATTTGTGGGGCAACCGGGGGGCGGCCCGAGAGGGCCGACC
>JASLAX010000034.1 GCA_030146875.1 Longimicrobiaceae bacterium
GCCGCGCGGCGGCGCCGTCCGCGAACAGGCCGGCGCGCGCGGGCGCCGGCGTGAGCGCCCAGAGCGTGGCCGCGCGGGCGGCGCGCCAGAGCAGCACGCCCGCGTCGCCCTCCGTCTCGCGCAGCAGGTCCAGCGCGTCCAGCCCCGCGCCGGCGGAGACCAGCCCGGTGGGGAGGCCCGGCGGAGGGGCGTCGTCGCTCGGCGGCGTGGGAGTGCGGGTCATGGGCGTGGGCAGGGTGTCGCGCGGCGAGGGTCCGCCGGGGCTCGGGGGCAAGGATTGCGCCCGGAGTCCCCTCCGTCCACCGCTCAGCGCCAGAAGGGGATGGACCAGGGGCGCGCGGCGGGGCGCGGCTTTCCGTCGGAGCGCGGGCGCAGGTCGGGGACGCGCCCCACGGTCAGCACGTGCTCTCCGGCGGGGAGCGCCTCCACCGGCAGATACGCCACGATGCCGCGCCGCCCCGTGGCCGGGTGGGTGAAGAAGCGCCAGCGCGGCTCCGGCACCGCCCGGCCGTCCACCGCCACCAGGTGGAAGCCGGCCAGGCAGCGCAGGGCCGCGTCCTGCGCGATCGGGCCCGGCTCGGCGGCGGCGCCCACGCGGCGCATCCCCTCCTCGTGCAGGGGGCGCACGCCCGGGCAGCGCGCGGCCACGGCGCGGTTGTGGAGCATCGGCACGTACGGAACGAAGAGGCGCACGTACGGCCCCTCCACCACCTCGGAGGGGATGCTGGGCATCCCGCTGCGCGCCGGGGGCCCGTCGCCGCGCAGGCTCTCGTAGAAGCCCGTGCGCAGGGTGAGCTCCCCCGGCGAGTCGGGGAGGTACGTCTCCCCGCCCACCGTGACCATCCCGCTGGCCAGCACCACGTCCTTCACCACGAAGAGCGCCACGATCCCCAGGAAGAATCCCAGGAAGACGCCCTGCATCACCCGGCGCCGCACGTTGCTGTAGAGCGTCAGGTACACGGCGCTGTAGATGCGGAGCAGCCCCCAGAGCGTGGAGGCGCCCACCGCCCAGCGCAGCACGCGCCCCGCGGCCGAGGCCGGGTCCACGCGGTCGCCCAGGGCGCGGTCCACCAGCGTGCCCACCACCGCGGGAAGCGCGGCCAGGGCGGCGAGCGCGTAGAAGACCCCCTTCACCGACACCCCCGGCACCATGGCCGCCAGCGCGGACGAGAGCCACACCGCGGCGCCCACGACCACCAGGGAGAGGAAGACGACGAAGACCACCATGAAGGCGAACGGAAAGATGACGCTGCAGAAGTCGTCCGCGGCGTCGATCATCCGCGGCAGCGAGGGCGTCTTCTCCCGCTGCACCTGCCTGGTGAGCGGGCCGTACCGCAGCCGGTCCCACTGGATCCCGCCGGGAAAGACGGAGTCCAGCCCGATGAGCCCCACCCAGTACGCCCGCGCCGCCAGGTGCACCAGGAAGGCCACGATCAGGGTGTACAGCGCCAGCTTGCCGAAGTAGTAGGCGAAGAACGCCCCCTGCATCGCCCCTTCGGCCAGGTGCGGTGCCAGGCGGGCGTACGCCTGGTCGGCGCGGGCGGGGAGCTGCAGCAGGGCGAAGAGCACGGCCCCGGAGATGAGCAGCTCCAGCTCCCAGGTGCGGCTCAGCTCGCCCGCGTGGCGGCGGACGTTGAGGACGGGCGCCCCCGGCGGGTCGTGCGCGGGGGGCGGCGGGGGAGGGTCGCGGCGCATGCGGGCGGGGGAACGGCGGGTGGGTTGCGGGACGGGGTCTCCCGCGTGGGGGAAGGTACGCTCCCCCGCCCCCGCCGTCCAGCGCCCCAGTCAGGGCATGTCCGCGGGCACGAACCAATCCCGGATGCGGGCGACCAGCGACTCGTGCTGCGGCCGGATCGCGCCGGGTCCCATGACGAGAAGCTGGTAGAGGACGCCGCCATGGACCGTGGAGCAGACCCGTATCCACCCCTCTCCCGCGGTCGTCTGGGTGACCGCGGAGACGCACGCCGCCTTCCCGCCGCCCAGCGTCCCCATCTCCGGCACGACGTGGCCGAGCGGGTCCGGGGACGTCCGCCGGACGTTCCGCTCGATCAGGTTCAGGTGGAAGGTGTCGTTGGACATGACCCGCTCGGTGATCGCCCGCCGCACCTGCGCTCGCGAGGCCGGCGGCGGGTTCTGGACCGCGACCAGGTCCAGCGCCGTCACCGCGATCGTCACCTCCCCGTGCTCGCTCGACACGGAGAGCACGTCGTTCTTCCACTCCCGCGCCCATCCCTCCGGCACGCTCAGGCGGTACGGAACGGGCTGGCCCGTGACGGGAACCAGCGTCTGGGCGGCGGCGGCGGGCGCGAGGGCGGCCAGCAGCAGCAGACAGATGAAGGTGTGACGAAGAACGGCCGAGGGGATGCGCACGATGGGCTTCGTCATGGTAGGAGATGTCGAGGATGGGGATCCGGGGAACGTCCGTTGCTTCCGATCCGACCGAGCGCCCACGAGGGGAGCCGCCCCGTCCACGCCCGTCTACGGGCGCACGAGCGCTTCCCGCCCCACCTCCGCCGGCGAGCGGCAGCCGGCGAGGCCCATCGTGAGGTCCAGCTCCGCGGCGAGGTTGCGGATCACCTCGCGCACGCCGGTCTCCCCCGCCAGCGCCAGCCCGTAGACGTAGGGCCGGCCGAGGGCGACGGCGGTGGCGCCCAGGGCGAGCGCCTTGAACGCGTCCGACCCGCCGCGCACCCCGCCGTCGAACACGACCGGCGCGCGCCCGCCCACCGCGTCCGCGATCGCGGGGAGCGCGTCGATGCTGGAGAGCGCGCCGTCCACCTGCCGCCCGCCGTGGTTGGAGACCCAGACGCCGCTCGCGCCGTGCTCCAGCGCCAGCCGCGCGTCGTCGGGGTGCATGACGCCCTTGAGCACGATGGGGAGGCGCGTCATCGCCCGCAGCGTCTCCAGGTCCTTCCAGGTGAGCGAGGGCCGCGAGTAGGTGGCGACGAACCGGCGCACGGCGGCCAGGGCGTCGCCGCGCCCCAGTGTGGGACGGAGCGTGCGCTTCATCCGCAGCAGCGCGCCCACGGTGGAGAGGTTGATGCGGCGCGGCGGCGCGCCCGGGGGCTCGGGAAGCACCTCGGACAGCGCCGCCCGGAAGACCGGATCGGAGGCGTACTGCGCGATCCCCATCCCGCGCAGGAAGGGGAGGTAGGCCAGGTCCAGGTCGCGCGTCCTCCACCCCAGCAGGGTGGTGTCCAGCGTGACCGCGATGGCATCGCACCCGCACGCCTCGGCGCGGGCCACGAAGGAGCGGACCAGCGCGTCGTCCTTGCTCCAGTAGAGCTGGAACCACCGCGGCGCGGCGCCCATCGCGGCCGCGCACGCCTCCATCGGCCGTGACGCCTGGGAGGAGAAGACCATCGGCACCCCCTCCGCGGCCGCCGCGCGCGCCACGGCCACGTCCGCGCCCTCGTGCGCCATCTCCAGCACGCCGATCGGCGCCAGCAGGAGCGGCGTCGCCAGCCGCCGGCCGAAGAGCTCGACGGAGAGGTCGCGCTCCGACACGTCCCGCAGCACCCGCGGAACGATGCGCCACCGCTCCAGGCCGGCGCGGTTCTCCCGCACGGTGCTCTCCGTCCCCGCGCCGCCGGCCACGTACGCGAACGCCTCGGGCGTCATGGCCCGCGCCGCCTCCGCCTCCAGCCTCGCCGCGTCCACCGGCACGGCGGGCCGCGCGCCGGCGACCCCCGCGACGTACACCTCGGTCTGGCGCTGGACGCCTGCGTTGGGGCCGAGCATGCGGGCTCTCCGGCGGGAGGGGCGGACGCGGGAGGAACGACGAGGACGGGCCGAGGACGGACAACGTGCATCGGCGGCTCGGCGCCCGACAAGGTCGCCGCGGGGGAGCGAGGCCGCGAGAGGAGCCCTCAGCCCGGCGGGCGCGGGCGGATGGGGTGCGCTTCCTTCGGCACTTCCGGGAGCCCGCCACCCTTTCCCGCGGGTGGGAGAGGGAGCATGGAGGGTCTCGGCGACTGAGGGCGGCGCTCCGCACGGTGGAGTCCCGCAGGGACGATCGTAGTAGCCTCCGGGGGGGGGTTACCCCCTGGAATGCGGACGTCGCCTCACGGTGGCGCTCAAGGATGTGTGCCCGTGCTGGCGACGATGGTGGGAGGAAGGCTGCACCGACCCACGCAGTAGCCGGAGCGGGAGGGTGACGACGAGAGGACCTCCGGGTTCGGTGTCCCCCGCAGGTCCTCTCCTCTTCACTCCGCTGACACGACGGGAGCCCGCGCGAAGCGGCTCCCTTCGTTCGGCCGGGACGGCACCATCAGCCCGGCGGCGACCCCGCCGTGTCGGCCAGCGTCACGACGCCGCCCCGGCCGACCGCGGCGGCGGTGAGCACGCGGAGCTCGGCCCCCCGGCGCAGCCCCACCACGCTCGTCCCCACGGGGGTGCCCGGGAGCGGGACGGCCGGGCCGGGGGTCCAGCCGGCGAGCGCGCTGGCCTCCACCAGCGCGCGGAGAGCGGCTTCCACGTCCGGCGTCGCGAACCACCCGGCCCACCGGGGCGACTCCGAGACCGCCACCGGCAGGCCGGGCAGGAACGGGATCTCCGCCGGGTAGCCGGCGGGGCGCTCGGCCGCGGGCGCATGCTGGGTGATCCGCGCGCCGCCCGGAACCCCGGGGGAGGTGGCCTGGACGACCGTGGACCCGTCCCCGTCCTCCGCGCGCTCGATCGTCAGGTCGTACCCCTCCATCCGCACCGTACCGGTGTCCCCGGCCCGGGCGAGCCCTTCCTGCAGCCGCGCGAACAGCGTCATGGCGTCCATCGGTTCACCTCTCCCTTCGCCGCGCCGGCGGGGGCGCCCCGCCAGCGGATCGCGTACTCGGTGATGCGAGTCCGGGGCGGTCGGCTCCCGTGGACCCGCGACAGCGCGACCAGGCGGTCGCCGTCGACGGCGATGCGCTCCACCTGCCCGCGCAGGACGATCGCCTGCATGCGCCCGGACGGGTGGAACAGGTTCAGCTCCGACGACTCCGGGTGACCCAGGGACGTCGCGATCCAGACGCGTCCGGACCGGTCGCCCGCCAGCGTGGTGCCGCGGAAGTACGGCTTCGCACCTTGCAGGAACGGGAGCATCGATGCGCGCAGCGCCGGCGAGCCCGGCATCCGCGACAGGATCAGCTCCCGGTCGGCGTCCGTGTAACGCGCCGGGGCGATTCCTTCACGCCCGAACCGCCTCACGACCCGGCCCCGCTCGTCGAATACGGCCAGGTGGTACGTCTCCGGGTTTCCGACCACCAGGCGACCGCCGGCCACGGTCACGGGTACGAACGGAGATGGGGCGGGCACGCCGGGCAGCGGGCGGAGTAGATCGGGCGCCGTGGCGGCCAGGCCGATCTCCCGCGCGGCCCCGCCGTCCGTGACGAGCGACGCGGCGATGGAGAAGAACGGGGACAGCCATACCGCCGCCACCCGGCCACCGTCGAACCCGTCGACGACGGAGGGCCAGCTCGGAAGGCTCACCACCCGATGGTGGGCCCCGGTGCGAAGGTCGCAGCCCCAGAGCGTAGCGTCCGCTGCCAGCACGACCCACGCTCCCCGCGCGCTCCACCGCACGTCCCGGGGGTGGGAGCCCGAGGGGGCGCCGCAGCGGAGGGGAAGGAAGTCCGGTCGCCCCCCGGAGACGGCCAGCACCCGCCCCCGCTCCCCGTCCACCGCCCACACGCGGTGCCCGCGCACGCCGAGCGAAGCGAAGTCGCGGGGTTCTGCCGTGACGTAGGTGGTCCGGAGGGTCACCAGGGCGGCACTGCCCTCCCCGCCCGCGGGGTCGGACGCGCCCCGCCCCCCTACGTCGTCCCGGCCCTCGCCGCCCAGCGCGAGCAGCACGAGAGCCCCGAGCCGCGCGAACGGGATGGTCACGGGACATCGACGCGGTAGACGTCCACCCCCTGCCCTCCCTCCCCGTCCCCGCCTCTCCGCTCCACGAGCGCCGCGATCAACGCCCCGCGGACCGCCAGCTTCTTCACGCGGTCCCGGAGCACCACCGTCCCCCGCAACCGACCGGACGCGTCGAACACGTCCACGTAGGTGCGGCTTCCCTCGCCGCGCTCCGTCGCGACCCACAGGCGCCCCGCCGCGTCGGCGGCGAGTGCGTTGGCACGGAAGAACGGCCGCGGGCGCGCGGCGACGCGCTCCAGCAGCCGGCGCTGCTCACCCGGCGGAACGGCTCCCTGGAAGATCCGGCCCATCCGCTGCCGCATCTCGTCCAGCTCGGCGGCTGACATCGGCTCGGGAACGAGATCCGGGCGTCCGAAGGACCCGCGGTCGGCGCCTGCGGTGTCGAACGCGAGGAGCGCATACCGGGAGCCGCCGCCCATCACGATCCGTCCGTCGGCGGCACGAACGGCGGCCACGAACGCCGACGGGCCGCCGATCCCCGCCGCTCCCTCCACCAGTGCCGAGGAGGCCCGGAACGGGTCGAAGAGGCGGCGCGCGGCTCCGGTGCGCATGTCCACGCGCCCGACCTCGGGTCCTCCCCCTCCGAACCCGATCCACACTCCGAGCACCGCACCACCGTTCCAGGCCAGCAGGTGCAGGGGCATCCCCGGCGTCGCCTGCGACCGCACGTACCGCAGGTCAGGGGCGAGCTCGGTAACCCGCAGGGTCCGTCCGTCGGCTACGAGCATCGAGCCGTCCTCCCGCGCGAGCAGGGCCACGGGAAGCTCGAACTCGCCCGGGCCGCTGCCGCGGCGGCCTGCGCGCCGCTCCCGGCCGTCGCCGAGGGAGAGGAGCACGACCTGGCGCTCGTCCGCGTCGAGGAGCGCCACCGCTCCGTCGCCTCCCCAAGCAAGCGCGGCCTCCGCCCGGAATGGCAGCGTGGCCACGCGCGGCTCACCGGCACGAGCTCGGCAGGGATGACCCCGGCGCCCCCTCCGGCCGCGGCGCGCGACCCGCAGGTCGCCAGGGAGACCAGCAGCCCCAGGGACAGCGCCGCTGCCGTGGGCGCTCCCCACCGGCGGGATCCTGCCGACGCCAACCTAGAACCCACAGCCGGTCATGCAGCCGGCAAAGTACCCGGCGCAGAACTCCGCGTTGTCGACGTTGGCAAGGCACGTAACGGAGCCCGCGAAGCACCATCCCTGGCACACCATGTCGATCACGTCGGCCTTCACAGGAGGGGCGGGCACGAGAAGGGCGACGGTCGCCGCGGCGGCGGCGAGGCGGAGGATTGGTCGCATGAATGGGGGCAAGGTGCAGGTGAAGGTCAGAAGATGATGCAGGAGCCCATGCATCCGGCGAAGAAAACCGAGCAGTATTCCGGCGAGTTGGTGGTGGCGCAGTTCACCGTCGCGGCCGAGCACACCGCGCCGCAGTATCCCAGCTTCTCGATGGACTGGGCATTCACCCCCTGCGCGTGCGTGGTGGCAGCGGCAAGGGCCAGGGCCGCGCCCGCGGCACGTAAGAGCCGGGTACCGGGCATCATCGTCACCTCCTTTCAGGAATGGCAATCGCGACTCCGCCGGGCTGCTGCCCACGGGAGCTCGCCCTCTTCCGCCCGGCCGCTCCCACCAGGGCACGCACGGAGTCCTCATCGACGGGCGAAAGGCGGCCGAGCCGGTAGAACAGCACCTTCCCGTCCGCTCCCACCAGAATGGTGGCGGGCACCACGTTGGTCCCAAAGCTTCTCCGAGGCGGTAGCCGGATCGTCGACCTGCCGGATGAGAATGGACGGTGTGCCGAAGTACGAGCGGACCCAGGGGGCAAGCGTCTCGGAGGTGACGGCGGTCACCTGCCACCCCGCCCCACGAGCGAGATCGGCCAGCTCGACCCACCGGCGCTTCTGGGCCGCGCACGCCGGGCAGTCGGTCTTGAACAGGTAGAGCAGGCGGGAGGAGCCCTGCGACGAGCCCAGCAGGCCAATGCGGCGGCCTTCCGGGTCCACGACCGTCATGTCCCGGAATCGCGCGCCTTCGCGCAGGCCGGCGGACTGCAGCTGCCGCAGCTGATCGCGCACCTCACGCTCGGCGGTGCGCCGCTCCGCCCTGTCCTTCCAGAAGAGTCCAATGGCGAGCACCAGCACCACCACGGTAGCAGCATCGACGACCCGGGAAGGCGCCGGATCGGACGGTCGGCGGCGACATCATGGACGGAAGGGACGGAACGGGGCATGGAGGGATTTCGGGAAAGGGAACGCGAACTCGCTTGGCCGGCACCCACGGGCGGCTCCACGCGCGCATGGTATCACAGTACGGTGTAGCCCCCGGCGGGGTCAAGGTTTATCGCAAAAGGTGCGCACGAGGATGACACTGCCCCACGATCCTCCCGTGCGTTGCCGCGGCGCACCGTGTCGGGGCCCCCACCTTGCCCCGCCGGCACTCGCGGAGGCACCTTCCGCCGTCCGCACCACGCGGAGCCCGGGGACAGCGAGAGACGGAGCGAGGATGTCGACGACGGACCCCCTCTGGAAGGCGGACGACCAGGGCGAGCGCCTGGCGGAGCTGACGGGCGAGGACGCCGAGCGGAAGGAGGCGCCGCTGCGCCGCGACGTGCGCTCGCTGGGTCGCATCCTCGGCGAGGTGCTGCGCGAGCAGGAGGGGCCGGCGCTCTACGCCGCCGTGGAGGAGCTTCGCCACCTCTCCATCCGCAACCGCGAGGAGATGGCGGGGCCGGACGAGGGGGAGGCCGAGGAGGCGATCGACCCGGAGGAGGGGATGCTGCGCGCGGAGAAGGTGGTGGGCGGGCTGGGGGTGACGGAGGCGTACCGGCTCACCAAGGCGTTCTCCATCTACTTCGAGGTGGCCAACCTGGCGGAGACGGCGCACCGCAAGCGCCGCAAGCGCGCCGCCGGGCTGCACGCGGACGACCCGCCGCAGCCGGGCACCTTCCACGGCACCCTGCTCCGCCTGCGCGAGGCCGGGGTGAGCCGCGGGGACGCCCTGGCCCGGCTGGCGGAGATCGAGGTCGTCCCCGTCTTCACCGCGCACCCCACCGAGGTGTCGCGGCGCACGGTGCTCTTCAAGCGCGCCCGCATCGCCCGCGCGCTGGAGCGGCTGGACCGGCTACCGCTGACCGACGCGGAGGCCGCCGCGCAGGAGGCGGCGATCGCGGCCGAGGTGACCGCGCTCTGGCAGACCGACGAGGTGCGCCGCCGCCGCCCCTCCGTGCGCGACGAGGTGCAGATGGGGCTGGACTACTACCGGCAGGTGCTGGTGGAGACCGTGCCCCTGCTCTACGCGGAGATGGCGGAGGGCGTCCGCGCGGCGTACGGCGAGCCCGTGGCGGCGGCGGACCTGCCCACGACCGTGCGCTTCGGCTCGTGGATCGGCGGGGACCGCGACGGCAACCCGTTCGTGACGCCGGAGGTCACCCGCGCGGCCATGCGCATGGCGCGCGAGACCATCCTGGACCGCTACGTCCGCACGCTGGAGGGGATGGTCGAGCGGCTGAGCCCCTCCACGCGGCAGGTGCCCGTCACGCGCGAGCTGGCGGAGGCGATGGAGCGCTACGCGGCCACCCTCCCCTCCCTGGATCCCCGCCCGGAGACGCGGGCCAGCGACGAGGTGTACCGCCGCTTCCTGGGCCACGTGGGCGCCCGCCTGCGCGCCGCCCGCGACGAGCCGCGGCCCCCGCACGCGTATCCGGACGCGCCCGCGTTCGCGGCGGACCTGCGCCTGATCCGCGACTCCCTGGCCGCCCACCGCGCCGGCCGCCTGGCGACGCTCCTCATCGACCCGCTCCTGCGGCAGGTGGAGACGTTCGGCTTCCACCTGCACGCGCTGGACGTGCGCCAGCACGCCCGCATCCACGCCCGCGCCCGAGACGAGGTGTTCCCCGCAGAGGGCACCCTCCCGCCCGCGCCGTCGGAGGAGACGGAGGGCGTGCTGGAGACGCTGCGCGCGGTGGCGGAGGTGAAGCGGACGCACGCGCCGGAGAGCATCCGCCACTACGTGATCAGCGGCTCCACGTCCGTCGAGGACGTGCTGACCGTGGTGCGCCTGGCCGGCGTCTCGGGCGTGCGCGTGGAGGGGCGCGAGGGCGACCCCGGGCTGATGCCGGTCCCCCTCTTCGAGTCCATCCAGGACCTGCGCGCCTGCCCGGACATCTGCCGCGAGCTGTGGGCGCGGCCCGACTACGGGCGGCTGCTGGACTCGTGGGGACGGCGGCAGGAGGTGATGCTGGGCTACTCCGACAGCAACAAGGACGGGGGGATGCTCACCAGCACCTGGGAGATCTTCCGCGCCCACCGCGCCCTCCACGAGGTGGCGCGCCAGGCGGGCGTCACGCTCCGCATCTTCCACGGGCGCGGCGGCACGGTGGGGCGCGGCGGCGGGCCCACCCACCGCGCCATCACCTCGCAGCCGCCGGGCGCCTTCACCGGCGCGCTGCGCATCACCGAGCAGGGCGAGGTGCTGAACTGGAAGTACTCCGACCCCGTTCTGGCCGAGCGCAACCTGGAGCTGATGGTGGCCGCCGCGCTGGACGCGCACGCCGCCGTGAACCCGCCGGACCCCGCGCGGGCGGCGCGGTGGGAGGAGGCGATGGAGGCGCTCTCCGCCGACGCGTTCGCCTTCTATCGCGAGCACGTGGCGGAGAACCCGGACATCCTGCCCTACTTTCAGCAGGCGACCCCCGTGGCGGAGCTGGAGCACGCGCGCATCGGGTCGCGGCCGGCGAAGCGCGGGGAGAGCCGCGGGCTGGAGGACCTGCGCGCGATCCCCTGGGTGTTCGGGTGGATGCAGAGCCGCCACGTGCTGCCCGCCTGGTTCGGCGTGGGCCGGGCGCTGGAGCGCTTCGCCGGGCGGGGCGCGGCGGAGGAGGGGCTGCTGGGCGAGATGATGGGCGCGTTCCCCCTCTTCCACGACCTGGTTCGCAACGTGGAGGTGGGGCTGGCGAAGGCGGACCTCTCCATCGCGCGGCGCTACGCGGGGCTGGTGGAGGACGAGGCGCTGCGGGAGCGCGTCTTCTCCCTGCTGGCAGAGGAGCTGGTGAGGACGCGCCGCGCCGTGCTCCGCGTCTGCGGCCAGACGCGCCTGCTGGAGGAGAACCCCGTCCTGGCCCGCTCCATCCGCCTGCGCAACCCGTACGTGGACCCCATGTCGCTCATCCAGGTCGACCTGCTGCGCCGCAAGCGCGCCGGCCAGGAGAGCGAGGAGCTGAACTACGCCCTGGCCGCCACCATCAACGGAATCTCCGCCGGCCTGCGCAACACCGGGTGATGACGATCCGAGGCAGCAGGGAACGGGAAACGTCGGGCCGGGCGCAGCCGGCGCCGAGCGGCGCCGCGCGCGGGCACCCGTTCCCCCTGACCCGACTTCGTCCACCGTACGGATTCCGGTCACCCGGCGCGTCCTCTCGCGGCGAGCGTCGACACGCGCAAAGCCTTGCCGGCACTACGTCGGGGCGCCGGGGCCTCCGCGGCGCGGATCTTCCCCCTACGGGCCGGACTCCGCCGGCCGGCGCGATCCCGCGAGCAGCGGGCCGGCGTGGCGCGAGCCCGAACACCACCGCCTCCCATCGGCTCACCGGGTCGGCCCGCCTCGCCGCGGCCGGGGTGCGCGACCTGGCGGAGGGGAGCGGCGGCGATCCGAACATCCCTGCGACGAGGCTGAGATGACCGTATCTTCCTCCCACCGAGCGCCCGGCGGCGCGACCGCGCCCGCCGCGGGGCTGGTAGCGGACGCCACCGGCCGAGAGGCGGCGGCCATGGGACAGCGGGGTGACGAGGACGCGCTCCGCGCGAGCCGGCGGATGCTCGCCGAGACGCAGCGGATGGCGCGCCTGGGCACCTGGGACTACGACCTGGACACGGACCGGGGGGTCCTCTCGGACGAAGGATACCGGATCATGGGGCTGGATCCCGCGCTGGCGCCGCTCCCCATGGCCGCGTTCAAGGCGAGGGTGCACCCCGACGACCGCGCGTCGATATCCGCAACCGGCACCGAGGCCCTGCTCAGCGACGGACAGGTCGAGACGGAGTTCCGCATCCTCGGTCCATCGGGCGAGGTGTGCCAGCTCTGGTTGAGCGTGCAGGTCCGCCGCGACGCCGAGGGGACGCCCCGCCGCCTGTTCGGTTACCTGCAGGACGTCACGAGCCGCAACGAGACCCAGGTCGCCCTGCGCGCCAGCGAGCGGCAGCTCCAGGAGGCCCAGCGCATGGCCCGGGTCGGGAGCTGGGAGTACGACCTGGTGCACGACACCGGCATGTGGTCGGACGAGGGCTGCCGCATCGTGGGGCACGATCCCGCCCTGGGGCCCATCACATTCGGGGAGTTCTTCGCCAAGGTCCACCCCGACGACCGCGCCCGCGTGCAGGGCGCCACCGACCTCGCCGTCACGTCGGGCGAGCAGCAGGAGCTGGACTACCGCATCAGGCGTCCCAGCGGAGAGGAACGATACATCTCGGCGACGATCAAGTCCGAGTACGACGCGGCCGGCGTGGGGCTGAGGATCATGGGGCACCTGCAGGACATCACCGAGCGGAAGCTGGCGGAGCTGGAGCTGGCCCGCTCGCAGCACATGCTGGCGCAGGCGCACCGCCTGGCGGGACTGGGGGCGTGGGAGCAGGACTTCGCCACCGGAGAGGGAACCTGGTCCGGGGAAGGACACCGGATCTACGGGATCGACCCGACGGAGGGGCCGTTCTCGACCGAGGATTTCCTTCAGCTCGTGCACCCGGACGACCGCGAGCGGATCGCGGAGGGCAACGTGCGGGCGCTCGCGTCGGGAGAGACGCTGCACGTGGAGTTCCGTGTGGTGGACCGCTCCGGCGGGCTGCGCTACGTGAACAGCAGCGTGCAGGGCGAGTACGACGCCGCCGGGCGTCCGCTGCGGATGTTCGGGCACGTGCAGGACATCACCGACCGCAAGCTGGCCGAGCTGGAGCTGCGGCGCGCCAAGGAGACCGCCGAGGACGCCAACGTGGCGAAGAGCGAGTTCCTCTCCAGCATGAGCCACGAGCTGCGCACGCCGCTCAACTCCGTGATCGGCTTCGCCAACGTGCTGCGGAAGAACCGCGCCGGCCGCATGACGGACCAGGAGATCGCCTACCTGGACCGCATCGGCGCGAACGGCAAGCACCTGCTCGGCCTCATCAACGCCGTGCTCGACCTCTCCAAGATCGAGGCGGGAAAGATGGAGCTGGACGCGGAGGTCGTCTGCCTGGGCGACCTGGTGCGCGACACGCTGGGCGCGCTGAAGGGCGCCCCTCGCGCCGAAGGGGTGGAGCTTCTGGCGTGCGTGCCCCCGGACCTGGCCCCCGTCCGCGCCGACCCGGGGAAGCTGCGGCAGGTAGTGATCAACCTGGTGGGAAACGCGCTGCGCTTCACCCAGCGCGGAAGCGTCACGGTGTCGATCGTCGCGGACCCCGCGACCGGGCTGCCGGCGCGGATCGAGGTCACCGACACCGGGATCGGCATTCCCGGCGATCGGCTCTCGGCCATCTTCCAGGCGTTCGAGCAGGCAGAGGGCGGCACCGCGCGCCGCTTCGGCGGCACCGGTCTGGGGCTCACGATCTCGCGCTCCCTCTGCGACCTGATGGGCTACCGCCTGGACGTGGAGAGCGAGGTCGGCAAGGGCTCCACGTTCTCCGTGGTGCTCAACCCCGACCCACCGGTCCGCCCGATGTCGGAGACGCGCGCGTGGGGCGCGGGGGAGCAGGAGCGCCCGGTCGAAGGAACGTGAGGCGGATCGGCGAGGTTCAAGCCCTGCGATCTCGGGAGCCAGGTGATCGAGGATCCGTGAAAAGGCGCTGGAGCGCTTCGTGGCTCACGGGGAGGAGGAGGAGGAGGGGCTGCCGGCCGAGAGGCTGGGCGCCTTCCCCCTCTCCACCACGCCATCACCGGGATCTCCGCCGGCCGGCGCTACACGCGGGACGAGGGGGGTTTCGGGAGACCTCGGGAAGCAAGAAGCGGGGCCGCCTCTGCACCGAGGCGGCCCCGCTTCCTTGTGTCCGACGCCGAGCGCGGTCGTCCCGTCAGCTCCCGATCCAGTACGTGGCCTTCACCACGAACACGTTGTCGGGGCTGGAGTCGAAGATGGCGCCGGTGTCGCGGCCCAGGCGGAAGTCGCCGAAGGGCTCGTCGCCGCTGCGCTGCTGCTGCCAGACGAAGAACAGGGTGGAGCCCGGCCGGTACTCCCAGCGGAGCACGGCGTTGCCGCGCAGCGAGCGGACGTTGAAGTCGCTGTTGCGGAAGCGGAACCCCTCGTCGGTGGCCGGGTCGCCGTCCGTGTCCAGCCGGAACTGCGTGGCCCGGCCCCCGGCGTCGCGCTCGGCGACGGTGACCTGGCCCGCCAGCGACCGCGTCTCCACCGAGCGCGGGCGGACGAACTCCTTGAAGTCCCGGTACTCACCGCTGGCCACGAAGGGCTGGGCGAACAGCTCCAGGGTCAGGCGCGGGGTGAAGGTCCAGTTCAGGCGCGTGTTCAGCGAGACCACGTGCTGCTCCAGCTCCGCGAAGAGGTGCCGCCGCCCGAAGAAGGCGGTGGAGAGCGGGTCGTCGAAGGTGGCGACGAACTGCTTCTCGTTCACGTTGTAGTTGTACGAGGGCGAGAACGAGAGCTGCACGTTGGTGCTGGGCTTCCAGCGCACCGACCCGCTCGCCTCCACGAACTCGCCGCCGTCGGCCACCCTGCCGAAGCCGGGCTCCAGGTAGAAGACCACGGACTTGCGGGAGTCGGTTCCCAGGCGCGGCTCCACGAACCAGCTCGCGGGGCGCCGCACCACCGCGCCGCCGCGGGTGGTGCGGTCGGCGAGCACCTCGGGCCGAACGTGGGAGTACAGCCCCACGTTCCAGTAGTTGTGGAAGGTGGCCTCGCCGTAGGTGTGGAACTGCAGGTCGTTGCGGTCGCCGTCGAAGTTCACCTG
The DNA here is from genome assembly GCA_030146875.1 of Longimicrobiaceae bacterium. Lineage (GTDB taxonomy): Bacteria > Gemmatimonadota > Gemmatimonadetes > Longimicrobiales > Longimicrobiaceae > JASLAX01. Next base: position 14,810 of record JASLAX010000034.1, read on the forward strand.
CTGCTGGCCGCCGCCCGACAGGTACACGTCGCGGTACCAGCTCCCCGGCTTCGTCCAGCTCCGCGCCACGTTGGCGTTCATCCAGACGTAGTCGGCCTGGGTCAGGAACGCCATGTCGTTCACCTCGAACCCCGGCGAGCGGAAGTTCACCGCCGTCTCCCAGCGCCACGACCCGCTCTCCTTGCTGAGCCGGCTGTACCCGCCGAAGCCGCGCAGCGCCGTGACGCCCGTGTCGTACTCGTCGGAGAAGATGCCGTTGCCGCCCGAGACGCGGTCGGGACGGTTGAAGTAGCGCGCCGAGGAGCGCTGCAGCCGCCCGATCACCAGCGAGTCGCCCGTCACGTTGGAGACGGCGAAGTTCCCCATGAGCCGGTACTTCTGGCTCTTCCAGTACAGGTTCCAGTCTGCCCCCAGCGCCTCGGCGTGCGAGGGGAGCTGGTCGCGCAGCCGCTCGTCGCCGTCGCCGAAGCGGCGGACGACGGAGGTGGCCATCAGCCCCCAGGTGCGTGACCCCCCGGCGGTGATGCGCTTCACCCGGCCCATCAGGTAGTTGGTGTACGGCTCCACGGTGAACTCGTCGCCGGTGCCGTCCAGCCGGCGCACGCGGGCCACCTCGCGCGCGGTCACCGCCTCGAGGGCGCCGATCTGCCACCCGTTCCCGGCGCGGCCGGTGAGCTTGGCCGCGGCGAGCAGGCGCGCGTTGCCGGGGCGGTCCTGGAAGTCGTAGCCTTCGGGCACGCTGCCCTGCGGCGACCGGCCGATGCGCCGCGAGTAGAAGAGCGACATGCCGCTCACGTTGCTGCACGTGAAGCAGCTCAGCCCGCCGAAGGAGAGGAGCCCGCTCCCCTCCACGAAGAAGGGGCGCTTCTCGTCGAAGAAGCTCTCGAACGCGCTCAGGTTCACCACCGCCGGGTCCTGCTCCACCTGCCCGAAGTCGGGGTTGATGGTGGCGGAGAGGGTCAGGTTGCTCCCCAGGAGCGCCCGCACGTCGGCGCCGACGCGGGTATCGTACGCCCTGGGATCCTGGAAGGGCGAGCGCGAGTCCGTGGGCGTGACGTACGATGCGCGGGCCACCATGTACGGCATGATCTCCACGCCCCTGGGCCGGCGCTCCACCCTCAGCCCGGACAGGTGGCCGAAGCGGTGCGGCCCGCCGGTCTCCTGCGTGCCCCAGAACGACCACATGGACGACTCGTTGGTGCGCTGCACGAAGCGCCAGATCTGCATCCCCCAGGTCTGGTCCACCGAGCCCCCGAAGCGGAGCTGGCTCCAGGGGATGCGCATCTCCGCCGTCCACCCCAGCGAGTCCACGCGCGTCTCCACCTCCCACACGGGGTCCCACGACGGGTCCGCGCTGGGCGAGGCCTGGCCGGCGTCGTACTTCACCCCGGACGGGTTCACCTGCAGGATGGTGCGCCCCGCGTGGTCGTGGTAGGTGTCCAGCACGAGCTGGATGTAGTCGCTCTCCACGTCCTGGTCGCGCCGGGTGAGCTGGCGCGTGACGCCGGCGGCCCCCAGGGAGTCGTACATCCGCGCGCCCACGTACAGCGCGCCGTCGTCGTACGCGAAGCGCACCTCCGTGCGCGACCCGGGCTCCCCCTCGCGCGGCTGCTGCTGGCGGAAGCCGGTGGCCGGGTCTGGCGTGGCCCACACCGCCTCGTCCAGCTTTCCGTCCAGCACCACGTTCGTGGCGCGGTGCGCGGTCACGCCGGGGGCGGGGGACGGATGCGCGCCGCTCTGGGCGGCGGCGGGCGGGGCGGCGAGCAGCAGGGCCGCGAGCGGGAGGGTTCGGGAGATGCGCATGCAGGGAAGGACGGGTTGAGGGCCGGGCCGTTGACCACTGGTACGATGCAGCCGGCGCCCGGAAGGTTGGACAGGCGTCCCCGGAGACCGTTCGGACGCCGCGCGCCAGCGCGTGCAGGGCAGAACGCGCGACGCCGGCAGTATGTTTCACGCGCCGGCCCGCCGCCACGCCCCTGACGCGAGACGCGGCCACGCGGGACGAGCCGCGGCCGGCGGACGCGCCGCGCGCCCGCACGGACGAGAAGGCGTGCGGAGGCTCCGTCCATCTCCTCCCGCCGCACCGCGGAGGGCCGAGCGTGCGGTTCCCGTGGGCCGCGCGCCGATCCGGCGCGGAGGAGTACACGCCCGGTGGGCGTTCGCCTCGGTGGAAGGTGGGCGGGTCCTTCCGTGCGATCCGCGGGACGTGCGTGGCGTTTCGACGCCGATCGTTCCGTGGCGGGAATCCAGCGCGGGCGCGGGTGTTTCGGGGGGTCTCGCCGCCAGGGTGCGTGCGCCGGCGGCCGGATCGCCTCGCGGGCGATTGCCCCCCGAGCGGATTTCTTGTTTCATTCACGTCAGGGATCCGCCTCCGCCCGTCCGGACGGGGCGGGTGCGTGCGCTCGCGGCCGGATCGCGGGGCGCCGACGGGTCGGTCGAGACGGGAGGTGGGGTATGGGAGGTCCGGTCCAGAACCTTTCGAGCGGCGCCATTCTTCCGGCTCCCGCGTGCGACCTGCTGGACCGGTTCACGACGGAGCTGGGGATCCCGCTGACGCTCACCGACCTGCACGGGGCGGTGGTGGCGTCCACCGACGGCGCCCTGGCGGGTCACGTGGAGCCGACGGCGGCGGCGCTCGCCGAGACGGGAACGCTCTTCGCCGCCGGCGCGCCGCTGGTGGAGCGCGACGGGCGGGTCTTCCTGGGGGTGGCGCTCTCCGGCCGCCCCGCGGGCGTGCTGGTGGTGCACGCCGACGGCCAGGGCGCGGCGGCCGCGGCGCCGGTGATCGCCGTGGCGCTGGGGCTGGCGCTGGACTTCGCCGAGGCGGCGTCGTCGCTAGGGAGCGACCGGGTGGACCCGGGCTGGCTCCTGCACGGCCTGCTGCGCGGCTCGCGCGAGGAGGCGCAGCGCGCCCGCGTGGTCTCCTCCATCTACGGCTGGAACCTGTTCGTGCAGCGGGTCGCGCTGGTGGTGCAGGTGCCCGCCGCCGACCTGCGCCGCCACGAGGGGGTGGGAACGGAGGAGCCCACCGCCATCCTGCGCCGTGCCCTGGGCGCCGAGGGGCGGAGCGCGCCGCTGGGCCAGGTGGACGAGACGGAGTGGGTGGTGCTGGCCCGCCACGAGCCCGGCGAGCCCTGGGGGCGCGTGCGGCAGGCGGCGGAGCGCATCCACGACGCCCTCTCGGCGGCGGGGATCCGCGCTACGGTGGGGATCGGCGAGCCGCACCTGCCCGCGAACCGCGTGGCGGCGCTGCGCCGCTCGTACCGCGAGGCCGTCTACGCGGCGCGCTTCGGTCCCGGCCTGCGCGGCGGACCCGGGGTGTTCGAGCTGCGGACGCTGGGCCCCGCCGCCTTCTTCGCCCCCAGCGGCCCCAGCCGCCGCAACCTGGCGGCGCTGGTCCTCTCCCCGCTCGCCGCGCAGCCGGCGGTGGTGGAGACGCTCCGGACGTACCTGGGCGCCGACATGTCGGTGGCCGACACCGCGGCGCGCCTGGGCCTGCACCGCCACACCGTCCGCAACCACCTTGAGCGCGTGTTCTCGCTGACCGGACTGGACCCGCGCACCCTGGAGGGCGCGGTGCAGCTACGCCTGGCGCTGCTGGTGGCGTCGAGCGATCCCGAGGTGATGGAGAGCCTCACCGCCCCCACCTCGTGAGAGAGCCCATGGTCGATACGCTCCGCGCCCCGAGCCCCGTCGTGCCGCCCGCCGTCGTGGGGGTCGACGTCCTGCTGGTGGAGGACGACGCCGACAACCGGGAGATCTGCACCGTCATCCTGGAGCACGCCGGCTACCGCGTGGTGCAGGCCTGGAGCGGCGAGGAGGGGGTGCGCCTGGCCCGGGGCCTCCTTCCCGCCATGGTGCTGATGGACCTCTCGCTCCCGGGGCTGAGCGGCTGGGACGCCACGCGCCTGCTGAAGGAGGACGAGGCCACGCGCGGGATCCCCGTCCTGGCGCTGACCGCGCACGGCATGCCCGCGCAGCGCGCGCTGGCGGCCGAGGCGGGGTGCGCCGGGTACCTGGTGAAGCCGGTCGCCCCCCGCGACATCGTGGCGCGGGTGCGGGAGACGATCGGCGCCCCCTCGCGCGCGGGCTGACCGATGGCCTTCCGGTCCTTCGTCGATGCACGCGGGCGGGAGTGGGAGGCTTGGGATACGGTCCCGGACGGGGCCAACCGCCTGGTGCGCCCCGGCTTCGCTGACGGGTGGCTCACCTTCCAGTCCGGTGACGAGAAGCGCCGGCTGGCGCCCATCCCGCCGCAGTGGGACACCGTGCCCGACGCCATGATGCGCCTCTGGCTCTCGCAGGCCACGCCTGTCTCGGGGGCGAAGCGGGTGTAGCGCCGTCGTCGGAGCCCCCCGGACCCGTCGTCCGGACGAGAAGGAGCCCACCGTCCGCCGCGCGCGGAAGGTGGGCTCTCTCCGTCTCTCCGTCCCTCCGTCCCTCAGTACCTCGTCCAGAGGAGGACGACGGCGCACCCCGCGCCGCGCCCGCCGAACTCGGGCGGCGCTCCGCCGGTGGAGTAGACCTCGATCCCCTCCAGCTCGCGCGGCATCGTCCACTGGTCGATGGTCCCGGGGCCGATCCGCAGGCCGTCCAGGAAGACGGCCGGCACGCATCCCCCGCGCCCCTGGATCACGCCGCCGCTGCGCCCCGGCAGCACGCGGAGGCCGGGCGCGCCCAGCAGCACGTCCGTGGTGCGGACGGGGGCCCGCTGCTCGATCCCGGCGCGGGTGAGGAACCAGCCGAACCCCTCCGACTCGGCGCGGCGGTAGAAGTCCCGGATCGCCGGCGGGCGCCGCCGCGAGGTGCCCAGCACGGTGAGCGGCTCCAGCAGCACCGTGTCGGGCGAGAGGCGGAAGCGCACGTCCAGGGTGTCACCGTCCCCCAGCGTCAGCTCGGCCGAGACGGCGTCGCGGAAGCCGACGCGGGCCGCGGCCAGGCGGTAGGTGCCGCGTATCGGCGCCCGCAGGGCGAAGCCGCCGGTCGAGTCGGTCCGCGTCTCCACGGGCGCGGCGCCGGCGCCGGAAGGGAGCAGCCGCACCCGCGCCGCGGGCACCGCGCACGAGTCGGCACCCGCCGCCAGCACCCTGCCCTGCACCACCTGCGCGCGGCCGGGAGCGCAGGCGGCGAGGACGGCGGCGGCCAGCAGCAGCGGAACCCGCATCGTTCTCCCTCGTGGTGCCCGAGCCCGGCGGTCTCGCCGGCCTCTCGCCCCGCAGTGTAGCGCCCGGCGGGCCCGCGGGGAACCGTGGCGCCGCGGCGAGGCGCGCGTCCTCTCCGCGCGGGCGGAGCTTCCCCGACGCGGCGGCGAGGTTCGCCGGACGCGGACGGACGCGGGGGACGCGCATATTCAGTCGAGGAGGGGGACGGCGGGATCGCCACGCGCGTCGGGAGGGAGCCATGCACACCAGGCGCAGGAGGACGGCCGCGCGCCCCGGCCGGGACGGGTGCGCGGAGGGGGAGCCGCCCCGCGGCCCGGGGCGGCTGGCGTGGCGGCGCGCGGCGCAGGGAGCCCTGCTCTCGCTGGGCGCCCCGGCCGGGTGGCTCGTCGTTCAGCTCGCCGCCGGGCCGGGGCTGGCGGAGCGGATGGCGAGCGGCGCGGGGGTCTACCTCTACATGCTCGTGGGCTCCGCGCTGGCGCTGGGCGGGTTCGGGGCGCTCGTGGGGATCCACGAGGACCGGCTGGTGGCCGCGAACCGGGCGCTGGACGAGCTCTCCGTCTCCGACCCGGTGACGGGGCTGAAGAACGCGCGCTACTTCCGCGCGCGGCTCCGCGACGAGCACGCCCGCGCCCTGCGCGGCGGGGCGCCGCTCTGCGTGGTGGTGATGGACCTGGACCGCTTCAAGCGGGTGAACGACCGCTTCGGGCACCTGGTGGGCGACCGCGTGCTGGCCGCCGTGGGCGAGGCCATCGCGGCCACGGTGCGCGCCGGCGACACCGCCGCGCGGCTCCGCGGCACCGCCGCGCGCATGGGCGGCGAGGAGTTCGCGCTCCTCCTGCCGGAGACGGACGAGGACCAGGGGGAGGCCGTGGCCGAGCGGGTGCGCCGCACGGTGGCCGCGACCGTGGTGTGGACCGACGACGGCCGCCCCGTGCGCGCCACCATCTCCTGCGGCGTCGCCCGCGCCGGCGCGCCCGGCATCGCCGGCCCGGACGCGGTGTACGCGGCGGCCGACGCCGCGATGTACCGCGCCAAGCACGACGGCCGCAACCGGACCCGCGTGGCCGGCCGCGAGCCGGCGGAGCCCACCGTCCCCGCGCCCGGAGCGGCGGCGGCTCCCTGACGCACGTCCCAGCCCCGCTCCTCCCACGCCGGCGCGGCGGCCTCCCCGCCCGACGCCGTCCCCTTAGCCGCATCTCCACGATCCTCCACTGCCGGTGGAGCGCGCGCCGCGACTTGCGCCGCGCCGGCGTGCGGCTGACCTTGCGGAGCCGGGTCTCGCTCGGCCCGGGCGCGGCCCGGCGGGCGCAGCGGCGCGCGCCCTCACCCTCCTCTCCCCACGGGCGACGCCCAGCCTCCGATCCAGCATGCGGCTCCCCACCTTCCCCGCTCCCGAGCTCGCCGTCCTGGACGGGTTCCCGGGCATCCCCTGCCGCGTCCTCGCCTCCGTCCGGGAGGGGGACGACGCGTACGTCCTGCTGGACACCACGCCCGACGGGAAGCCCTCCCTCCACGGCGCCTCCGCCGCGCGCGAGCCCGGCGGGTGGACCGGGGGCACCGGCAGCGGCGGGCCGGGATGGACGCTCACGGACGCGGAGCAGGGCCTGGGCACCGCCGTCGCCTGGGGCCGCGCGCCCGAGGGCGCGGTCCGCGTCCGGGCGTCCTTCGGCGGCGACGTTCGCGAGGCGCCGGTCGGCAACGGCGTGTACCTCGTCGCCTGGTGGCGCGTGCCGCGTCCCACGGGAGATCCCCCGCGCGCGGAAGCCTTCCAAGTGGGCGGACGCTGGGTTCCGGCTGCGCCGCCCCGTTGATGGGGACGCGCGGACGCGGCCGATCGCATCGCATCGGGTCGATGTAGAGAACCCGGCCCGCGGCTCCGACTACTCCACGAAGGCGCCGGCGAGCGGCGCGGACGAACCCGGACGAGGAGAGCGAACCATGAAGTACATGATGATGATGCACGCGCCGCGCGGGACCGGGGAGTACAAGGTGAGCGAGTGGACGCCCGAGGACTTCCAGGCGCACATCGCGTTCATGCACTCCTTCAACCAGGAGCTGACGGCCGCGGGCGAGCTGGTGGACGCGCAGGGGCTCGCCGCGCCGGGCGAGGCGAAGCTGGTGCGCGCGGGGAACGACGGGCAGCCCATCACCGACGGCCCGTTCGCGGAGTCCAAGGAGTTCCTGGCCGGCTTCTGGATCGTGGAGGTGGACTCGCCGGAGCGCGCGTACCGGATGGCGGCGAAGGCCTCCGCCGCGCCCGGGCCCGGCGGGAAGCCGCTGAACATGCCGATCGAGGTTCGCCAGGTGATGAGCGGACCGCCGCCGAAGGACGCGTGACGCACACGTCCGGCGAGGCCGCCGTCGGGCGCCTGCTGCGCGAGCTCGCGCCGCAGGTGCTCGGCGCTGTCGCGCGCAGGCACGGCGACTTCGACGCGGCCGAGGACGCGGTGCAGGAGGCGCTGGTCGCCGCGGCCCTGCAGTGGCAGGCGAAGGGGATTCCCGCCAACCCGCGCGGCTGGCTGTACCACGTCGCGCTGCGCCGCATCACCGACCACCTGCGCAGCGAGATGGCGCGGCGGAAGCGCGAGGACGCGGTCGCATCCCAGGTGTGGGCGGAGTGGGCGTTCGTGCCGCCGCCCGATGGGGAGATGGGCGTGGAGAACGACGACACGCTGGTCCTCCTCTTCATGTGCTGCCACCCGGCGCTCACCCCCGCGTCCGCCATCGCGCTCACGCTGCGCGCGGTGGGCGGGTTGACCACGGCGGAGATCGCGGCCGCGTTCCTGGTGCCCGAGGCCACCATGGCGCAGCGGATCAGCCGCGCGAAGGGGAGCATCAAGGCGTCGGGCGTGCCGTTCGCCATGCCCGCGGACCGCGCCGAGCGGCTGGGCGCGGTGCTGCACGTCCTCTACCTGGTCTTCAACGAGGGATACGCGAGCAGCGGCGGCGCCGAGCTTCAGCGCACCGACCTGTCGTCCGAGGCGATCCGCCTGACCCGCGCCCTCCGCGCGCTGCTCCCGGCCGACGGGGAGGTCGCCGGCCTGCTGGCGCTGATGCTGCTGACCGACGCCCGCCGCGCCGCGCGGACGGGGCCGGCCGGCGAGCTGATCCCGCTGGACGAGCAGGACCGGACGCTCTGGGACCGCGCGCGGATCGCGGAGGGCGTCGCGCTCGTCTCCGAGGCGCTCTCCCGCCGCCCCGTCGGCTCGTACGCGCTCCAGGCCGCCATCGCCGCGCTGCACGACGAGGCAGCGAGCGCGGAGGAGACCGACTGGGCGCAGATCCTGGCGCTGTACGACGTGCTGGAGCGCATCTCCGACAACCCGATGGTGTCGCTGAACCGCGCCATAGCCGCCGCGATGGTGCGGGGGCCCCGGGCCGGCCTCGACCTGCTGGCGGCGCTGGACGACGACCCGCGGCTGCGCGGCCACTACCGCCTGGACGCCGTCCGCGCGCACCTGCTGGAGCGCGCCGGCGAGGCGGAGGCAGCCGTGGCACGCTACCGCGCGGCGGCGGAGCGCACGGCCAGCACCCCCGAGCGGAACTACCTCACGCTGAAGGCCGCCCGGCTGGCGGCGTCGGGGACGGAGGGCGGGACGCGCCAGGCATAGCCGGACGGAGGTAGCGGGAGACGAGAGAAGCGGGCCCCGACCCCACGCGCCCGCCCCCGCCGAGGGTGAACAAGCGCGGGGCGGGCGGGCGGTCCAAAACGCCGAAAACACCCACGAGGGCGGGGTTGGGGGGGC
>JASLAX010000201.1 GCA_030146875.1 Longimicrobiaceae bacterium
AGTCCTCGTCGTCCTCCTCGTCCCACTCCTCCTCGCCGCCGCCCTCGCTGAAATCCGGCTCGTCCTCGCTGAACCGAGCGACGAGGGTGTCCAGGTCGAGCTCCTCGCCGATCACCGGGTGAGCCATGACGTCCGCCATTCCGAAGTCTCCTTGTAGACGGGATCCCAGGGGGTTGCCGGGGGTGCGGACGGCCCGAACGGCACCGTGCCACGTTCGCGCCAAAGTACACGGCTTCCCGCGAGTGTCAAGGGCTTTCCGGCCCATGCACGGCGCGGGCCGCGGCGCGCGCACCGGCGCCCCCGATCCCCCGTCAGGCCGAGGCCCGGGAAGCCTTCTTCCGGTCGCTTGCGTTGAGGAGGCGCTTCCGCAGGCGCAGCGACTTGGGCGTGACCTCGATCAGCTCGTCGTCGGCGATGTAGCCCATGGCGTCCTCGAGCGTCATGAGGCGCGGCGGCTCCAGCAGCACGTTGTCGTCGGACCCGGAGGCGCGCATGTTCGTGAGCTTCTTGCCTTTGGACACGTTAACCTCCATGTCGCCGGGGCGCGAGTTCTCGCCCACGATCATCCCCTCGTACACCGCCACGCCGGGCGCGATGAAGAAGGTGGAGCGCTCCTGCAGGTTGCCGAGCGAGAAGGCCACGCTCTCGCCGTCGACCATGCTCACCAGCACGCCGCGCGAGCGGGTGCTCATCTGCCCGGCGTAGGCGCCGTACTCCATGAAGCGGTGGTGCAGCATGCCCTCGCCGCGGGTGTCGGTCAGGAACTCGGAGCGGTAGCCGAACAGGCCGCGCGCGGGCATGCGGTAGATCAGGCGCACCAGCCCGCCGCCGGGGTTGCGCATCTCCAGCATCTCGCCGCGGCGCCCGCCCAGCTTCTCGATCACGGGCCCCATGAACGACTCGGGCACGTCGATCGTGACCTCCTCGTACGGCTCCAGCAGCTCGCCGGCGGGGCCCTTCTTCAGGATCACCCGCGGGCGCGAGACGGCGAACTCGTAGCCCTCGCGGCGCATGGTCTCCATCAGGATGCCCAGGTGCAGCTCGCCGCGGCCCGAGACGGTGAAGGTGTCGGCCGAGTCGGTCTCCTCCACCTTCAGCGCCACGTTGCTCTCCAGCTCCTTGAAGAGCCGGTCGCGGAGCTGGCGCGAGGTGACGTACTTCCCGTCGCGCCCGGCGAAGGGCGAGGTGTTCACCATCAGGTCCACGGAGACGGTGGGCTCCTCCACGCGGATGCCCTCCAGCGGCTCCGGGTGGTCGGCCTCGCACACGGTGGAGCCGATCTCCACCGCGGTCAGCCCCGCGAGCGCCACCACGTCGCCGGCCTCGACCTCGACGGCCTCCTTCCGCTCCAGCCCCTCGAACACGTACAGCTTGCTGATGCGCGAGCGCACGGCCGGGGCGGCCTCGCCCTCGATGCCGTGCTCGACCAGCACCACGGGCTCGCCCACGCGGGCCGTGCCGCGCTCGATCTTGCCGATCGCCAGGCGCCCCAGGTACGGGGAGTAGTCGATGGTGGAGACGAGCATCTGGAACGGACCCTCCGCGGCCAGCGGCGGCGGGATGGTCTCCACGATGGTGTCGAAGAGGGGCTTGAGCCCCACGCGCTCGTCCTCCGTCTCGCGCATGGCCAGCCCCTCGCGCCCGATGGCGTACAGGAACGGGCAGTCGAGCTGGTAGTCGCGCGCCTCCAGCTCCATGAACAGCTCCAGCACCTCGTCGTGCACGCGGTGCGGGTCGGCGTCGCCGCGGTCGATCTTGTTGATGACCACGATGGGCTGCAGGCCCAGCTCCAGCGCCTTGCGGGTGACGAAGCGGGTCTGCGGCATGGGCCCCTCGGCCGCGTCCACCAGCACCACCACGCCGTCGACCATGCGCAGGATGCGCTCGACCTCGCCGCCGAAGTCGGAGTGCCCGGGGGTGTCGACGATGTTGATCTTGGTGTCGTTCCACCGGACGGAGAGGTTCTTCGCCAGGATGGTGATCCCGCGCTCGCGCTCCAGCGGGTTGGAGTCCATCACCCGCTCCGCGACGTGCTGGTTCTCGCGGAAGGTCCCCGCCTGGCGGAGCATGTGGTCGACCAGCGTGGTCTTGCCGTGGTCGACGTGGGCGATGATGGCGATGTTGCGGATCGACATGGCGGTCGGGGTCGGGCCCGGGGGCCCGCTCGTCTACGGGATCAGGAACGAAGGCGGGCGCCTCTGGGATGGAGGGCCCGCCTTCGGAAATAGCCGTCCAATTTAACTCTTCGCGCCCTCCGGGTCCACCCCGGGGCCCGCGTCACCGCGCGGCGCGTCCGATCTCCGCCACCAGCTCCTCGTCCGACAGCGCTTCCTCCCACCCCGCGGGCAGCTCCAGCTCCACCGACCGGGCCCCGCCGCCGGGGGTGCAGACCACGCGGTAGCGGTCGGCGCCCTCCACCTTCGCCGCGTCGCTCTTCCCCTCCTCCGAGAGCCCCGCGTACGCCTCCACGCAGCTCCAGGTGGTCCCCTCCCCGTCCGTCACCTCCCGCGCCATCCGTCCTCCCGTCCGCGGGTCGCCGTCCTTCGTAAGAGCGCGCGTGCCGATGCGAGAGGCAGGCCAGGCGATCACGGCTCCCGGTCGGCGGCTCCGGCGCTCGCCCGTCCGCCGCCGCGCCTCCGGGGGACCAGAGGCGACAGCACCGCCGCCAGCACGGTTCCGATCCCCGCCGTGACCAGCGCCTGACGGACGATCGGCAGCCTGGGTGCGCAGTCCAGGCAGCTGTAGCCCGGGGGGAGTCCGTTATCCCAGCCGTGCGATGAGTCGAGCATCTGGTACTCCAGGACGCACCACGTAACCACCGCGCCGAGCATGAAGGCACCGCCCGCGTGCGACGCGGTCCAGCCTCGTCCCGCGCGGGCCTCGCGGTGCGAGAGCAGGGCGGTGGAGAGGAGGAACACGATCGCCGTCCACGCGAGGCGGACGGTGCTGGTCTGGCTCCACGCGAGCCCGTCGTTCGCCTCCCAGAGCTGTGCGTAGAGCAACATCCCGCCGGGGATGCCGTAGGCGAGCGCCGTAGCGAGCAACCAGCCGACGCGAACACGCATCCGCCCTCCGGGTGTTCGGCCCATTCGACAACCGTCCGCTGGAACGACCGGGCTCCGCCGGATCTGCCGCATGCAGGAAGGCCCGCCCTCCGGACGGGAGAGCGGGCCGCCGCAGCCTCGAGCGTTGCTACGCCCCCGAGCCGCCCTTCGACAGCCAGTGGTAGCCGATCATCTTGTACACCAGCTTGGCGACCACGAAGTCCGGCGCCGCGTTGCCACCGATCGGCGCGAGCTCCACCACGTCCGCCCCGACGACGTTCTTCTCGGTGAAGACCCGGCGGAGGAGCTTGAGAGTCGGGTACCACGGGGGACCACCGGGCTCCGGGGTGCCGGTGGCCGGGATGAGGGAGGGATCGAAGTAGTCGACGTCGAAGGTGATGAAGACGTCGTCGCCCAGCGCCCGCATGGCGCGCTCGATCCACCCCTCGTTGTCCCACATCTCCTCGGCGAAGATGGTGGTGATGCTCCCCTCCCGCTCGCGTATCAGCGCCCGCTCCTCGGACGTGATGGCGCGGATGCCCGCCTGCACCAGGTCCGCGCAGCCCAGGCACTGCGCCATCACCGCGGCGTGCGAGAAGGGGGAGCCCTCGTACTCCAGACGCAGGTCGCCGTGGGCGTCGAACTGCAGGATCGAGAGGCGCCGCCCCTCCGGCTGGCGGGCCGCGTAGGCCTTCACCGGCGCGCTGGTGATGGAGTGCTCGCCCCCCAAGCCGATCACGAAGCGCTCGCCCGCCGCCCGCAGCACGGCGTCGTATGCCTCTCGCAGCTCGCCCACGGCGACCTCGGGGCCGGCGGAGGAGAGGTGCAGCGCCGGAAGGGTGAAGACACCCACCTCCGGCCCCGGCTCGGCGTCGAGCTCCTGGTCGTACAGCTCGATGTAGCGCGACGCCTCGATGATGGCCGCGGGGCCGCCCTTGGTGCCCCCCTGGTACGAGACGCTGGCCTCGTACGGGATGGGAAGGACGACCACCCCCGCCTGCTCCCACTCCGCCTTCTCGCCCTCCAGGCCGAGGAAGTTGCGGGGGAGCTCCCAGGGAAGGTCGCGGAGCGCGTCGGGGATCTGCGTGGACATCGGCGTCACGGCTCGTGGTGAGGACCCCGCGGCGGGGCCGGCGTTCGGGCGCGGCAAGATAGCGGCGCGGACGGCGGACAGCGAGAGGGGGTCCGCCTCCCGACCTCCTCCTCCCGCGTGCCACGACGATGAGCACCGTCCGACGACGCCGAGCCGGGAACCTTGCGAGACCGCCCGCCGGGCCTTCATCCTCCTTCCGCTCTCCCCGTCCGAGCGCGTCGGGAGTGCCGCCCCCCACACGAGATCCGTGCATGGTCCAAGCCTCCCCCGCCCTCTCCGGGACGTTCGCCGCCCTGGCGATCCTCCTCGCCCTCGGCTTCGTCCTGGGCGTCCGCCACGCCTGGCGCCGCACGTCGTCCGACGCGGGCTCCGTCCGCCGCGCCACGCTCGCCGCGGCCGTCGCCGCCGGCGTCTGGATGGCCGGGCTGGGCGCCGCGGCGGCGGCCGGACGCCTCTCGTTCACCACGACTCCGCCGACGATGCCGTTGGTGATCGTGGGGGTGGGGGTGATCGGGCTCTCGGTGGGGCTCTCCCGCGTCGGCGCCCGGCTGGCGGCGGGGCTGCCGCTGGCGCTGCTCGTCGGCTTCCAGGGCTTCCGCCTGCCCCTCGAGCTGATGATGCACCGCGCGGCCGAGATCGGGCTGATGCCGCCGCAGATGAGCTACAGCGGGCTGAACTTCGACATCGTCACGGGCGTCACGGCGCTGATCGCGGGCGGGCTGCTGGCGGCCGGGCGCCTGCCCCGCTGGACGGTGCACGCGTGGAACACGATGGGGGCGCTCCTTCTGCTGAACGTCGTCACCGTAGCCATGCTCTCCGCTCCCGGCCCGCTGCGCGTCTTCCGGAACGAGCCTGCCAACGTCTGGATCTCCGCCTTCCCCTGGGTCTGGCTGCCGGGGGTCTACGTGACGCTCGCCGTCATCGGCCACGTCGTCGTCTTCCGCCGCCTGCGGATGGACGCCGCGGCCCAGCGAGAGGGAAGGCCCGCCCTCCACCACGCCGAAGGGGCGCGGAGGGCGGTGGCGGCGGGTCGCTGAGGCGCATCGGTGGAGGTCCGCGGCATCCCTGGCGCCGAACGGGAAAGAGCCCCCCGCGGCACGTCGCCGCGGGGGGCTCCCTCGTCTCGCTCCGTCCACGAACGTCGGAGCGTCAGTTCGGGCCGATCGCGGGGCAGGCCAGCCCCTGGTACTTGATCGTCACGCCGGCCGCCTGGCAGTCCGCGCAGAGGCCGTAGATCTCCAGCCGGTGGCGGGTGGGCAGGAAGCCGTGCTCGGCGGAGACGCTGCTCTGGATGCGCTGCAGCTCGGGGGACTGGAACTCGATCACCGTGCGGCAGCTCGTGCAGATCAGGTGCTCGTGGACCGGCTGGTGCCCGAACAGGTGCTCGTAGCGCTTGAAGCCGTCGCCGAAGTCGTGGTCCTCCACCAGCCCGCTGCGCACCAGGATCTCCATGGTGCGGTAGATGGTGGCCTTGCCGATGCGCTCGCCGCGCTCCTTGAGCTTCGCCTCGATCTCCTCGACCGACAGGTGCTCGCGCGAGGAGAAGACGACGTCGGCCACCACCTCGCGCTGCTGCGTGACGGGCAGCCCCTGCTGGCGCAGGTAGCGCCGGAACAGGTGCAGGAAGGGCGAGGTGGAGGTCTGCAGCGGGTCGGTGGTGGCCATCGGGTCTTCCCGGGTGCGGGGCTCGACGGCTCCGGCCGCCTGCACAACGATAATGATTATTGAAAAGCCCCGTCAAGCGGAACGCCCAGATCCGAGAGAAGGTCCCGCCACCGCTCGGGGTCCCCGTCCAGCTCGTGGGGCTCCGGCGGATCGCCCTCGCCCCCCGACCGGCGCACGACGCCATCGATGATCCCGGCCACCCGTTCGCGCGGGACCGTGCCCTGGGGGACCAGCTCGTCGGTGCGCCGCGGCTTGCCGGCGCGGGGCGTCTCGGCCTCGTAGCTCAGCGTCCACACCTCGCGGCGGGCGGCGGGCTCCTCCTCGTCGAACAGCGAGAGGACGGCGAGCCCGCTCTCCTTCTCCCCCGTCACCCGCGGGGGGAAGAGCCAGAGGCGGTCCACGCGCGCCGGGTCCACCCGTCCGGCGAGCGCCGCGAGCGCGGCGGCGAGGTGCGGTCCGGCCTGCACCGCGTCAGGCGGGCGCGACCACGTCCGCGGCCGCCGCCGAAGGCGCGGGCTCGCGCGAGGCGGCCTCCAGCTCCACGTAGTGCCGCAGCACGTGCAGGAAGTCCTGCGCGTTGGTGATCACGCCGAAGGCCTGGTGCGTGCCGCGGTCCTTGAGCTTGCTGACCACGAACTCCGACGAGTCCACGCAGATGGTGGTGAGCGGACGGATCTCGCCCGTATCCTCGCGCCAGACGTAGGACGGGAGCATGTTGCCGGTGGCGATGGAGTGCAGCGCCGTGGCGATCATGATGACCCCCGTGCAGCGGCGGGTGTGCTCCTTCATGGCCTCCTGGCAGCGCACCGCGTCGGTGATGGTGTCCGGGAGCGGACCGTCGTCGCGGATGGAGCCGGCGAGCACGTACGGCACGCCGGTGGTGACCAGCGAGTGCATGATCCCGTCGCGGATCACCCCCTGCTCCACCGCCGCGGGGATGGACCCCGCGGCGCGCACGCGGTTGATGGCGCGCATGTGGAACGCGTGCCCGCCCGGCATGGGCTGCCCCCGGTTGTTCATCCCCAGCGTGGTGCCCAGCGTGGCGGCCTCGATGTCGTGCACCGCCACCGCGTTGCCGCCGAAGAAGGCGCCCACGTAGCCGTTGCGGACGAACCAGGCCAGCGTGTCGCGGCCGCGGGAGTGGAGGACCGCCGGGCCCACCACCCAGATGAAGTGCCCGCCGCGCGCGCGCTCGTCCACCAGGATGCGCGCCATCTCGCCGTAGTCGGTGGGCTTCTCCCGCGACACGTCCGACGACATGAACTTGAACTCGCCCTCCGGCCCCACCTCGGACTGCCCCATCAGCCCGGCGGCGTCCACGAAGATCCCCTCGGCGCCGTCCTCGGCGAAGCCCATGGCCACAGGCTGGCCGGCGCGCACGTAGCGCCCCTCCAGCACGCGGGGGACGCCGTCGGGATCCAGCACCAGCGCCGAGTCCATGCGCGGGTCGCGCGGGAGCCTCCACTCGCCGTCCACGCGCACGTACGTGGGCAGGTTGGTGGTGGAGAAGAAGCCCTCGGGGAGCACCCCGTCGGCCACGGCGGGCTCCCAGCGGGCGTCGGGGGCGGCGGCGAAGCGCGGGTGCGAGAAGTCGGGGGCGCGGTACATGGGGCCGGGTTCGGGGGTTCGGGCCGGAGCGCGTACGGGGCGCCGCAACCTAACGGGGGCCCCGCACGCGGATCAAGCGGCGGGGCGCCCACTTTCGCGCGCGGGTGCGCGGCCGCAGATTACCGCCCCGTCCGAACGACCACGCACGAGGAGCAGGGGGAGGCCGCCATCAACGCCAAGTGGACGATCGACGACTCGCGCGAGACGTACAACGTCGAGGGGTGGGGCGTCGGGTACTTCGACATCAACGAGCAGGGCCACGTCACCGTCCATCCCACCAAGGAGACGGAGCGCGGCCTGGACCTGTACGAGCTGGCGATGGACCTGGAGGCGCAAGGGGTGCGGCTCCCGCTCCTGCTGCGCTTCTCGGACATCCTGCGCACGCGCATCCAGAACCTGTCGCAACGGTTCCTGAACGCCATCCGCGAGTTCGGCTACGAGGGGCGGTACACCACCGTCTACCCCATCAAGGTGAACCAGCAGCGCCACGTGGTGGAGGAGATCGTGGCGTACGGCGAGGCGCACGGGGTGGGGCTGGAGGTGGGGAGCAAGCCGGAGCTGCAGGCCGTGCTGGCGCTCACCGACCGCACCGACCACCTGATCGTCTGCAACGGCTACAAGGACGAGGAGTTCATGCGCCTGGCCCTGATGGGCCAGAAGCTGGGCCACGAAGTGCTGATCGTGATCGAGAAGCTGAGCGAGGTGGACACCCTGCTCCGCGTGGCCGAGGAGATGGGGGTGGTGCCCACCGCGGGCGTGCGCATCAAGCTCTCCACCACCGGCGCGGGCCGCTGGTCCGAGACGGCGGGCGAGAAGAGCAAGTTCGGCCTGAACGCCGCGCAGCTCGTGCGGGTGCTGGACCGCCTGCGCGCGGCCGGGAAGCTGGAGATCCTGAAGCTGATCCACTTTCACCTGGGCTCGCAGATCCCGGACATCCGGAACATCAAGATGGCGATGACGGAGGTGGCCCGGTACTACGTGGAGCTGCGGCAGATGGGGGTGGAGATCGAGTTCGTGGACGTGGGCGGCGGGCTGGGCGTGGATTACGACGGATCGCGCTCCACCTCGCCGGCCAGCATCAACTACTCCATGCAGGAGTACGCCAACGACATCATCTACGCCCTGGCCGAGGCCTGCCGCGAGGCGGTGGTGACCATGCCGCACGTGATCTCGGAGTCGGGGCGCGCGCTCACGGCGCACCACGCGCTGCTGCTGATCAACGTGATCGACCTCGAGACGCAGGCGCCCGACCCGCCGGCCCCCCCGGCCGAGGACGACCACCCGCTGGTGCAGGAGCTCCGCGCCACCCTGGGCGAGGTGGGGAAGCGCAACCTGCGCGAGACGTACCACGACACGTCGTTCGCCAAGGAGCAGATGCAGCTCCACTTCACCAGCGGCACCATGACGCTGGAGGAGAGGGCGACCGCGGAGCGCCTGTGGCTGGCGATCATGAACGCCGTGGCCGAGGCGGCCGTGGAGGACCCGGAGGAGTACGACGACATCCTCCCCGAGCTGAACGCCGTGCTGATCGACCGCTACTTCTGCAACTTCTCGCTCTTCCAGTCGCTCCCCGACTCGTGGGCGATCGACCAGCTCTTCCCCATCATGCCGGTGCACCGGCTGAACGAGAAGCCCACGCGCCGCGGCACGCTGCAGGACGTGACGTGCGACTCGGACGGGAAGATCGACCGCTTCGTGGGGGGCCGGAAGGGCAAGCCGTCGCTGGAGCTGCACGCGTTCGACCACGGCGAGCCGTACATCCTGGGGATCTTCCTGACGGGGGCGTACCAGGAGATCCTGGGCGACCTGCACAACCTGTTCGGCGACACCAACGCCGTGCACATCCGCCTGACGGACGACGGCTACGAGTTCGGCCACCTGGTGCACGGCGACACCATCACCGAGGTGCTGAACTACGTGCAGTACGACCCGCAGGAGCTGATCGCCACCTTCCGCCGCAAGGTGAACGCGGCGAAGGACCTTCCCCGGCGCGAGGCCAACAGCTTCATCGCGGCGTACGTGGAGGGGTTGGCGGGATACACGTACCTGGAGGGCGACGAGTAGGACGAGGTCGGATCCCGTGCCCCGGCGCGGCCGATGTCGGATGCTCGAAGAGGTGGAACGAGCCGCCCCCGATCTCCCGGAGGCGGCTCGTTCTCATCGTCGCGACGAGATCCGGCGGCTGCCGGCGGCCGGGCAGGCGCGGACCGCCGGCGGCGCGTTCAGGTCGCGGCGATCCCCTCGCGCACCGCCTCCAGCACCTGGGGCACGACGGAGTCCACCGGACCGTCCACCAGCGCGCCGGCCGCCTTCACGTGCCCGCCCCCGCCGAAGCGGCGCGCGATCGCGTTCACGTCGGCCGCGCCGTTGGAGCGGAAGGAGATCTTGGTCTGTCCCTCGGGCGTCTCGCGGAAGAGGAGGGCCACGTCCACGCCCTCCACCGAGCGGGCGTGCTCGATCAGGCCGTCGAAGTCCTCGCCGGTGGCGCCGTGGCGGCGGGCGGTGTCGCCGTCCACCACCATCCAGGCGACGGGATCCTCCACCTGCAGGGTCCCCAGCGCGTCGCGCAGGAGCTGCAGGCGGCGGCGCGGCGCGGTGGCGAAGAGGCGGCGATAGACCTCCTCGGGGTCGATCCCGTGGCTCATCAGCACGGCCGCCACCGCGTGGATGCGCGGCGACGAGTTGCCGTAGCGGAACGAGCCGGTGTCGCTGACGATGGCCACGTACGCGCCCAGCGCGACCTCCGCGGTCATCCCCTGGCCCGCGAGCGCCACCAGGTCGTGGATCATCTCGCCGGTGGCACCGGCGCTGGGGTCCTGCACCGCCTCGCTCCCCGCCACCTCGCGACCGGCCGGGTGGTGGTCCACCACCACCGTCCGGTCGGCGGGGAGCCGCGCGGCCACGTCGCCGATGCGCTGCGGCTCGGCCGTGTCCAGCACCACGAACAGGTCGGCCTCGCCCAGCGCGCGCTCCGCCTCGGGCGTCCCCAGGTCGGCCACCACGCCCGGCCGGTGCAGCAGGAAGCGCAGGGAGTCGGGGAACGGCGTGGGGTTGACGATGGCGACGGAGGTGCCGCGCGCCTCCAGCCAGGCGGCCAGGGCGGCCTCGGAGCCGGCCCCGTCGCCGTCGGCGTGGACGTGCGTGGTCAGCACCACGCTGCGGGCGGCCGAGAGGCGCCGCAGCACGCCGCGGAGCCCGTCTGCGCGGCTGGGGGGGACGGCGAGAAGGTCGTTCACAGCGGGCCCGCGGCTCGGGTCGCGCGGGGGCCCATCCCCCGCGCCGATACAGGGGATCGTAACGTCCCCGCTCGGCGCAGCGCAATCGGCGTGCGCGCGGGTGCGGGGGCCGACCACCCGAACCGGACGGGATCCGGCCCCGCGCCTTGACGGGACCCGCGCCGCGCGTAAATTCCGGGATTGTCTCCGAAGGCCGTCCGGCCGTCCCCCTGCCCCGACCCGTCGACGATGCAGCGGTTCCACCCGAGCACCGCCCTCGGCTCCCGGCGCTCCGCGCACCCGGACGCTTCGCGTGCACCATCCCCCCGTGGCCGGCCGGCGCTCCCACCCTTCTCGGGAGTACCGTGAACCTCTTCGCTCGGAAGTCGATCGACGAGCTGCAGCGCACCGGCCGCTCGGCGCAGTCCGCGGCCGAGACGCCGCCGGCGCCGACGTACACCGAGCCGAACGAGTAGGGCTCGGGCGTTCCCGCCCGCGCACGTCGCGCGGGGTCCCGTTCCGTCCCCCTTCGGCCGGCAGCACGGCCGCGGGGGGACGAGCGCGTCGAGAAAACGTACCCTCCAACCGTAGCCATGGATTCGATCGCATACGTCGCACCCGGCCTCGGCGTCCTGGCCCTGCTCTACACCGCCTGGCGTTCCGCCTGGGTGTCGAAGCAGGACCCCGGCACCGAGCGGATGGCCACCATCGCGGGGCACATCGCCGATGGGGCGCTCGCCTTCCTGAAGGCCGAGTACCGCGTCCTGGCCCTCTTCGCGCTGATCGCGAGCGCCTTCCTGTTCTGGATCGGCACCACCACCGAGGGATCGTCGCCCTGGATCATCGGCGCGTTCCTGGTGGGCGCCGTGTTCTCGGCGCTGGCCGGGTTCATCGGCATGCGCATCGCCACCAAGGCGAACGTGCGCACGGCGGCCGCGGCGCGCACGTCGCTGTCGAAGGCGCTGGAGGTCTCCTTCGCCGGCGGCTCGGTGATGGGGATGGGCGTGGCCGGCCTGGCGGTGCTGGGGCTGGGCTCGCTCTTCATCGTCTTCTACTACATGTTCGCCGAGGGCGCCTCGCCGAACGGACACGAGATGGCGCGCGCGCTGGAGGTGCTCACCGGCTTCTCGCTGGGCGCCGAGAGCATCGCGCTCTTCGCCCGCGTGGGGGGCGGCATCTACACCAAGGCCGCGGACGTGGGCGCGGACCTGGTGGGCAAGGTGGAGGCGGGGATCCCCGAGGACGACCCGCGCAACCCGGCGACCATCGCCGACAACGTGGGCGACAACGTGGGCGACGTGGCCGGCATGGGCGCCGACCTGTTCGGCTCCTACGTGGCGACGATCCTGGCGACCATGGTGCTGGGCCGCGAGGTGATCGCCGACGGCGACCGCTACGGCGGGCTCTCGCCCATCCTCCTCCCCATGCTGCTCGCCGGGCTGGGGATCCTCTTCTCCCTCATCGGCATCCTGGCGGTGCGGGTGAAGGAGGGCGGCAACGTGCAGGGGGCGCTGAACCTGGGGAACTGGATCTCCATCGCGCTCACGGCGGTGGGGTCGTTCTTCCTGATCCGCGCCGTGCTCCCCGCCGGCGAGATCCGCATGGGCCGCCCGGACGCGGTGCCGTTCTCGGCGATGGACGTCTTCTGGGCCGTGGCCATCGGCCTGGTGGTGGGCGCCCTGATGTCGATGATCACCGAGTACTACACGGCCATCGGTCGCCGCCCGGTCGACTCGATCGTGCAGCAGTCCTCCACCGGCCACGCCACCAACGTGATCGGCGGCCTGGCGGTGGGCATGGAGTCCACCACCCTCCCCATCCTCGTGCTCGCGGCCGGCATCATCGGCTCGTACGAGGTGGCGGGGCTGTACGGCGTGGCCATGGCGGCCACGGGGATGATGGCGACGACGGCCATGCAGCTCGCCATCGACGCGTTCGGCCCCATCGCCGACAACGCGGGCGGGATCGCGGAGATGAGCCACCTGCCCCCCGAGGTGCGGCAGCGCACCGACGTGCTGGACGCGGTGGGCAACACCACCGCGGCCACCGGCAAGGGCTTCGCCATCGCCTCGGCGGCGCTGACCTCGCTGGCGCTCTTCGCGGCGTTCATGGGCACGGCGGGGATCACCACCATCGACATCTCCAACGCGCGGGTGCTGGGCGGCCTGTTCGTGGGCGCGATGATCCCCTTCATCTTCTCGTCGCTGGCCATCAGCGCCGTGGGCCGCGCGGCCATGGCGATGGTGCAGGAGGTCCGCCGCCAGTTCCGCGACATCCCGGGCATCATGGAGGGCACGGGCACGCCGGAGTACGAGCGCTGCGTGGCCATCTCCACCCAGGCCGCCATCCGCGAGATGGTGAAGCCGGGCGCCATCGCCCTGATCGTCCCCGTGATCGTGGGCTTCACCATGGGGCCCGAGGTGCTGGGCGGCCTGCTGGCCGGCGTGACGGTCTCGGGCGTGCTGATGGCGATGTTCCAGTCCAACGCCGGCGGCGCCTGGGACAACGCCAAGAAGTCGTTCGAGAAGGGCGTGCTGATCGACGGCGCCATGGTGTACAAGGGCTCCGACGCCCACAAGGCGGCGGTGACCGGCGACACGGTGGGCGACCCGTTCAAGGACACGTCGGGCCCGTCGATGAACATCCTGATCAAGCTGATGTCCATCGTCTCGCTCGTGATCGCGCCGCACATCGCGATCGAGCGCGTCGGCGAGCCGGAGGCGGTGGTCACCCGGCCGGCCGCCGTCGAGCAAGCCGTCCCCGTCGCGGCTCCGGTGGCGGTCGTCGTCGAGCGATAGACGCCTCGCCGTCTCGGTCGTAACAGGAAGCGCGCTCCGGAGGGTTCCGGGGCGCGCTTCCGCCTTCAGGGGCCTCACGCGGAGGCGCGGAGAACGCGGAGGTGCGGGGGCGGGCTCTCCGCTCGCCGGCGCTCCCTTCCGGCGGAAGGGCAGCCGACGATGAAGAGGGCAAGTTTTGGGAGTGTTGGGAGTTCAGGGAGGAAACGGCGGGCGGCATCCCTGATCCCCTTCTTCAGAGGTAGCCTTCGAGCGGAAGACAGGGGTGCGGAGGGAACTCGCCCCCCGCACCTCCGCGCCTCCGCGTGAGACCGCCGCCGTCCTCAGCCCTCCGGCACGGAGTACGAGGACTCGTCCGCGAACCCGACCGGAGCCTTCCCGAGGAGCGTCGCCAGCTTGGGCGACGGGACGCGCGCCTCGAAGTCGGTCCAGATGCGGTCGTCCGCGCGGCAATCGTAGACGCGGCACGGGATGGGGCGGGCGTGGTAGATGCCGCAGCCGCAGGTGCCGTCGTCCAGGTGCACGCAGTAGCCGTCCTCCTTCTGCCGGATGATGTAGGGGACGCCGAACTGCCACTTCACGATCCCCTCCTCCACGTCCTGCTGCGTGAGCGCGAAGTGCAGCCGGCAGCACGCCGCCCTGCAGAGGTGGATGCGGGAGTCGCAGTCCACCACCGCGCCGGGGCCCACCGCGTACTTGTCCACGTCGGTCTCGATGCGGATCACCCCCAGGCCCGCCGACTGGTACGACGCGGCCAGGCGCTCCTCCTCCGCCCGGCGGCGCGCCGCCACCTCCTCGCGCGTGAGGATCCCCCGCTCCACCAGCAGGTCGGCGAGCGCGTCGACGCCGGCCTCCGCCCCCAGCGTGCGCGAGGAGTTGGCGTTGGCGCGGTAGTGCGCGTAGACGAGGCCCGCGGCGACCTCCTGGCGCAGGGCCTCGACGGGGGGCTGGCCCAGCACGGGCAGCGGGACGCGCCTGCCCTTCGACGCGGTGGCCGCGGGGTCGGGAGGGTGGTGGCTCATGGGGAGGCGGGGGTGGGGGCTTCCGCCGGACCGCGCCCCGGGCGTGAGCCCGGATGGGAAGCGCGCGTCCGTTCGTGCATGGGAACGGAAGCGCGGCCCTGCAGGCCGACGCCGGCCGGCGCGGACGGCGGGGACGGCCGTCGGTGGCCGGGTCGGGAACCATGAGTGTATCCGTGTATATAGTTTGCAGAACGTGCTCACGGGCTCCGCCGTCGGGTGGAGGTGGGAGCGTGCGCAGCAGGATGCGAGGGCCGAACGACCTCGCCCCTCCTTCCGGCCACGCGACGTGGACGAACCAGGGCGGCCATGAAGAACGGCAGGAACACCGAGCGCCACCTCCGCTACCGGATCATGGGGCTGGTGCACGTGGGAAGGCTGAAGCCCGGCGACCCGCTGCCGAGCATCCGGCAGGTGGCACGGGAGACGGGCGTGGACCACCGGGCGGTGGCCCACGCCTACCGCGTGCTGGCGGAGGAGGGGCTGGTGGAGGTGCGCCGGGGGGCGGGCGTCTACCTCGCGTGGGTGGAGGCCTCCCCCGCGGCGTCGGAGATGGCGGGATGGTTGACGGAGCTCCTGCACGAGGCGTGGAGCCGCGGGGTGGCCCGCGCCGACCTGGCCTCGCTGGTCGAGCGCTGCGCGTCCCGCCACGTGCGGTGCGCGTGCGTGGAGTCCAACGAGGACCACATGGTGGCGGTGGGCGCCGAGCTGGAGGAGACCTTCTCGCTGGACGTCGACCGCGTGATGGTGAGCCCCGCCCCGGGGCCCGAGGCGATTCCCGCCTCCGCGCTCGCGGCGGCGGACCTGGTGGTGACCACGGTGTTCCACGGCGCGGCCGTCCGCGCGGCGGCCGCGGCGGCCGGAAAGCCCTGCGTGGTGGTGACGGTGAACCCCGAGGTGACGACCGATCTGGACCGGCGGCTGGCGGCCGGCCTGACCACCGTCGTCATCGCCGACCCGCGCTTCAGCGCCCGCGCGGAGGCGTACCTGGAGGTCACCGCCCACCGCGGGCGCATCCGCTTCGTGCGGGTGGACCAGCTCGGGGACCCCGCGATCGCCCCCGTGGACCTGCGGTCCGAGGAGGTGCTGATCACGCGCGCCGCCCGGCGGCGCCTGGGGCTGGGGGAGCACCACCTGGTGGCCTTCGCGCCGCCCTTCGTCTCCCCCGGCTCCGCGCGGGAGATCTGCGCCGCCGGGGTGGGCCTGGCGTTCCCCGCGGCCTCCGCCGAGCCCGCCGCCCGCCGCGCCTGAGCGGGCTGCCGCGTCGTACGGTCCCGGCGGAGGGGGCGCTAGCGCCCGCCGGGGCCCCGAACCTCTACGCCCTCGATGTGCAGGCCGCGCACGGGCATCCCCTCCGGCAGCATGGCCTCGAGCGTGGCCACCCGGAAGGGGCGGGCGCGCAGGTCCACCTCCACGAACTTCAGCGTGTCGCCGAAGATGGCGCCGAAGCTGCCGGTGACCCGCGTGCCCGGCGCGGTGAGGCGGGCGTTGCGCGCCAGGATCATGATCCCCTCCGGCCGCGTCTCCACCAGCAGGTTCATCTTCCCCGTCGCGTCGCGCGGAAAGCGGCGGTACAGCCAGCGCACGTCGCGGAACGCGAGCGAGTCCGTGGTCATCGACACGTCGTAGACCGGGTCCGGCCGGTCGCGGGGCATGCGGATGGTCCCCCGCGTGGAGAGGCGGGACGACGGCAGCTCCACCCGCGGCATGCGGAACTCCACCCGGCCGACCGGATAGGGGTCGCCGTTCAGCAGCGCCACCTCGCCCTGCAGGCGGGTCAGGCGGATGGGCTCGCGGTAGAAGTGGATGCGGCCGGCCAGCGAGTCCACCCCGAAGTACGACCCCGCGCGCGTCCCCGGCGCGAAGCGGATGCGGGAGAGCCCGCCCCGCAGTCCCTTCAGGTCCACCATCCGCACGTACCCGCCGCTGACGCGGCGCGCCATCACAGGTCCGCTGTCCGAGAGCGCCGAGGCCAGGATGCGGCGCCGCTCGGCGCGCGGCAGGGTCGAGTCCGGCTCGAAGGGAAGCTCCACCCGCACGTCCACGTTCATCAGCCGCACCCGGTCCAGGAAGGTGAAGCGCTCCACCTTGGGGCCGGGCGTTCGGGCGGTGTCGCGGAAGATCCGCTCGTAGTTCCAGAGCGTGTCGCCCGGCATCCGGGCGATGTAGACCTTCGCGTTCCACAGCACCGCGTTCTGGATCACGATGCGCGGGGTGACCAGCGTGCGCAGGTTGTAGTTCAGGAACGCGCTGTCCGCCCGCAGGAACACGACCCCCGAGCGGTCCGTGAGCGAGATGCCGTAGAGGCGCGCCCCCGTGAGCAGGTTCCCGTCCATGCGCCGCACGGCCAGGTCGCCCTGCACCCCGCGTCCCAGCGAGCGCAGGGTGTAGCCGAGCAGCCGGGAGTGCCCGGTCGGCGTCTGCGTGGCCACGTACACGAGCCCCGCGGCCAGGAGCAGCCCCATGCCGAAGCCGCCGGCGATCCACCAGAGCCGGCGGGTGCGGTGGCGGACGTGGCCGGTGGTCACCGGCCGTCCGTGCGCCGCACCGTCGTGGCGTCGCGCGGGGCGATCAGGTCGCGCGGCGCCTCGGCCACCAGCGGGGTGCGCTGCAGGAGCAGGCGGGCCAGGTAGAAGACCACCCCCGCGGCGCCCACCGCGGCGCCCACGGCGGGAAGGGTCTCCTTCAGCTCCAGCCTACGTCGGTAGTGGTAGGTCGGCATCGCGCCGCTCCCTCCGGTCGTCGGTGAAGATCGCGTCCACCTCGGCGCGGCCGTGGTCGTCCAGGGGCGGACGGCCGCGGCGGAAGAACAGGTGCCTGGACGTGGGGACGAAGTCCTCCGCGTCGTCGAAGTACATGTAGTGCGTCACGCGGATGGTGAGCCGGTCCACCCGCAGCACGTTGAACGAGTTCTTCTCCCGCTCCCGCGCCCGCCCGCGCCGCGAGGTGGAGGTGCCGCTCTGCACGATCACGATGCCGTGCTCGCGGTCCGCCCCGGCATACACGTCCAGCGAGTTGCCGATGTAGCTGCGGTGCAGGTGCCCGCCCAGCACCACGTCCACCTTCATGGCCGTGAACGCGTCGATCGCCCGCTTGGCGTGCGGCATCACGTCGCCCCCCTCGAAGTCCGGCGGCGGGGCGAAGTGGTGGTGCGCGACCACCACCCGCAGCGTCTCCTCCGGGAGCCCGCTGAACGCCTTCCGCGCCAGCTCGATCTGCCAGCGGTGGATGCGCCCGTTCACGATGGTCCGCCGCGGCGCCGTGGAGTTCAGCGAGACGATCACCGCGCCGGGGATCTCGGTGACGGTGTCCAGCTCCTCGCTGATGTACCGCCTGTACCCCTCGTACGGGTCCAGCAGGCGGTCCTTGATGCGGTACAGCGGCACGTCGTGGTTCCCCGGCGTCACCACCACCGGCACCCGGGGCAGGCGGTCCAGGAAGGCGCGGGCCTCGCGGAACTGCTCCTCGCGCGCGCGCTGGGTGAAGTCGCCCGAGGCCACCACCGCCGTGGGCCGCAGCTTCTCGGCGAAGCGCAGCAGCGCCTCCCCCGCCGGGGGGTGGTACGGCGGACCGAAGTGGACGTCGGAAACGTGGAGGAGGGTGATCAATCCGTCGTCTGTTCGGGCGGTGCGCGGCGTGGACGCGCGATGGGGATGCGACCGCCGTGCCACGCTCATCCGCGGACCATCCCCGGGAACGGCAGGTCGGCGCGCGCGGACAGGTCCAGCCCCGCCGTCTCGCCCCGGCGCCAGCGGAACAGGGCGGTGCGCGCGATCATCGCCGCGTTGTCGGTCGAGAGACGCGGGGAGGGCGCGAACACCTCGCCGCCGCGCCCCAGCCGCTCGCGGATGCGGTCGCGGAGGGCGCGCGAGTTCGCCACGCCGCCGCCCAGCACCACCCGCCGGCACCCCGTCTCCTTCGCCGCCCGCAGCGTCTTCTCCGCCAGCACCTCCACCGCCGACCACTGGAACGACGCGGCCAGGTGGGCCACCTCCGCCTCCAGCCCCCCGGCCGCATCCAGCTCGCGCACGCGGAGGCGCAGTGCGTTCTTCAGGCCGCTGAAGGAGAAGTCGTAGTAGTCGCGCTCCCCCGGCTTCTGCCCGCGGTTCATCAGCGGGCGGGGGAGCGGATGGCGCGCCCGGTCTCCCCCCCGCGCCGCCGCCTGGATGGCGGGCCCGCCGGGGTACGGGAGGCCCAGGATCTTGGCCGCCTTGTCGAACGCCTCCCCCGCGGCGTCGTCCCGCGTGGACCCCAGCAGCCGGTACTCGCCCCAGGCGGGGACCCAGAGGAGGAGGGTGTGCCCCCCGGAGACCAGCAGCCCCACGAAGGGCGGCTCCGCGCCGGGGTCCTCGAGCGACGCGGCGAAGAGGTGCGCCTCCATGTGGTGCACCCCCACCACCGGCTTTCCCGCCGCCCACGCCGCCGCCTTCCCCCACGCCACGCCCACCAGCAGGGCGCCGATCAGCCCCGGCCCCGCCGTCACGCCCACCAGGTCGACGTCCGCCAGGTCGACCCCCGCCTCGCGCAACGCGCCGTCGACCACGTCGTCCACCGTCCGCAGGTGGGCGCGCGAGGCGAGCTCGGGGACCACGCCGCCGTAGATGCGGTGCACGTCCTGGGAGTAGATGACGTGCCCCAGCAGCTCCCGCTCGCCCCGCAGCACGGCCGCGGAGGTCTCGTCGCAGGAGGTCTCGATCCCCAGCACCAGCGGCGCGCCGCTCACGGGGCGCGGCGCGTTCCGGCGCCGGTGTCCAGCCCGGGGGCCGCGGCGGGCGCGGGGAAGAGCGCGGGCGAGACGCGGACGCGCCCGGGCGACACCTCCGCCGACACCCCCGGCGGCAGCCCGGCCACGGCGAGGGGAACCTCCACCCCGCCCGGGGGGACCGCGCGCAGGTCCGCCCCCGCCGCCGGGACCACCAGGAGCGAGGCGGCGTCGATGCCCACGACCGCCGCCTCGGGCCCGCGGAGCGTCACCGTCACCGCCGGGGGCGCGGCAGCGAGCGACGGCGGAAGGGCCACGCGCACCGCCGCGATGGCGCGCTCCACCCGCCGCTCGGCGCGGCCGGTCACGCGGACCTGGTCCACGTCGGGCGCGGCGCCGCGCAGGCCGACGGTGTCCAGCGCCAGCCGGCGGTCGAACGCCGTGTCGCCCGAGGTGAGGGCCAGGGGGCGCGTGTAGACGGCCTCCAGCCGGTCCAGCTCCTCCATGGGCCCGGTGACGCGGACCAGCGCCGGGTCCACGACCACGGAGTCGGCCAGCACCCAGCGGCCCGTGGTCCCCCGGTCCAAGCGGACGCGCACCGGCAGCTCGCGCGTCCCCAGGCGCTGCAGGTCCAGGCGCACGGTGGCGGGGCGCACGTCCTCCGCCGTCACGACCAGGCCGCGGGGGACGCGCACCATCTGCGGCTCCAGCACGTACGTCCCGCCCTCCGCCGCCTCGCGGACGGTCAGAACCAGCGTGGGGCGCTCCAGCGCCAGCTCCCAGAGCTCGCGGCCGGGGCCCACGAAGCGCACGCGGACCTCCGCCGGGCGCGGCCCGCCCACCTGCACCAGGCCGGGGGCGCGGATCACGGCCTCCACCGGCACCGGGAGCCAGCGCGCGGTCACCTGCTCGGCGCTGACCACGGCCCAGAGCAGCACGGCCAGGCCCAGCGCCGTCAGCTTGAGCTTCCAGTTCCACGCAAGGCGGCGGAGGGTCAGGCGCACGTCACTCCCTCAGGAGCCGGCGGAGCAGGTCGACGTTCGCCGCGGAGTCCCACTCCGTGGCGCCGATGACCTTCTTGGTGATGCGCCCGTCGCGGTCCACCACGAACGACTCGGGGATGCCCGTGGTCCGGTAGATCCGCTGGACCTCGCCCGACGGGTCGCGCCAGAGGGTGAAGCCCAGCCCCAGCTCCTGGGCGAAGGCGGCCACGTCGCCGCCCTCGCGCCCCCCGGGATCGCGCGCGCCCGACGCCGCGTCCACGCTCACCGCCACGATGCGCAGCCCCTCGGGCCCCAGCCGCTCGTGCAGGCGCTGCATGGACGGCATCTCCTCGCGGCAGGGACCGCACCACGTCGCCCAGACGTTGAGCAGGACCACCTGGCCGCGCAGGTCGCTGAGCGACACCGGCTTCCCGGCCATGTCCGTGGCGGTGAAGTCGGGCGCGCGGGTTCCCACCTCCACGGGAAGGAAGCGGTCGCGGAAGCCGTATGCCACCGTGACCAGCGCGATCAGCACGGCGACGATGGCGCCCACCACCACCCACTGCCGGCGCTGCTCGCTCACGGCCGCGACTCCTTCGCGGGCTGCGCCGGGGGAGGAGCCGGCTCCGGCACGGGCTCCGCCGGCGTGGGCTCGCCCGCCGGCGACGTGGCCAGGGTGTCGGGCGCGGCCTCCGGCGGCGGGGGCGGCGGGAAGCCGGCGAGCGTCACGCCCACGCCGCCGCCGGAGCGGATGCTGTCCCCCGCCGCCGGCCGCTGCGCCAGGACGGTGCCCTCCGCCGCGGTGGAGGTGGAGTCCCAGCGGACGGCCCCGAAGCGCAGCCCGGCCACGGAGAGCGTGGTCCGCGCCGTCTCGCGGTCCATCCCCACCACGTCCGGCGCCAGCACCTTCGGAGGCCCTGCGCTGATGGTCAGCTCCACGTACGACGGGACGGGTGCCTCGGTCCCCGCCGCCGGCTTGCTGTCCAGGATGCGCCCCTGCGGCGTCATGCTGGCCACCTCGCGCGTGCGGGGCACGAAGCCGAAGCGGGTCAGCAGCGCCTTCGCGCCGTCCAGGCCCAGCCCCTTGATGTCGGGGACCTTCCGGCGCTCCGGGCCGGAGCTCAGGATCACGCGCACGGTGGAGCCGCGGGTGACCTCGGCGCCCGGCAGGGGCACCTGCGCCAGCACGGAGCCGCGCGGCACCCGCGGGTGCGCCAGCGAGCTTCCCCGCTCCATCTCCAGCCCCTGCTCGTCGGCCAGGCGGATGGCGCCCACCAGGGGGCGGCCGCGCAGGTCGGGAACGGCCACGATGGCGTCCCGCCCCCACCCCGGGAAGAAGACGATCCAGGTGAAGAGGTAGCCCGCCAGGAAGAACGCCGCGGCCAGCGCCGCGCCGCGCTTCAGGAGCGTGCGGTCCACCGGCCGCCGGGGCGGCTTCGGGGGACGCACGGCCCTGGCGGCGGGGCCCCCGGCCACGCTCACGCCCGCCTCCGCAGCCGCGCCGCGAAGGCGCCGTCCACCCCGTGCCGCTGCGGCAGCACGCACAGGCGCCCCGCGCCGTCGATCAGGGCGGCGTCGGTCCCGCGGGCCGGCGGGTCCGGCGCGAACTCCGGGCGTCGCGCCAGGAAGCCGTCGATCTGCACCTCGTTCTCCTCCCGTTCGAGCGAGCACGTCGCGTACACCAGCCAGCCGCCGGGCCGCACCAGGCGCGCGGCCGCGTCCAGGAGCTCCGCCTGCAGGACCGCGAGCGTCGCCAGGTCCGCCGGCGTCACCCGCCAGCGGCCGTCCGGGTGGCGGCGGAAGGTCCCCGTTCCCGTGCAGGGCGCGTCGATCAGCACCAGGTCCGCGGCGCCGTTGCGCAGCGGCGGCATCCGCCCGTCCGCCACCACGGCGCCCACGCGCTCGCCCCGCGGCAGCCGCGCGGAGTTCTCGCGCACCCGCGCCAGCCGGCGCGTGGAGAGGTCCGCCGCCACGACCCGCCCCGCCGTGGAGGCCAGGCCGATCGCCTTCCCCCCCGGCGCCGCGCAGAGGTCGACCGCCACTCCGCCCTCGGGCGCCGCCGCGTAGCGCACCACCGCCGCCGCCGCGGGGTCCTGCACCACCGCGGGAACGGCGGCCAGCGCCTCCACCGCCGTCGCCGGGGCGGGGACGCGGAGCGAGTCGGGAAAGAGCGGGAGCGTCTCCGCCGCGATCCCCACCGCCTCCAGCCGCTCCGCCGCGTCCGCCGCCGAGATGCCGACGGGGCGCAGGTACAGCTCCGGACGCTCGTCGTTCGCGGCGACCAGCGCGCGCGCCTCCTCGGCCCCCCACCTCTCCACCCAGCGCTCCGCCAGCCAGCGCGGGTGCGAGCCCCAGGTCGTCATCCACCCGAGCGCGTCCGCCTCCGCGTCGGGGAAGCCGAGCTCGTCCCGCTTGCGGCGCAGGCCCTGGAGCACCCCGTTCACCAGCCCGGACGCCCGCGGCGAGCCCGCCACGCGCACCAGCTCCACCGACTGGGAGACGGCGGCGTAGGACGGAACGCTCCCCATCTCCAGGAGCTGGTATGCCCCGAGGCGCAGGACGTCGAGCACGTCGGGCTCCAGCGACTCCACCCCGCCGCGCACGAGCTGGGCGAGGAGGTGATCGAGGCGGCCGCGCAGGCGGAAGGTCCCGTAGACCAGCTCCTGCGTCCACCCGTGCTCGCGCGGCTCCAGGCGCGCGGCGGCGCGCTCCAGAGCGCGGTCCGCCAGCTCGCCCTGGCGCACGCGGCGCAGCACGTCCAGCGCGGCCAGGCGCGTGGCGGTGACCTCGCCGCTCATCGGCGGGACCCGGTCAGTCGAGCATCCCCGCCGCGGGGGACGACGGCACCGCCCGCTCGCGCCGCGGCATGCGCCCGGCGAGCCACGCCAGCCGCCCCGCCTGGGTCGCCAGCGCCATGGCGCGGGCCATGCGCACGGGGTCGCGCGCCTCGGCCAGCGCGGTGTTCATCAGGATGCCGTCCACGCCCTGCTCCATCGTGACCGCCGCGTCCGACGCGGTGCCTACACCCGCGTCCACGATCACGGGGACGCTCAGGCGCGCCTTGATCGTGCGGATGTTGTACGGGTTCACCAGCCCCAGCCCGCTGCCGATCGGCGAGGCGAGCGGCATCACCGCGGCGCACCCGGCGTCCTCCAGGCGCAGCGCGGTGATCAGGTCGTCGTTGGTGTACGCCAGCACCTGGAAGCCGTCCGCCACCAGCTCGCGCGCGGCGCGCAGGGTGGCCTCGGCGTCGGGGAGCAGCGTCTCCTGGTCGCCGATCACCTCCAGCTTCACCCAGTTGGTGAAGCCGGCGGCGCGCGCCAGGCGGGCGTAGCGCACCGCGTCCTCGGCGGTGTAGCAGCCCGCCGTGTTGGGGAGGAGCAGGAAGCGCTCGGGGTCCAGGTGGAACAGGACGCCCTCCTCGCGGGTGCGGTCCAGGTCCACCCGGCGCACGGCCACGGTGACCACCTCGGCCCCCGACGCCTCGATGGCGTTCACCATCTCCGTGTTGGAGCGGTACTTCCCCGTCCCCACCAGCAGCCGCGACCGCAGCGGCCGCCCCGCGATCACCAGCGGCTCGTCCATCGCGGTCCCCATGCGCGCGTCGTCCGTCGTCGCCGTGGTCATATGCCTCAGTCCTTCGTCTCTCGTGGTCGTCGTCCCCGCCGACGCTCGCTCCGCCGGCGGCCGGGCCCCCCTCACCCCCGGCCCCTCTCCCACAAGGGGAGAGGGGTGACGGTCGTCGGCTGAGTTCCGGCTTCGTCCGCGGTCCGGGGGTGTAAAACCCCCGGCTAAGAACGGCAATCGTCCCTGCGGGACTCCGTCTCGCCTTGCCGCACCCCTAGTCCGCGGAGGCGCACTTCGTGATTCTCATAGCCGCGAATTCATCCGCAGGCGATGCTCGGGCACCGGCCGGAGCCGCGGTTGCCCCCCCCACCCCCTGCCCCTCCCCCACGAGGGGGGAGGGGTGCTCGGGATCGTGGCCCTTCGTCGCGGCTCCGGCGGACGCGAGTCCGCACCGCGGACTTTCTCGTCGTCCGAGCCGGCGAATTCATTCGCTGGCCGGCGGTGCGGCCGGTGCCTCGCCTCGTCGCAACGGGGCCACGCCACGGTTCGCCCTTCATCACCGCTCCGCGGAGCCCTCCCCAGACCAACGGACTTTTAATCCGCTGGTGCTCAAACCGAGTGGTGGCGTGGTTGAGGAGGTCGTACCCTCGCCGCGTGACGACGCGCACTCCGCGGAGGATCAGCCGCCCCCCACGAAGTGGACGAGCTCCAGGGCGTCGCCGGCGGCGACGGGGGCGCTGGCGAGCGCGTCCTTCCGCAGGATCTCGCCGTTGTGCTCCACCACGACCATCCCGGGGAGCAGCTCCAGCAAGCCCAGCAGCCCGGAGACGGAGATCCCCGCGGGGACCTGGCGCTCCTGTCCGTTGATCCGCACCGTCATCGTGGCGTCAGCCATCCCGCTCGCTCCATGCTTTCAGGTACCCGCTCACCGCCTCCGCGACCGACGCGGCGTCCCACGCGCCCCGCAGCACGGCCACTCCCGCCGCGCCCGCCATCCGGACCTCCCGCACGCGTTCCCGCGTGATGCCGCCGATCCCCACCACCGGCCTCCCCCGCCCCGCCAGCGCGGAGACCAGGCCGACGCCGGTACCCGCTCTCCCGGGATGCGAGGGCGTGGCGTAGAGCGTCCCCACGAGCAGGAAGTCGGCGCCGTCGCGGACCGCCCGCCCCGCCTCCGCCGCGTCGTGCACCGAGGCGCCGATCAGCGGGCCCGCCCCGAGGAGCCGCCGCGCGTCCGCGGGGGAGAGGGCGCGGGCGCGGAGCTGGACCCCGTCCGCCCCGCAGGCGAGCGCCACGTCCACCCGGTCGTTCACCAGCAGCGCCGCCCCGGCGGCCCGGATCGCCGGGAGGAGCGCGAGGGCCAGCTCGTGGAGCCGGCGTCCCCCGGTCCCGGGCCCGCGGAGGTGGAGGGCCACCCGCGCGCCGCCCGCCTCGACCGCCGCCGCCGCGTCGCGCGGGAACCCCGGCCGGGCCAGGACCGCGTCGTCGGTGACCAGGTGCAGCGGCGGGATCACGCCGCGGCGGGCTCGTCCCCGAAGCGGTCGCCGGCGGCCACGCCGCGGCCGCGCACCCACTCCACCGCCAGCATGCGGCGCTTCCCGGGCGGCTGCACCTCGCGCACGCGGACGGAGCCGGTCCCGCAGGCCACCAGCACGCCGCCCTCCTCGCTGGCCTCCAGCACCTCGCCCGGGGTCCCGGGGCGGTCCTCCACCCAGGGGCGGAAGAGCTTCACGGCACCCGCCGCGCCGAGCGTGCTCCAGGCGCCGGGGACCTCGTCCATCCCGCGCATCCAGCGCGCCACGTCGTCCGCCGGCCGCGTCCAGTCGATGCGCGCCGTCTCCCGGTCGATCTTGGGGGCGTAGGTGGCGCGGTGGTGGTCCTGGGGCGTCTGGGCCGCGGTGCGGTTCTCCATCAGCGCCAGCGCCTCCACCAGCGCCTCGGCGCCGATCTCGGCCAGGCGCCCCGCCAGCTCGCTGGCCGACTCGTCGGCGCGGATGGGCTCCTCCACGCGCAGGATCATGGGGCCGCTGTCCAGCCCCGCCTCCATGCGCATGATGGTGACCCCCGAGACGGGGTGCCCGCGCAGGATGGCCCACTGGATGGGCGCCGCGCCGCGCAGCTCGGGAAGGAGCGACGCGTGGATGTTGATGGAGCCCCACGGCGGAAGCTCCAGCACCTCGGGCCTCAGGATCTGCCCGTAGGCCACGACCACGGAGATCTGCGGGTCCAGGGCGCGCACCTGGGCCATGAACTCCTCCCCGCGCGCCTTCTCCGGCTGCAGGATCGGCACGCCCATCTCCGCCGCCACCGCCTTCACCGGCGAGACCGTCGTCTGCCGGCCGCGGCCGCGGGGGCGGTCGGGCTGCGTCACCACACCGACCACGTCGTGGCCCTCCTCCTCCAGCGCGCGCAGCGCGGGGAGCGAGAACTCCGGCGTGCCCCAGAAAAGGACCCTCATCCCCGCTTCTTCCACTTGGACAGCAGCATCTTGCGCTTGATGGGCGAGAGGCGGTCCAGGAACAGCACGCCGTCCAGGTGGTCGATCTCGTGCTGCAGGCAGCGGCCCAGCATCTCGGTGCCCTCGATGCGCACGGGCTTTCCCGCGGGGTCCAGGCCCTCCACGACCACGCGGGCGGGCCGCTCCACCACGGCGCTCAGGCCGGGGATGCTCAGGCACCCCTCCTCGTCGCGGTCGGTGTCGGGCGAGGACTCCACGATCACCGGGTTGAGCAGCGCGAACGGCTCGACGCCGGGCTCGTTCACGTCCACCACGATCACGCGCCGGGCGATGCCCACCTGCGGCGCGGCCAGGCCGATGCCGCGGGCGTCGTACATGGTCTCGAACATGTCCTCGATCAGCCGGTCCAGCTCCGGGTCCGGCCCGGGGACCTCGGCCGCGCGCTCGCGCAGGACCTCGGCCCCCAGCTCCTCGATCTTGAGCTTCGCCATCGGCTCTCTACTTGGTCTCCGGCGCGGGGGCGCCGCCCTTGCGCCGGGCGATGCGCTCGCGCTCCACCACCACGGTCACCTGGCCGGTGCGCAGGTTGATCAGGTCGTCCTTCACCCCCACGATCTCGCCCACCAGCCCGCCGACGGTCACCACCTCGTCGCCGCGCTTCAGGGACTGCACCATGGCCTTGTGCGCCTTCTGCTGCCGGCGCTGGGGCACGATGATCAGGAACCAGAAGATGGCCATGATCAGGACCATCGGCAGCGCCGACATCCACGCGGGGGCGGACGGTGCGGCCTGCAGGATCACGATGCTCGCAAGCACGGGCGGGTCTCCTTGGGGTTGGTCGTCAGGTGTGGGCGCGGGCGGCGCGGAAGCGGCCCAGCCACTCCGCGCTCCACGCGGCGAAGGTGCCTTCCCGGATCCGGCGCCGCGACTCCTCTCCCAGGCGCACCAGGAAGCGGAGGTTGTGGATGGAGAGAAGCCGCATGCACAGCGCCTCGCCCGCCACGAACAGGTGGCGCAGGTAGGCGCGCGTGTAGGTGCGGCAGGTGTAGCAGTCGCAGTCGGGGTCCAGCGGCCCGGCGTCGGTCCGGAAGCGGTTCCCCTTGATGTTGATCTGCCCCTCGCCCGCGATCCACACGGCGCCGTTGCGCCCGTTCCGGGTGGGCGCCACGCAGTCGAACATGTCCACCCCGCGCGAGATGGCCTCCAGCAGGTCGTCGGGGTACCCCACGCCCATCAGGTAGCGCGGCAGCCGCGGGGTGAGCTCGGGGACCACCGCCTCCAGCATGGCGTGCATGGCCGGCTTGGGCTCGCCCACCGACAGCCCGCCGATGGCGATGCCGTCCCAGTCGCCCGCCGCCAGCGTGGCGCGCGCGGAGGCCACGCGCAGGTCGGCGTGGATCCCCCCCTGCACGATGGGGAAGAGCGTCTGCGCGGGGCCCTCCGGCTCCTCCGCGCGAATCGCGTCCAGGTGCACGCGGCAGCGCTCCAGCCAGCGCAGCGTGCGCTGGTAGGCCTCGGTGGCGAGCGCGTGGCTCGCCTGCCCGGGGGGGCACTGGTCGAACGCCATGATCACGTCGGCGCCCAGGGCCCGCTCGATCTCCATCACCCGCTCGGGGGTGAACAGGTGCGGCGAGCCGTCGATGTGGCTCTGGAAGGTGACGCCCTCCTCCTCGATCCGGCTGATGTCGGAGAGGGAGAACACCTGGAAGCCGCCCGAGTCGGTCAGGATGGGTCCGTCCCACCCCTGGAAGCGGTGCAGCCCGCCCATCTCGCGCACCACGTCGTGCCCGGGGCGCAGGTACAGGTGGTACGTGTTCCCCAGGATGATCCGCGCGCCCAGCCCGCGCACCTCCTCGGGGGTGAGCGTCTTGACCGTCGCCTGGGTGCCCACGGGCATGAACACCGGCGTCTCCACCTCCCCGTGGGGAAGGCTGAGCGTTCCGGCGCGCGCGGCGCCCTCGGTGGCGTGGATCCGGAACTCGAACAGCGTGCACTCCCCGCGCCGGTGGTTCCCCTGCCGGGGCTCCCGGGCGCGCGCGCGGCGCGGCCGGGGGTGCCCCGCCGAGCGCGTAACCTGTGGCCGCGGGCCCGGAAAAGCAAGGCGGGGCGGGCGCCGCGTGCCGGCCCCCGCCCCGCCCTTCCGGCTTGCGGGCGGTCCCGGCCGACGACGCTCCGGCCGTGCTCGTCCGCGCCTGGAGAAGCTCCGGCCGGCGTTCGCAGCCTCCACCGACGCTCCCCGGCCCGGCGCAGCGGGGATGGCGGTCCCGGCGCCGCGGCGGCGCGAGGCTTCCCGGGTCTGGATGCGAAAACGGAGGGTGGATGGGGCGCCCTTACCTTTTCCGTCGCTTCTTGACGCGGGGCGACGATGCGCATAGGTTAGGGGATCCCACTCCACCCCCCCCCAATCCAGGAACGACCCATGCTGCGACTCAGCCTCGACGACCTTTCGGTTGCCTCGTACGAGACCTCCTCGGCCCACGTCGAGACCTCGTTCGCCGTCGCCTGCACCACCACGCTCGACTCGCTCGTGGAGCACCTCTGCCCCGGCGGGCTGATCACGTACACCTGCCACGGCGGCGCGCTCCTGGCCGAGTAGTCCTCGCCCCGGACGGGTCGGAACGAAGAGGCCCCGGAGCACGCGCTCCGGGGCCTCTTCTCTTCGTCCGCCGTCCCACCCTCACAGGATGAGCATCGCGTCGCCGTAGGAGTAGAAGCGGTAGCCCTCCGCGATCGCCTCCGCGTACGCGCGCATGGTCAGGTCGTAGCCGACGAGCGCGGCCACTAGCATCAGCAGGGTGGAGCGCGGGAGGTGGAAGTTGGTGACCAGGCCGTCCACGGCGCGGAACCGGTACGGCGGGCGGAGGAAGATGTCCGTCCACCCCTCGCCCGCGTGGACGACGCCGCCCTCGTCCGCCACCGTCTCCAGCGTGCGCGTCACGGTGGTCCCGACCGACCAGACGCGGCCGCCGCCCGCGCGGACGCCGTTGATCGCCTCCGCCGCCTCGGGGGGGACGCGGTACCACTCCAGGTGCATGCGGTGCTCGCCGGGGTCCTCCACCTCCACGGGGCGGAAGGTGCCCACCCCGACGTGCAGGACGAGCGTGACCACGCGGACGCCCTTCTCCCGCAGGCGGTCGAGGAGCGCGGGCGTGAAGTGGAGCCCCGCCGTCGGAGCCGCCACGGATCCGCGCTCGCGCGCGAAGACGGTCTGGTAGCGCTCTCGGTCCTCCTCCGTCGCCGCGCGGTCCACGTACGGCGGAAGCGGGACCTGCCCGTGGCGGTCGAGCGCCTCCGAGAGGGGGAGCGGGGTGTGGATGCGCACGACGCGCTCGCCCGACGGCAGCGACGCCACGACCTCCACCGACAGGTCGGGGGCCACCTCGACGGTCCTGCCGGCCTTGAGCTTGGCGCCGGGGCGGACCAGCGCGGTCCACAGCGTCTCGTCGCCGTCCGGCGACGGGTGCAGGAGCAGGACCTCCGCCTCGGCCCCGCTCGCCCTGCGCCCCAGCAGGCGCGCCGGGAAGACGCGGGTCTCGTTGAGGACCAGCGCGTCGCCGGGCTGAACGTACTCCACCACGTCCGCGAAGCGGCGGTGGGAGAGCGCTCCGGTCGCGCGGTCGACGACCAGCAGGCGGGAGGCGTCGCGCTGTGCGGAGGGGACCTGCGCGATCCGCTCCGGCGGCAGGTGGAAGTCGTAGTCGGCGGTGAGGCGGCCCGGCTCGCTCACGCGTCGAAGAGCGTCCGCTGCGGCGGGGTGGGCGGCGTCCACCCGGCGCCGGCCGTGTCCGCGCTCTCCACCGGCGGCGCATAGCCGAAGCGGCGGTACGCCAGCGGGGTGGCCACCCGCCCGCGCGGGGTGCGCATCAGGAAGCCGTTCTGGATCAGGAAGGGCTCGTACACCTCCTCCAGCGTCCCCGCGTCCTCCCCGATGGCCACGGCCAGGGTGTTGAGGCCCACCGGGCCGCCGCCGAACTGCTCGATCAGCGAGCGCAGCACCCGCGTGTCCATCTCGTCGAGCCCGAACTCGTCCACGTCCAGCATCTGCAGCGCCGCGTCGGCCACGCGCCGGTCGATGTGGCCGTCGGCGCGCACCTGGGCGTAGTCGCGCACGCGGCGCATCAGCCGGTTGGCCACGCGCGGGGTCCCCCGCGAGCGCCGCGCGATCTCCATCGCCCCGTCCTTGTCGCAGCCCACGCCCAGGATCTCCGCCGTCCGCTCGACGACGAAGGCCAGGTGCTCCACCGGGTAGTAGTGCAGCCGCTGCACGATGCCGAAGCGCGCGCGCATGGGCGGCGTGAGCAGGCCGTAGCGCGTGGTGGCCCCGATCAGCGTGAACTTCTCGATGGGCATGGAGATCATCTGCGCGTGCGGGCCGTCGCTCAGGCGCACGTCGATCCGCCAGTCCTCCATCGCGGGGTACAGGAACTCCTCGATGACGGGGCGCAGGCGGTGGATCTCGTCGATGAACAGGATGTCGCCCTCGCGCAGCGTCGTGAGCTCGCGCACCAGGTCCGCCGGCTTCTCCAGCACCGGGGCGGCGGTGATCTTGATGCTCACGCCCAGCTCCCGCGCCATGAGCAGCGCCAGCGTGGTCTTCCCCAGCCCGGGCGGGCCGTAGAAGAGCGTGTGGTCCAGCGGCTCCTTGCGGTTGAGCGCCGCGTCCACCGCGATCTGCAGCGACTCCTTGACCTTCTCCTGCCCGATGAACTCCGCCAGCCGTTGCGGCCGCAGGGAGAGCTCGCTGGTCTCCTCGTCGGCCAGCGGCTCGGGCGTGGTGATCTCGGAACGTGGTTGCTGCTGGGACATCGGCGTGGGCGCTGTGGGAACCGTGCTCTCTCGCAACTCCAATGTACGGACTTTGTTCGGAGTCTGCCACCTTGCGGGTGGAACGGCGAGAACGCGAACGGCCCTCCCGCGCGGGAGGGCCGTGCCTGTGTGGACGGAGTTGGCGAAGACGATCAGCAGGCCGCCGGCACCCCTGCGGGAGCAGGCGTCGGCTCGCAGGCTCGCGGCCGCGCGCGTGGGAGCGATCGCCTCGTCGGGAGGGGTGGCGACCTGGGCGTGCGTCCGGCTTCGTCCGGGGGCGCAAAGCCCCCGGCGGAGAACGGCAGTCGTCCCTCCGGGACTCCACCACGCCGGTTCCGCGAGGGCTCTATCTCCGCTGGGCGAGCCGCTTCCCGGATCGTGTGGGAGACGGAGAGGCCGCCGCTGCAGCCCCTCCCGCGAGGCGGCGGGTCCGTGCGACGTCCGGACGAACGGAGGTCGCCCGGCGACGCCCTACCGGCTGGTGACGCGCAGCTCGAACGGACCGCCGGGGTACCACGGGGTCATGCTGGCCCGCACGACGTAGGGGCCGTCCTCGGGAAGCCTGAGCTCCGTGACGGCGTTCGTCCCCGCGCCCTGCGCATCGTCGTTCTCCCTCAGGGACACGAAGACGCCACCCGGGCGCACCCGCCCGATCTGCACGAAGGCGTCGATCGAGTCGGAGACGACCACCGCGCGCAGCAGCTCCCCCGCGCGCCCTCGGTAGACGTAGTCGGCGTGGTAGTTGGCTCCCCGGGGGCCGTCCTGGCGCAGCTCCCCGCGCACCCGCTCGCCGGCACGGACGAACGGCGTGCTGTCGGGCTCCACCCACGCCCCGGAGTGCGGCGCCGGGTCGATGGAAAGCGTGTACGCGCCCGACTTGAGGGTCTTCTCCGGATAGGGGCGGTCGTGCACGCTCCGGTTGGTGTTGACGACGATCCCGTAGTACGCCGCCCGCTCGTCCGGGACCACCGTGATCCGCAGCTCGCTGGGGGACGGGCGCTCCTGGGCTCCGGGGTCCCGCGGCTGGAACCAGCGTCCGCCCATCTGCGCGCGCCAGTCGAGCTGGGGCACGAACTCGTCCGAGCGCAGGACGAGCACGACCGGCTTGCCCGGCTCGCCCAGGTAGCGGTACGTGTCGATCCACCCGACGGCTCGTGCCTCGGGATCCGGTGGAGCGAGCTCGCCTCGTACCGTCCCTCCCACGCGGAGCGCGGGCTCCGCGCCCGTCACGCGCCACCTGGGCTCGTCGGGAAAGTCGAGCCTGTGCAGCACGTTCGGAAGGTTCTCCGGCGCCGCCCCCGGCCGCGGCCCCCACACCCGCAGGCCCGACCACAGCCGCTTCACCCGGAGCGTGCCGCCCGTGCCGCAGGTGGAGGGATGCTCCCGGAACAGGTGCCCGTCCTTGCCCGACGACACCAGTTCCAGCCCGCCGGCGCACACCTGCCGCCGCAGGTGCCAGTCCTCGCGGTGGAAGCTCCCCGTCCATCGTCCGGACTCCTTCCACAGGCTGATGGTCCCGCGCCACGCGATCCCTCCGCCGGCGGGCTTGTACTCCTGCACGTCTCCGGTCCACGAGCCCGACAGGTCGCGCCGCTCCAGCACGCGGTACCCGGCGTAGCCGACGGCCGAGATGCCCAGCGCGAGGAACAGCCCGCGGAAGATGCGGCGTTTCCGTGTCATCCGTGTCGTGGGGGAGGCAGGTGGATCCGAACGGGATGGTCGACTTCGGAGGGGACAAGGAGGCGGCGTCAGCGCTCGACGAGGCACACCAGGTCCAGGACGTTGCTCTCGATGGTGCCGGGCTTCGCGAACTCCACCCCGCCCGGCTTCGCCTCCCAGGCGACCTCGGCACCGTCGTGAACCAGCACGTGCTCGTCAGAGTCCCAGCTCCGGCTGCCGCAGTCGATCTCCCAGCGATCGATGACGGTGTCGTGCGCGCGGCCGGCGGTCACTGGGCGGCGCAGCCGCTTCCGCACCCACGCCACGCGGAACCCGTGCTGGCGGGTGGTCCCGGCCGTGTCCACGTGCAGGGCGGCGTACGGCGACGTCGGGGGGTTCGCCACCGGCACCCAGCGGCTCGCGTCCAGCTTCAGGGGATGCACCTCCGCCGGAGATTCGGCCGGCGGCCTGGCCTCGCCGCAGCCCGCCACCCCCAGCAGCAGCGCCGCGGGGAGCATGGCGAGCACGCGTACCACGATCCCGCGGATCGTCATGGGAGCCGGATGGGGAGGGTGTCGGATGGAGCCGCGAGGAGGCAGGCGCGGCGGTTCGGAGGGGGACGACGGAAGGTCTCGTCGGCGCTGGCGGGCGCCGAGCGGCTCAATGGATAATCCGAATAGAAACGCGCGTCAACGGAGACGATCGGCGGCGTGCATGGGGCCGCGTCTGCCGACCGGGGGCGTAAAGCCCCCGGTTGGATACGACAATCGTCCCTCCGGGACTCCACCCCGCGGATCCGGCAGCGTCGGATCGTCGAGCCCATACCGTTCCCTCTCCTGCTTGCGGGAGAGGGTGGCGGGCTCCCAAGAGGCCGAGGGAAGGCACCGGCGCCGCCCGAGCCCGCCCGGTGAGGGCCTCCCCCGGCGGAGGTCGTGTGAGGTCTCTACTTCAGCCGCGCCAGCGCCTCGCGGATCAGGTCGGACGCGGAGAGGCTGCCCTTCTCCTGCACCACGGCGCGCACCGCCCGGTCCGCGTCCGCCGTCGTCACGCCGAGGGCCGTGAGGGCGCGCAGGGCCTCCTCCGCCGCGGGGGCGCGCTGGCCCAGCGAGCCGGCGGCCAGGGCGATGTCGTCCAGCTTGCCGGTGAGCTCCAGCACCACGCGCTCCGCCGTCTTCTTCCCCACCCCGGAGACGGCGGTGAGCGCCGCCACGTTCCGCTCGCGCACGGCGCGCACCACCGATTCCGCCGTCATGGACGACAGCATCGCCAGCGCCAGCCGCGGGCCCACGCCGTTGATCGTGAGCAGGCGGACGAAGACCGACTTCTCCGTCTCGTCCAGGAAGCCGAAGAGCATCACCGCGTCCTCGCGCACCAGGTGGTAGGTGCGCAGGGTGACCTGCTCACCCAGCCGCGGCAGCCGCTCGAAGACCGTGGTGGGGATGGCGATCTCGTAGCCCACGCCGCCGGCCGTCATCACCTCCACCCGCTCCAGGTCGCGGACGGTGAGCTCCCCGCGCACGCGCGAGATCAACGCGAGCCTCCCAGCTTTCCGATCATCCGTCTCAGGTCAAAGGGGGCCGTGGCCGCGGTCGGGCCGAAGCCGCGGAAGCAGTGGGTGAGGGCGATGGCGACGCCGTCCGCGGCGTCGTGCGGCTTCGGCACGTCGCGCAGCTTCAGGAGGCGCTGCACCATCAGCCCCACCTGGTCCTTGGTGGCCCGCCCCGCGCCGACCACGGCGGCCTTGACCTCCGCCGGCGGGTACTCCGCCACCTCCAGCCCGTTGAGCGCCGCGGCCAGCAGGATGGCCCCGCGCGCGTGGCCCAGGACCACGGAGGTGCGGACGTTCTTGGCGTAGAAGACGCCCTCCACCGCCAGCACCGCGGGGTGCACGCGCCCGATCACCTCCACGATGCCCAGGTGGATGTCGCGCAGGCGCTCCGGAAGGGGCGCGCGGGCCTCGGTGCGGATCACGCCGCACTCCACCAACGAAAGGGCGCCGTCGCCCGCGCGGGCGACGACGCCGTAGCCGGTGACGGCGGTGCCGGGGTCCACCCCCAGCACCAGCGACGCCCTCGCGCGCGGCGTTCCCGCGGAGCCGGCCGCCGCGCCCGCCACCGCCGCCTCCTCAGCCGTCGCCGAGGCTGTCTTCATCCACGTCCGCGTTGGAGTACACCTTCTGCACGTCGTCGGAGTCCTCGAGGGCGTCCAGGAGCTTGAGCAGCTTCTCGGCCTCCTTCCCCTCCACCTTCACGGTGCTCTTGGGGACCATGGCCAGCTCCGCGCTCTCCCACTCGATCGCCGCGGCGCGCAGCGCGTCACGCACGGCGCCGAAGTCGTTGGGCTCCGTCAGGACCGTGTAGGCCTCCTCCTCCACCTCCATGTCCAGCGCGCCGGCGTCCAGCGCCGCCTCCATCAGCGCGCCCTCGTCGAAGCGGGACGCGTCCACCACGATCTGCCCGCGGCGGTCGAACATGTACGCCACCGAGCCGGTGGTGCCCAGGTTGCCGCCGTTGCGGGAGAGGCGGAGGCGGATGTCCGCCACCGTGCGGTTGGCGTTGTCGGTGAGGGTGTCGATCATGATGGCCACGCCGCCGGGGCCGTACGCCTCGTAGGTGATCTCCTCGTACGAGACCCCCTCCAGCTCGCCCGTGCCCTTCTTGATGGCGCGGTCGATGTTCTCGTTGGGCATGTTGGCGCCGCGGGCGGTGTCCACCGCCAGGCGCAGGCGCGGGTTCCCGTCCGGGTCGCCGCCGCCCAGCTTGGCCGCGACCGTGATCTCGCGGATGAGCTTGGTCCAGCTCGCCGCGCGGCGCTGGTCGGTGACGGCCTTCTTGCGCTTGATCTGCGCCCACTTGCTATGCCCGGCCACGGGGCACCTCCGGCGTCGGTGACGGGTGGGGTTCGGTTCGGCTGCGAAAGCCCGAAAAGATAGCCGCCGCGCGAATTCCGAGCAACGGCGCGGCGCTCAGCCGCCGGCCAGCACCGACTCCAGCACGGGGGCGTGCTTCACCGGCTCGAAGCGCACCAGGTCGTACTCCGCGATCCCGCCGGTGAAGAACGGGTCGTCCGCGACGATCTTGGT
This sequence comes from Longimicrobiaceae bacterium, assembly GCA_030146875.1. Classification (GTDB taxonomy): domain Bacteria; phylum Gemmatimonadota; class Gemmatimonadetes; order Longimicrobiales; family Longimicrobiaceae; genus JASLAX01. The sequence goes on from JASLAX010000201.1 coordinate 35,697, forward strand.
GGCCTCCACCTCGCTGTCCACCAGCGCGACGATCACGCCTCCGGTGCGGGGAACGCGGGGGCCGGAGCAGAGGAGCTTGCCGGAGGCGTAGAGCCCGTCCAGGTAGGCGCGGTGCGCGGGGATGGCAGCGTCCACCTCTTCCACGGGCTTCACGTAGCGGGTCAGGATCAGGTACATCGGGCGCGTCCTCGGCGGCTCGGGGTGGGCGGGCGCGCGCCGCCCGCCCGCCC